>NZ_JBHIPX010000008.1:0-83454 GCF_042196245.1 Bartonella sp. AP19HLJMH
ACAGAACAACAGCTCCTTCACGAGATGATAGAGACCTATCAAGGCTTAAAGATGATGTCACGCATCATGAAATTGATAGCCTTTATTGTCTTTATGTTTGTAATAGATTTTTCCCGTTTTGTGGACGCCATAGAAAATAGCTTCTCACATCTTAAAAGATGGATAACAAAAAGTTAGATATCAAATCTCTCCTTTAAAAATATGATGAAACAAGAATTTACACAAACATTGTTTGCGTGGATGGGTGGTAAACACTATCTGCGTAAGAAAATTATACCGATTTTAAATAGCATTGACCATGAAACCTATGTTGAACCATTTTTAGGTTCTGGTGTTATTTTCCTAAATAAAAGACCAGCAAAATATTCTGTCATTAATGATTTGAATGGAGAGATCACGAATCTGTTTCAATGCGTTCAAAATGACTTTGATGATTTAGCCAAACGACTAGAATGGTTTGTTTGTTCAAGACAGTTGTTTTTTGAACTTGCGGCGATTGAACCAGAAAGCCTTTCCAAAGTTGAAAGAGCCGCCCGTTTTTTGTTTCTCCAACGTTGTGTGATGTATGGGAAAAAAGATTATGTCTCTTTTAGTTTTGGAAGGAAAAAGCCTATAGCATTTAATCCCGAAAAGCTGTTATCAAGGATGAGACGTGTTAGACAGAAGCTTCTTGATACGACGATCTTAAATTTGTCGTGGGAACGGGTTATCGAGCTATTTGATGCACCCGACAGTTTATTTTACCTAGACCCGCCTTATCTTGTGAAGAAGAAGTGTTACAGCTCTGGGAATTTTGTTGAAGATGATTTTGTGAGTATGGCAAAAGTTCTCAAAAGCATACAAGGCAAATTTGTCTTGAGTCTGAATGATTGTGATGCGGTTCGAGAGATTTTTAAGGATTTTGACTTTTTAGAATTAGAGACCCTTTGGACCTCTGGTTTTGCTAAAAAACCACCCCGAAAAGAACTCTTGATTCGCAATAATTAGAGAGACGTGTTGCAAAATCCTATTCCCTCACTTTTATTTACGTGTCCCTCACTGTAAAAAATATATGGAAAATCAATAAATTATTTTGGATAAAAAAGAACATGGTGCCCAAAAGAGGACTCGAACCTCCACGCCTTACGGCACAGGTACCTGAAACCTGCGCGTCTACCAATTCCGCCATCTGGGCTTATAAAATTCATCTAAGCGCATGAAGCAACTCTGTCAATAAAATTATAGAATTTATTTTTTCAGCTTAAAACGATAGCATTGAACTTTTGAGAGAGATCATGATTTTAGAAGTTTAAGGTGTGAGGACTGTCTTTGATAAAATTGTTGAATCCGGATTAAATGTGTAAATAATAGGAATGCCGGTCGCTAATTCTTGAGATATAATTTCCTCACCGGAGAGACCTTCAAGCGCCATAATAAGAGCACGAAGAGAATTTCCATGTGCTGCGATCAAAACAGTTTGGGAGCGCAAAATATGAGGCTGGATATGGTAAAGATAATAAGGCCAGATGCGCGCACCGGTGTCGCGTAGGCTTTCTCCATTCGGGGGTGCAATTGTATAGGAGCGGCGCCACATTTGCACTCGCTCTTGCCCCCATTGTTGGCGTACTTCATCTTTATTTAAACCAGAAAGATCACCATAATTACGTTCATTTAATGCGGGATTTTTTATCACTTCTAAATCTGATTGTCCCATTTGCTCTAAAATGTGCTGAGCGGTTTTTTGAGCACGCTGTAAGGCTGATGTATAAGCGATATCAAACTTCAAACCATATTCTTTCAGTTTTTTTCCTGCTGCTATCGCTTCGGCATGACCTTTTTCTGTTAAATCAGGATCTTTCCAACCGGTAAAAAGGTTTTTGAAATTCCATTCACTTTGTCCATGACGAATTAGTGTAAGTATGCGTCCCATTATAAATTGCCTCTATTCTATTGATTACTTAAAATTCATCGTTCAATCCCAAAACATCGAACATTGAATAAAGACCGCTCTCATGATTTTGTGCCCATAAAGCTGCTTTTAATGCGCCATTGGCAAAGATAGAGCGTTCTTGCGCTGTATGTGAAAGAACAATGCGCTCATTGGAACCAGCAAAAATGACACTGTGTTCTCCAACAACTGTCCCACCACGTGAACAGGAAAAGCCAATGGCGCCTTTTTTGCGTTTACCTATATGACCATTGCGTTCGTTGACACACACATTTTTAAGCATAACATTGCGGCCTTCAGCCGCTGCTTGGCCAAGAAGAAGGGCTGTTCCAGAAGGAGCATCAACTTTGTTAGCGTGATGCATTTCATAAACTTCGATATCAAAATCATCGGCTTCTAATGCTTTAGCGGCTTTCTTTACAAGGTTGGCTAAAAGATTTATTCCAAGGCTCATATTCCCGGATTTGACAATAGTTGTATATTTCGCAAAATCTGCAATTTTTTCTTCTTCTGTTTTGCTAAATCCTGTGGTGCCAATAATATGGACAAGGCTTTTTTGAGCAGCGTAGTTAGCATAAAGAATACTGGCTTCTGGTTGTGAAAAATCTAAAATACCTTCTGTATTAGAAAAGGCATTTTCGGGATTGTCAGTGATACTAATCCCAAGAGAATCTGAACCAATTAATGCACTGGCATCTTTTCCTACAAACGGTGAGCCTTTACGTACAAGAACAGCACAAAGCTCTACATCTTTCCTCTGCTGGATTGCTGTAATGAGTTCACGTCCCATTCTTCCATTTGCACCAACAACTGTAAGGCGCATTTTTATCTCCTTATGATACTTTACTGTGCAGTATAGGCAAATTCTTGCCTTCTTTCCAATGGTTCTTTTTCTTTATAGAAAATTTTTTTCCTGCTTTAATTTATCTTGTTGTACTGTAAAATACTGTTGTTTAGAGTAAGTGATATAAGATCTACAAATTTAAATAGAGATGTTTTTCGTTAGAGTGTGTGATGAATATTCCTAAGTAAGGTTTGCTTATGACACCTAAAGGAGATTGTGTATTACTTTACGCTTTTGTTTCTTTCGTTCTTTAAGGGGGGAGCGTTCTTCATGCAAAACAAGATCTCCCAAACAAAATACACCTATGTTGTCAATTCATGCGCTTTTCTTAAAGAAATATTTATCAATTCTTCTAAACTTATTTTATGATAGTGCTCGTGAGTGGTATCACGAGAGAGTATCCATGAATAATATAACATCTATTCTGCGCCACTATCTTTATGCTTCATAAATAGAGAAAATTAGCATTATCATACGTTTTGTAGCCTTTAATGTTTTAATAATTCTTGGCACTTAGGCATTTTCATTCTTTTCTTTAATATTCTTTCATTTACCAATTCCATTTGTGACGCATAAGAAAGCGATTTTGATTGTTTTAAATGTGATGAAGGTAATGAGAAAAAGGTATTTGGAATTGATGATTAAGGTAAAAAAACGATTATTTATCATTGTATATCAATATGTTATCCATAAATAAAATCACGTAAAAGGGGATAAAAACAAGGGGCTAACAAGAAGTTGGATTGTTTTCACACGAGAGTTGGTCGGATTCTTCATCTTTTAGGAAAGTCAGTTAAAAAAATTGTTATGTTGTAAAAACGCATGATGAGGATTTTTTTATTATAGAGCAAATAGTATATATGTTATGCAATGCGTTTTTTCATATATTGGGGAGACTTGAGGATAACATGCGTTAAGTATTGTTATTTTATTTGCCTAGCTTCTAATGATGCTACAGCTCTTGTATTTAAAGAGAGTCGTTAAAATGCTTTCTTAAATATTTTTTATTCCTGTGCTAATCTTTTTTTGTGACACGATAAGAAAGTGATTTTTGTGATTCAATTATAATGGGTTTTATTCTCTGTTTAATACGATCATAAATCAATGTATTATTATATTGTTTATACGCATGCATAAAAATTCATAAAACTATAAATATCCTTTAGATAAAATATCACTTTTATTTTTGTTTGTGAGAGAAGGCTAGAAATCAAGATCTGCATAGTGAGCACTTGCAACAATTCCGCGGACGCGATCTGTTAAAAGAGAACGAAAAGAAGGGCGTGATTTAATTCTCATATACCAGTCTTTGGCAGCAGGAGATTGTTCCCAGTCAATTTCCCCTAGAAAGTCAAGTACAGAAATAGAAGCTGCTGCTGCTAGATCTGCATAGGACAAGGCAGAACCGACTAAGCTATCGCGAGAGGCACAGAGCCAATTGAGATAGTTCATATGTGGTAAAATATTGGCACGTGCATTGCGTAAAATTTGTGAATTAGGAGCACCACCGCCGATGGCAAGTGGCATTTCACGTTTATGGATTCGTTCTCGTACGATATGGCGCGTTGCTTCATTTTCGAATTTATTTAAGAACCAGTCATTGAGACGGCGTACTTCCGCACGATCTAAAGGATTTTCTGGAAAGAGCTTATTTTCTTGTCGTAAACTTCCATGTGTTTCGTCTAAATATTCGCAGATAACAAGAGGACCTGATAATGGAACCTCGTGTTCATCGAGAAAAACAGGAACATGACCAGCGGGATTGAGGGCTAGAAATTCGTGTCTTCTTGCCCATTCATATTCTTCAATCAGTTGAGTGGTTACACCATATTCCCCAAGAATGAGGCGTATGAAGCGCGAGGCAGAGGATAGGGGAGAGTGAAAAAGTGTCAGCATAATTTACACTATCAAATAGAGTTGAAGAGAATTCTTTCAAGTAATCATTTTTATAAAGATGCTTGACTAGAAGTACAAGATCATTAGTAGCTGCTAGTAATTATAATTAATAAATTGCTAATGACTAGGAATTGTTCTCTTATGCGATGGTTTGCAAAATGGCAGCACGTAATTCTTCTAAACCGATAGCTTTTTCTGAAGAGGTTACAAGAAGCTCAGGATAAGCTGCTGGGCGTTTAAGAAGCTTTGTTTGTGTGCTCATAATTAATTTTTCCAAGGCATTTGATTTGATTTTATCGCTTTTTGTCAAAACAATGTGATAAGAAACAGCTGCTTTATCAAGGAGAGCAAGAACATCTTCATCATTATTTTTGATTCCGTGCCGTGAATCAATTAAGATATATACACGTTTTAACGTTGTGCGCCCCCGTAAATAGCTAAAAATCAAATTTGTCCACGCATCAACAAGATTTTTAGGAGCAGCAGCAAAACCATAACCAGGCATATCTACTAATGCTAGAGGGGGAAGGTCTCCTAGTTGCCCACTGAATCCATCGGGGACAAAATAATTAAGCTCTTGAGTCCGTCCTGGTGTATTTGAGGTACGTGCTAAGCTTTTTTGTTGGACGAGTGCGTTGATTAAAGATGATTTTCCAACATTGGAACGTCCTGCAAATGCAATTTCTGGTGGTCCTTCGGGGGGGAGAAAGCGTATTGCTGGTACACCACGAATAAAAATCCAATTGCGAGAAAAAATTCCAGAAAGGGAAGAATCTCTTGTCATTCATGCACTTCTTTTTTGGGTGATCTTCTCCAGATGGCTTTCAGATTATCAAAAAGCTCAATTTTAACTCCTTGGCGCTTCATCATGATACCTTGCTGAATGATTGATAATATATTGTTCCATGCCCAATAGATGACGAGACCAACAGGGAAAGAGGCGAGCATAAAAGTAAAGACAACAGGCATCCATGTGAATATCATCGCTTGGGTTTGGTCTTGAGGAGCGGGATTCATACGCATTTGTAAAAACATCGTTATTCCCATAATCAAAGGCCATGCACCAATCATAAGAAATGTTGGCGTTGTATATGGCAAGAGACCAAACAAGTTAAAAAGAGAAGTTGGGTCTGGTGCCGCTAAATCTTTAATCCAGCCAAAGAAAGGGGCATGGCGCATTTCAATAGTGATATAGAGAACTTTATAAAGAGCAAAGAATATTGGGAATTGAACCAACATTGGCCAACAGCCTGCAAGGGGATTTATTTTTTCGGTTTTATATAGATCTATTATTGCCTTTTGTTGTTTGGTTTGGTCATCGGGATACTTTTCTTTTATTTCTAGCAACCGCGGTTGTAAAAGCTTCATGCGTGCCATAGATTTATAAGATTTATTGGCTAGAGGGAAAAGAAGAGTTTTTAAGAGCACTGTGACAAGAAGGATGGCGATACCAAAATTCCCTGTTTGTTTATAAAGAATATCAATGAGGGAAAACATTGGTTTGGTGATGAAATCAAACCAGCCCCAATCAATTAAAAGAGCAAACTTTTTGATTTTTAGGTCATTTTGATAATTATTAATAATTTCAACTTGTTTTGCACCAGCAAAAAGACGATTTGTAACAGTTTTTGTTTCATTTGGGGCAATCGTTAAAAGCGACCCTAGCAAGTCAGACTGATAATGTGTTTGCAAACGATCAAAATAAATAAAACGGCTTGTATATTCTTTATTTTGCGGGGGAATAACTGCTACAGCCCAATATTTATCGGTAATACCAATCCAACCTCCTGTTACTTTGGAAAAAGTCACGCTCTTTTGCCCATTATCAGGATTTGGGTCAAGCTCTGCTAAGGTTTTATATTTTTCAGTTTTGAGCGAATCTCCAGCAATACCTATCATACCTTCATGAAGTAAATAGGTTGCATTTGTATGTTCTGGTGGTGCAGCACGTGCAACGCGAGCATAGGACGAGAGATGTATTGGTTGATCACTTTCATTGCTGATAGAATCCTCAATGGTAAACATGAAATGATTATCAACAGAAAGGGTCCGCCGGAAGATTTGTCCCTGTCCATTATTATAAATTAAAGTGATGGGTGTTGAAGGAGTCAGGATTGTATTGTTTCCCTCTATTTGCCATTTTGTATCCGATTGTGGCAAGGCTTTTGCTGGCAAAGACGCACTTGCAAAACCAAATTCAGCAAGGTAGGTCGTTTTGAAACCTTTAGGATTTAGCAAATCGATTTCCGGTGATTTTTTATCGACTGTTAAACGATATTTTTTGAGGTGAAGATCATCAAATTGTGCACCAACAAGATTAATAGAGCCTTCCAGTTCATTGGTTTTGATCGCAATACGTTCTGTTTTGTCCAATACAGCTTTCCGGATTTCAGGTGTCATGGGCTGTTCGATGATAGATGTAGCTTGATACGTTGAGGTATCGTCAGAAAAATCCGTTGTGGTAGTAGAAAGGGCTGATTGTTGTTTTGACAATTGCTGTGTGACGACTTGTTGTTTTTGTAACTTTGCTTGTTTGGGAGCAACATGAAGAAATTGCCATGCGATGAGCACTACGAAAGATAAGCCAATAGCGATAAAGAAATTGCGGTTATATTCCATCCGTACACCCTTGTTGTTGTTGCTGATGTTTTATTTTTGGTTTTATTCGCCGATTTAATTCACTAATCAAGGATGTAAAAGGTGCATGTAACACATCACGGTACGCTACAATGACATAGTCTGTTCCTGCTTCCATGTGGTTTGTTACACCAACTCTCACGGCCTCACGCAAGCGCCTTTTAATACGATTACGTTTCACAGCATTACCGTTTTTACGGGTAACAGTGAAGCCTACACGTGCAAAAAGAGAATCTTTTCTTTCTGTTGTTTGTTCACGAGATTTAACTTCGAGCAAAAATAAAGGACCACGTCGTTTTTCTCCTGTACGGACAGCTAAAAAGTCTGCTCTTTTGCGAATACGGCAGGGATGTTTTTTCTTCATAAAAGAATATTTCGCAATTTCATTAAATGCCTGCAAGCAGACATTATAGGTTCATAATAAAAGTTTCACAACGAAGAAACGATGAGCAATCCTCAACGGTTGTGAAAATTTAAATGGTTAAGCAGAAAGCCGCTTACGTCCACGAGCACGTCTTGCAGCAATAACTTTACGTCCTCCAGCTGTGGCCATGCGTGCACGAAACCCATGGCGGCGTTTACGGACAAGTTTAGAGGGTTGGTAAGTACGTTTCATTTATTTAAATACCGCGGAGTGCGGCCCTTCTTAATTTTCGTTTTATGAGTAGTTATGCGCGAGATAAACAATTTTATCCTATCATACGGCTGTTAACCCATAAGGAAAAATATAAAAAAAGTCAATCTTAGATTGTTTTTCTCTCTCTTGAAAGAATACAAAACACCTTATAACTATCTGTAACGCTTTTTTACAATACTGTAGGAGTGTTAGAAAATAACGATTGAATCTACAGAACATAAATAGCTAGGGCCTTAAAGAATTAAAGAAGGTGTGACTGATTACTGTATGCTCAATTTAAAATATCCTTTAAGATTAAGAGTTTTTTTCAGTTTTTGTTTTTACAAAATTTTTATCAGAATATTCATTAAAGTGGTTGTAGCACAAACGTGATTGATAGGATTTTATAGCAGATTTTATGTTTGAGCTTCTTTATTTTAAGGATGGTTTCATATTTTTAAAGAGATAAGAGATGTATACTTTATAATGCTGAGTAAAGTAGAAAATTATCAAGTGATGAACAAAATTATCAGGTGATGAACCTTGTAAGTATTTTTCGTTCTTATGCTTATATTTGCTGGTATTTTTATAGAGAGGAAAGAACATGGATCTTATCACAAGTGAGGCTGTCCGCAACGTATTACGTACAATCAAAGGACCAGATCTTGAAAGAGATATTGTGTCGTTGGGTCTTCTTTCAGAAATATTGATTGCTGATGGTAAGGTTTTCTTTTCCATTACAGTTCCTGATGGAGGTGTGCAAAAATGGGAATCATTGCGTCGTTCTGCTGAAAAGGTGGTATGTGCTTTGGAGGGAGTGAAATCTGCTGTTGTTACACTTACAGCAGAAAAAATAACAAAGACAGCACCTAGTCGAAGAGCAAATCTCTTACCGATCAAAATGCCCATAGAAGGTGTGCGGCATGTGATTGCTGTTGCTTCTGGAAAAGGAGGGGTCGGAAAATCTACGATGGCAATAAATATCGCCTTAGCTTTACAAGATTCTGGTTTCAAGACGGGGGTGATGGATGCTGATATTTATGGTCCTTCGTTGCCACGTTTGACAGGACTTGTTAATCAAAAACCACAGCTTATTGGAGAAAAAAAGATTCAACCTCTTGAAAAATTTGGACTTAAATTGATGTCGATGGGATTTTTGGTTGAGGAAGAAAAGCCGGTAGTATGGCGTGGTCCTATGGTTATGGCAGCTGTAACGCAATTGTTACGAGATGTTGTATGGGGCCCTCTGGACGTTTTAGTCGTTGATATGCCGCCCGGTACAGGGGATGCACAATTAACGCTTGCCCAACAGGTACAATTAACAGGTGCGTTGGTTGTCTCTACGCCCCAAGATCTTGCTTTAGTGGATGCACGTAAAGCAATAGAAATGTTCATGAAAGTTAATGTTCCTATTTTAGGACTCATTGAGAATATGAGTTATTTTATCGCTCCTGATACGGGAAAACGCTATGATATTTTTGGCTATGGTGGTGCACGGGCAGAAGCGGAACGTCGAGAAGTCCCTTTCTTAGCGGAAATACCGCTTGATGCAGCTTTACGATTTTCTTCAGATGAGGGAATCCCTATTTTTGTTGCTAAGCCTAGTGAAGAGCATGCTAAACTATATCGTAAAATTGTTGATCAAATAAAAAATCAACTCTTTTGAATGGGGGGGGGTGTTTAAGAGAGTTTATTAAAACACAATCATGAAAGACATAAAAATAGTCGCTTCTTTGTAAGAGGAAGTTTTAATGTGTGAATGGAGTATATAGGTTAAATAAACAAAAAATTATTCATGCGTTTGGATAACCTGAAGGGGAACAAAATTGAAGAGCTAGAGCTGTGAGGTAGAAAAAATATTGGACTTGAGGCTAAAAGAAGAAGACCGAAAATAAAAATATTTTAGAAAAATTGTAAAAGGTTGTAAAAAATATTTTAAAAATCATTTTTTGATACGAGTTTTCTTGATATAAATCTCAACATTTCTTTTTAGAAGCATTCATTTTTTGCAAAGTAGCTTCAAGAGCCATTGTTAAAGCATTCTTTCCCCCTTGTTGAGAAAAGTAATTTGACAAAAATTCATTTGTTCCACCCTTTGTTGAAAACTCTTTTTCAAGCAGTGCAAAATCGAGAGATACAGAACGATCCGTTGCTATAGTTTTACGCATTTCATCTGTAAGATTTCCAAACATCATGGTAAGGAATTCTGCTGATTGTTGTTTTTTTAACCCTTGTGTTATAAACCATTGATGGGCAGTTTTTATAAAATTAAAATATACTCCCATAAGTGAACCAGCTGTCATAAAAAGATTAAACTGCTCTTCCTTATCCAGCACCAATGTGCCCCCCAATGCATCAAATAAAGTGCGCAAAAAGGGATGATTGGGATAGATTGGTGTCAAATTTTTGCATTCTGCAACAAAAGGTAATGGAACAGCACGATAAACTTTATGATTAATCCACTCTTCTATTTCTGCTGCTTTTGCCATAGCAAGTACGGAAATAACCAGCTGTTCTGGACGAAAACAAAGAGAGCGCAAAACGTCTTCTGCAATTTGATTGGGCAAGCAAAGAAAAACACAATCACTAACATCGAGCAACGCTTGGTTATTTTCAGCAATCATAACTTTATCATAAGTGCGTGAAAGGCGCTTTGCTGTTTGTGCATTGCGAGGCGAAACAATAATGGAAGAAACATCAAAGTTGCTTGTCATTAAGCCATTCACCATTGAAGCACTGATTGTACCCGTTCCCAAAAAGCCAAGTCTCATTATCTATTTCTCAGTTTCATATTTTAAAAGGAATTTCAATCAACATCTCAGGTGTTTTAACTAACATAAACGCTAATTGAAGAAGCAACACATAACATAGCAAGAATAATCAAAACCAAATAGATTTTGGGCTTGTCAAAGAGAACGGCAAAAGCAGAAAACCAACCAACAACAGCTGCGGCTAATGCAAATAAAAAACCTGGTTTATTCATAAGCACAATATGCATTGCCATTAAACCACCAATAATTAGCGCTCCAAAAATGATGAGCAAACCTGTTGCAAACTTTTCATAATCATCCATATTTCGCTCCTTATAGCGCTCAATTATTACACACTTTTTAACGCATATGCACATAAAAACGAAATGTTTTTTATTGAATATGGTTAAAACGGGGGGTGCCGTTTATTGATCAGATGTAAAAAATGCAGGGATATGCTGTGGCCAACGCCAAGGTAAAATTGCAATTAAATCAAAGCGTACAGACAAAAGGGCATAATCTTTTTGCCGTGCGAGCCAAATATCGGCAGCTGCCTCAATTCGCTTTTCATTCATTCGGGAAACCGCTTCCATTGCTTCAGCCAACGTTGAACGTGCTTTAACTTCAACGATTAACACAAGATTTCCGCGTCGTGCAATTAAATCAATTTCTCCACATTTTGTTTTAAAACGCCTTTCGGCAATGTGAAACCCTTTGCAACGTAGCCACAAAGCTGCCAATTTTTCTGCACGTACCCCTCGATAAAAAGACTTTTGTCTGCGTTTTTTTTGCATCATTTTATGCATTTTTTAAAAAGATTAATCGCTGAAAAAGTTCCTGCTTTTTTAAACCGGTTTTTTTTGCAACAAAAGCTGCCGCTTGAGCAGCAGAATATGTCCGTGCGCGTTCTAGTAGCATTTCATCAATTTCTTGATCACTTATCACATTTAAAGAAGAAGATGATTCTCCTACAACTACAACAATTTCCCCACGAATATGTGCTTGTTTTCTGTAATTTTCCAACAAGTTCCCCAAATTGGAAACATCTACTGTTTCAAACTTTTTTGTTAATTCACGACAAATGGCAGCAGGTCGATCAGCCGAAAAAAGTGTGACCATATCCTGTAAAGTTTCAACAAGACGATGCGGTGATTCATAAAAAATCAAAGTTGCTGGAATCTCTTTTAATTGTTCCAACCGTTTTCGGCGTTGTAGCTTTCGTGCACTCAAAAAACCTGCAAAAAAAAAGCTATCAGTAGGAAGCCCTGTCGGTATAAGAGCGGCTAAAAGAGCGGATGCTCCAGGAATAGGAATGATTTTATGACCAGCTTTACGGGCCTCTTCCACCAATCGAAATCCGGGATCAGAAATAAGTGGTGTTCCGGCATCTGAAACAAGTGCTACTGTTTTGTTTTCTGCTAAAGCCGCTAAGAGCTTTGGACCCGCTTTTTGCGCATTATATTCATGATAGAGAAAAGTTTTTTTTTGAATACCGTAACGTTCTAACAAAACACGTGTTACTCGCGTATCCTCACACGCTAAAATATCAATTCCTGCAAGCACTTGCAAAGCACGAAGCGTAATATCTGCAAGATTTCCGATAGGTGTTGCCACAAGATAAAGCCCTGATTCTATAACGGGTGCAGAATAAGCATGCGCACCTATAAAATATGCTTTTTCACACATGCTCTTTTCTTTTCATTAAATTCTCCTCACCACAAGATTTTTATCCATACTCATAAGCCATTTTGGCTTATTTTTTACCAGCACATTTTTTATCATTACAAAGGCTTACCTTACTCGAATAATCGATTACACTACAATAAGATAATTTCATATTTAACGTCTTAATTTAACATTATTATCTATTTTGATCCGCGTTATTTTTTCCAGTAAAACAAATTCCAAATGTAACCAATATTCTATCAGCCCCATGATTTTCTATAAAGTTTTTCCTTCGAGAACCAAAAAACAACTTTACTCATGTTATAATCTCATGCTTCTTTGTGCTCTTTGAAAAGCTAAGCTTTTTAGATTATTTCCATAACGCCGATTTTTCAAATATTCTATTGATATCCAAACTGTTTTTCTGAGCAAATGTAAACAGCCCCTTTTGAAACACATACAGTTAACTGGCAGCGGACTGTATTGTTATTGATCAAATATAAGCTCTTATCAGCAAAATACTTTATTTTTTCATATTCTCTACAGCTTTAACAGTATAATGAGTACCTTAGAAAAGTTTAAGGCTAAATTTTATCTTAAAGATTTGATTTATAATGGAAAATTTATTATTTTGCCTATTAATTAGGAGCTTTAAATATCGTAACATTATCTCAGCTCTTCTTATAGTCAATTAATCAAAATCATTTTTGTGCATCTTGAAACCTCCTTAAAACAAAGATTATCGCCTCATTGGAGATCGCAGAGAAAATAATGCTGTTAGCTTGTACTTTTTATTTCATAAATATGGAACTGTTCGTTCACAGGATTGCGTTATACCTTTTTCGGATAGTGTCGCAAAATTATTGTTTGATATGAGAGCTATCTCTTAAAAACAAGCCCATGACTGAACAACACAAGTCTGCTTTAATTTTGGATACCTTATTTTTTCTGAAGGATATCCTCCCATAAAAAAACGTAAGTAATAAAAGCGGGGACAATACGTTATCTCTTCTTTTTAGAGGATATTGTGATGCTTTTGAAAGTTTTAAAACCGAATGGACAGATGATAGTAAAGAGGAAAACAGTTTTTTCCTTTCAGATTTGATGTTCTTGCTAAATGAAGCTGTATTTTCGTTTCAGAGATTACTCAAATAGAATATGCAATATTTTTGCTCTAGCTACAAAAGCTGGAACGGCGTGCAGAGCTTTCATTCACCTTAATCTTTCTTTTAAATATACCACTTGTGTTTAATTTGGATGTTGATTCACAAGCAATAGCGAAAGCACAAGCTTTATAAAAAAACAACTCTATAAAACGCGTCATAGAGTGGTCATGAAAGCTATTTTGTTTTTTATCAGGTGTTTTGCTAATAGCGATAGTCTCCATGGCTTGGCATCTGCTTATTTTTACGGTATTTGTACACATTCATTGCAGTATATTGGTAAAGGTTAGATGCAAGGCGATTATCTTTAATGCAAAAATAAAAGGTTAATGTGAGATTAAAGATTTTTTCGTGTCATTATCAGTAGAAACATTATAAAGGGCTTGAACAAGCATGCTCTTTATCTCTTTATCTCACAATGTTTTTTCTACATTCATTCGTGGTTTTTCTTGAGTGAGCATTACTTGGCAAGTGTAGGAGAAAAAATAAACTTGAATTGTACCTCCGTAGGTTTTGCTCTTGGCTAGTTAAAACGACTGATGTTTCTTATGAGAGGGCTAAAAGCATTTTGGATCATATGGGAGAGGGGGGTAAAGTAGAACGGGCTTATTTTCCTTCAGGTTTTCGAGAACCGCGGCTGTTCCTTTATCGCAGAATTGTCAAGAATATATTTATTATTGTTTTGTCATTTAAATAAAAAAATTTTGATAAAAATATGTTATGTTTTTCTATTGAAAAAATTCATGCGGTGAAGAGAGTATTTTATATGAGAATAGAGTTCTTTTTACATTGTGAAAGAACGTATGCAGGAAGGTGATTGATAGATTTCTGATCTGAGGGAAATATTTTTATCCATTGCGTTTTGTATATTTCAATTTTAGGAAAATGAACAATGATTATACATTGGGGAATTACATATTGGGATAGAAGGGGCCCTCATTGCCTTGCGGACAGATCCAAGTGATATTTTGGTTTGGGTCTTTGATATCGCATGTTTTACAATGTATGCAATTTGAAGCGCTGATCATATAAGCCAGATGATCATTATCTTCTAGCCACTCGTAGACAGCGGCGGGACAATAGCGTGTAGAGGGTCCTCCATAGATTGCATACTCAGAGTCTTTTTGTTTTTTTAATGAGGCGATTTTTAAATGGCAAGGTTGATTTTCTTCATGGTGCGTATTGGAAAGGGCAACACTTGAAAGGCGATCAAAGGTTATAACGCCATCTGGTTTTGGGTAAGAAATGGGTTGAAATTTTTCTGCTGGTTCAAGGCATGCATAATCTTCCTTTCCGTGGGAGAGTGTTTTAAATAAGGAAAATCCGAACAGTTGTTGCCACCACATATCAAAACCAGCAAGTTTAATTCCATATTTTGTCCCATATTTTGCCCAGAGCGGTTTGGCATTTCGCACTTTATAAAGATCTTTGCCAATGAGCCCTTTTCGCCACTGTTCTTCGATTTCTTTAACCTCATCATGGGCACGTCCTTGTGCAAGAGCGGTAGCGATTTTATCGGCAGCTAATATGCCAGATAAGATGGCATTGTGTGATCCTTTGATACGAGGAACATTGACAAATCCAGCAGAGCAGCCAATAAGCGCTCCACCAGGAAAGGTGAGTTTTGGTACAGATTGCCAACCTCCTTCGCTGATAACACGTGCACCATAGGAAAGACGTTTTGCGCCTTTAAAGATTTTATAGAGTTTTGGATGTGTTTTAAAACGTTGAAATTCTTCAAAGGGAGAAAGATAAGGATTTTTGTAATCTAAGTGCACAACAAAACCGACAGAAATGATATTGTTTTCTTGGTGATAAATAAAGCCACCGCCACCGGTATTATTGTCTAAGGGCCAACCCGTGAAATGTTGTACTAAACCGCGTTGGTGTTTGTTGGGATCAATTTCCCAGAGCTCTTTGAGACCAAGACCAAATTTTTGTGGTTCACGGTTTTTGCTAAGGTTGAAATGTTGTATCAGTTGTTTTGCAATTGAGCCGCGTGCTCCTTCCGCAATCAGAGTATATTTTGCCAATAAAGCCATACCAGGCATATAATTTTTTCCAGGGGTTCCATCTTTGTTAAGCCCCATATCTCCGGTGAGAACACCAATAATAGCTCCGTTATCTTTTTGGATGATGGGTTCTGTTGCTGCAAAACCAGGATAGATTTCAACACCCAACGCTTCAGCTTTTTTGCTTAGCCAGCGGCAGACGCTCCCAAGCGAAACGATATAACATCCGTTATTTGATAAGATTTTAGGGTGCAAAATATTGGGAAATACTGTGGACTTTTGAGGCTTTAGAAAAAAAAATTGGTCCTGTGTGACAGGGGTTGTGAAGGGATGGTCGTTATCATTTCGCCATTCTGGTAAGAGTGTATCGATACCAATGGGGTCAACAACTGCGCCAGAGAGAATATGTGCACCAACTTCGGTTCCTTTTTCAACAATTGTGACAGAAAGCTCAGGATTAATTTGTTTAAAACGAATTGCGGCAGAAAGCCCTGCAGGTCCTGCTCCGACAATGACTATGTCAAACTCCATACTTTCACGTTGGTCATGCAGAGGTGCTTTCATGGCTTATAAAGCTTTCTCCAATTCTGGAATAATTTGGTGGAGATCACCTACAAGGGTGTAATCGGCAATTTGCATGATGGGAGCTTCTTCATCTTTATTAATGGCAACAATAATTTGTGCATCCATTATACCGGCTACATGCTGGATTGCACCGGAAATGCCAACGGCGATATAGAGTTCAGGGGCAACGACTTTTCCTGTTTGTCCAATTTGCCAATCATTGGGAGCATAGCCTGCATCCACTGCTGCGCGGCTGGCACCTAAAGCAGCATTTAATTTGTTTGCAAGAGGAAGAAGCAGGGCCATAAATTTCTCTTGAGAACCAAGACCACGCCCGCCTGATATAATAACACGTGCTGAGGTGAGCTCAGGACGATCACTTTTGTTTGTCTCTGCTTTTACGAAAGAAGAAAGATTTGGATTGGGAGCTGGTGTTATTGTTTTAATGGGAGCAGAATTATTTTGGGAAGGTGTTGGGGTGAAAGAAGCGGTGCGAACTGTTATAATCTTTTTATAATCATTGGTGCGTACAGTTTCAAATGCATTGCCTGCATAAATTGGTCGTTTGAAGGTATTGGGTGAAAGAATGGCGGTAATATCTGAAATTTGCATAAGATCAAGAAGAGCTGCTACGCGCGGCATCACATTTTTCCCAGTACTGCTGGATGCTGCCATGATCACATCATAATCCTTTGCTAACATGAGAATTGTATCTGACATAGGCTCGGCAAGTTGATGGGCTAAATAGTCTGCTTTTGCAATAAGAACTTTCCGCACACCATTAAGTTTAGCACTATTTTCCGCTATCGTTTGAATTTTTTCTCCGCAAACCAGAATATCGATATCATTACTGAGTACGCGTGCAGCGGTGAGTGCTTTTGCTGTTTCTTCTGTATTATGATCGGCCAATAAAAGAATTGCCATAAGTTTTTGCCCTTTTATGTGAGTGTTGCTTTTACTCTAGTGGTGAGAATATTAAATGCAGTTCTTCTGTTTTAAGGCTCTGACAAGTTCTACTACATTTGCCACTTTTATACCGGATTGACGGGGTTTTGGCTCTTCAACGCTTAAAATTGTTAAGCGTGCTTTCGTATCGACGCCAAGATCAGTAAGAGATTTTTGTTCAATGATTTTCTTTTTTGCTTTCATGATATTGGGGAGAGAGGTGTAACGCGGTTCATTGAGCCGTAGATCGGCGGTCATAACCATGGGAAGGGGAAGACAAAGGGTTTGTGTTCCATTATCAACTTCACGAGTAACTGTAGCATGCCCATTTTCTATGTTAAGATGTGAGGCAAAAGTTGCTTGTCCCCACCCAAGAAGAGCAGCGAGCATTTGTCCTGTTTGGTTGCTATCGTCATCAATGGCTTGTTTTCCTAAAAAGACCATGTCGGGTTTTTCTTCATCAACAATGGTTTTGAGAATCTTAGCAGTTGCTAAGGGTTCAAGTGTTTGATCCGTTGTGACAAGAAGTGCGCGATCAGCTCCCATTGCAAGTCCTGTTCGTAGAGTTTCTTGAGCTGCTTCTGGGCCAATTGAAACAAGAAGAACTTCTGAAATTTTACCGGATTCTTTTTGGCGAACGGCCTCCTCCACGGCTATCTCATCAAAAGGATTCATAGACATTTTTACGTGAGACAGATCAACGCCTGTATTATCCGGTTTGACGCGTATCTTGATGTTATAATCAACAACACGTTTGACAGCGACAATTATCTTCATAATGATCCTCTTTGTTTGTATGTTACAAGTTTATAGCAATACTCATAAGAAACCAAATTGTTTAGAATGAAGTCTCAATTTATAACTTGTGTTCTCTTTCGTATAAGCTTTTTTATGTTTACTTGTACTTTCTCGTCGTCATTTTCAATCTTCATATTTTTGCATTGCCATAATTGCCTTATTTGCTTGAATAAAAAGTAAAAAAATCAAACTGTCTTGTGAGAATATTCTTTTTTAGTTTCTTATGCTTTGTTTATGATGGTGCAATAGGTCCTTTATGCAATGAAAAATTAAGTGAAAAAGATAAAAATGGGGGAATGATTTTGCTCTTCAAATCTTGAAGACAGAAAAATTAAAGATCTTTCTTTCAAATATTTTAGATAAAGATTGGGGAAAATATTTCTAACAAAAAAGTTTTTGGAAGTTCTTAAAGCTCTATTTACTAAAATAGAGCACACTTTCTCATCATTTGTTGCGATTCTTTTCAAAAAGGTTAATGAGGGGTAGGCGTTTGTGAATACGAAGGGTCATACGATCGACCAGGCGACCAAACAGGTTAGGAACGATAAAGTCTTTTCTTTTGTTGAACAGAAAGAGAGAATGGATACTTCTGTAGAAGTAACGATGTCGGATATTGCTCAAAAATTACGCACCGTTTATGCGCAAATGCAAATGAAGCATTCGCCTCGTTCTTTAATGCAGCAGAATTCGGTAGAAGAGCATTTTAAATCTTACTTAGATGATATTAGTCGGGCCATTTTGGCTGAACATTATATACGTCGTCAAAGAGAAAAAAAGCTTTTCCAGTCTTTAGAGCAGATTAAAACAATTGTTCAAAGTTTGCAGAGTGAAAAAAAAAGCTTAGAAGAAGCAGCGGTAACACGACGGGTGTCTCGTTCAAAATCACCTGATTCTGTTGTACAAAAACTTGCTCACATGGAATGTGAGGGAAATCAAGAACACTTATTACTTCAAAAGGTGCGAAATTTTTCGAAAGAAAACAGCATAATTTCACTCCAAACAAATGTTGAAAATACGTTGCAGCAAGAAAATAGAAGCCCTTTGCCCAGTGATGCTCTGAAATCTTCTTTTAAAAAGGTTGAGGGAGTAGTGAAGCATGCTGTGATAGAAGAAAAAGGTATGATGGGTGCTCAGGCATCTAATCATTGCATTGAGAATGATTTTTCTTCTTTAAGGACGCAGTCTCGGGAACATGTCTCGTTTTTATCTTATTTGGTAAAAAAAGGTGTTCTTTGTTTTTTAACCGTTGCATTTGTGGTAGCGATAACGTTATGTTTTTATAGCTTTTTAAAAGGAGCTCGTTTTTTTTAATTTTTATGATGTTGATGTTAATAGATGTGAAATGTATTGCGCATTCATGTTTGTGCGGAAGCTATAGCAACTAAAATTATCCTTTTAAACACGCAACAGAGATTATTGGAAAAGAGGATAATTGGAGAAGGATTCTCTAATTGTAAAAAAACCTCAAATTATCTTGAAGGTTCTGTAAGTGAGTATTTATTTACCAATTGCTGAAATGTCACTCAATATGCTGATCTTGATTGGTATGGGAGTCGTTGCTGGTTTTTTTTCAGGACTTTTTGGAATCGGTGGTGGGTTTCTCATCACGCCGTTATTGATTTTTTATAATATTCCTCCTGCTATTGCTGTTGGAACAGGTGCTAACCAGATGATTGCTTCATCTGTAACAGGAGCAATTACACATTTTAGAAGACGTACGCTCGATATTAAACTTGGTATTCTTTTGGCGATTGGAGGAGGGATTGGTTCTTTAATCGGGATTCAGGTTTTCTCTGTTTTGAAAAAGTTAGGTCAATTAGACTTAATGATTTCGCTTCTTTATGTGATTCTTCTTGGAAGTGTAGGAAGCTTGATGATCGTTGAAAGTTGGTATGATATGATGCGCAAGCGTAAGGCAGGAAAAGCCAATATTCGTCTTGCTGGTCGACATAATTGGATTCATCGCTTACCCTTAAAAATGCGTTTTCGGACATCTAGGATATATGTTAGCATTATTCCAGTTTTAGGGATTGGTCTCATTGTGGGGTTGTTGTCTTCTATTATGGGAATTGGTGGGGGGTTCTTTATGATACCAGCATTGATTTATCTTCTGCGTGTTCCAACCAGTGTGGTGATTGGGACTTCACTTTTTCAGATTACATTTGTGTCTTCTTTCACGACAGTTTTGCAAAGTATGACTAATCAGTCCGTTGATATTGTCTTGGCTTTTTTGTTAATGCTTGGAGGAAGTATTGGTGCGCAATATGGAACACGGGTTGGACGGAAGTTAAAGGCTGAACAATTGCGTATGGCACTTGCATTTTTAGTGTTGATTGTGTGTATGCGTCTTGCTTTTCAATTATTTATACGCCCTGATAATCTTTTCTCTCTGGATATTCTTATGAGATAAAAATGGGTAGATTATTTTCTTTATACATCATTACAGGTTGCTTTTGTTTTATTTCTTTTTCTACATGGTCACATGTTGGGACGCCAGCTACATTCATTGATCAAGTTGACCACGAAACTGTCCAAATTATTGTAACAACGAATACGATTACTGTGGATGCAAATTTTGCTGGTCGTGATCTTTATATTGCTGGTGTTTTAGAAAATATTGATCCGTTATATTCTCGACAGAACCGTTATGATATTGTTGTAAGCTTAGAGGGACAAGATCGGACAATGGTGATGCGAGAAAAAAAACGCAATGCCGGTGTATGGGTCAATACAGATTCTCTTATTTTTAAAAAGGTTCCTCTTTTTTACTCTATGGTCACAACACGTGAAATTGACGATATTACGAGCATTGAAGATTATAAACGCTTAGGGTTAGGATTACTCTATTTGCCATTGCAGACGGATGAACAAGATCAGAAAAAAATACAAATCTTTCGCGATGAACTTATAAAATTACAAAAAGCTAAAAGCCTTTATTATGAGGAAGTGGGTGGGGTTCGTTTTGGTTCTGACACACTTTTCACAGCGCATTTTCGTTTGCCAGCAAATATCCCAGTTGGACATTATAAAGTTCGTGCTTATCTTTTTCGTGATGGACAGTTTATTGATAGTGCAACAACGACTCTTGAAATTGTTAAAGCACATATCACCTATACAATTTTTTATGCAGCGCACAAGTATCGTTTTTTATATGGTATTGTTGCAGTGATTATTGCTATTACTACAGGATTTTTGTGTCGTTTGATTTTTCGAAAAGATTAACGCAAGGAAAATGTTAAGGCTTTTATTTTTTATGAAAAATTCGTAAGATAAGAAAAATAGGCACAACAACAATAGCTCCTGTCATAGTTATATGGAAGAAATTTGTAAGCGTTATAAATCCTGCTTCCCATAGTGATTGAAAAAAATCTACTATTTTTTGTATGAGGTTTCGAGGTGTCCATCCCAAAAAATTCATTACGATGCCAATGAAGAATGAAAGAATAAGCAATTTTAGACTAACGCGGCGTGATTTTCCTCCAAGAAACGCATGAAAAGAATCTAATAATTTTTTTTTTCGCTTCATTTTAATATACTTTCAAAGATCGTGTTTTTTATTGTATTATCATGGTACAGCGATGTTATTATCATAAAGGAAAAACATTTTTTTATTTTTTCTTACTTTTTGAGTTTATCACCTTAGTCTGGTTAACGGTGCTGGTTTTTGAAATATACACATGTTTTATTGCATTTTTTGCGATATTTTCATGGCGCTTCTTTTATTAAATGAAGGGATATCCTTTCGTCTCGAGAATTTGTAGAGAAATTTTATAACGTTTCAGCATTTCTTATCAGAGTGAGAGTTCTAGTATATTGAAGATTTTGTAACGAACTTATTATTGTCGTGTATAGAAATAATATTTCAAGACAGTTTACTTAAAAAAGACTATCTATTCTAATAAGGGTGTGCTTATATAGGTATTATATTTAGATATTTCAACCTTAGTGCATTGAAAAGATCTTTTTTTCTGAAAAAATGTAAGCAATGAATTGAGTGTTGTTAAAGGAGCAAAGATATTAAAAATACGATGTGGAAAAAAGCTTTGTTATGTGTGGGTACGTAAAGGAATATCAGGGGGAGCCTATGCTCCTTTTATTTAGAAATAAAATATAATTTAAAAGCTGTTATTTGGCAGAGGATTATGGAAAAATTCAAAATTCCTCTTGTAGGGGGAGGAGGTCATGTCGGTTGATGGGTGAATTTTCCTGTTTTGTTAAAATGTCAAATTGTTAGTAGAGCTCTTTGTTATTAAGGCGCTTAAGCTAACAAGGAAGAGTCTTTTGATGGCATAAAAAGGCGAGAGGAAAGAAGAGACAAGCTTACCCGACAAAAGAGAGAAAATAGTGGTTTTATAGTCTTCAATCGTAGGCGTTATGACATCATGAATAGGCTCTGTTATGGGGGAGCATTCATTGTATGTCAGAGTGTTTGTTGTTGCATGTTTTGGTTTGTCTTGGCTTATAGCCATGGGTAGAAGTCCGTGGTTGGTAAGTGGTGTTGTTTGAAGGTTTTAATAATACTTTGTTTGAGGCGCTTATGGATCATCTAACCTTATTATTAAGCATGTGCTTGTTGTGTGGGAAATTTATATAGTAAACTTTAAAAGGAAAAGTCTATGAACTTGAAGAAAAAAATATTACAAAATAGCAGCTCTCTTGTTTCTGCTTTTATAGCTTTGGCGATGGTTGCACAACAAGTTTCAGCAAAAACACCCGCTGATACCCTTGTGATGGCTTGGAATCTTGATGCAATTAGTACATTTGATCCCGCACAACTTAATGATGTTTATGGAAGTGAAATTGTTCGCAATGTTTGTGATAATTTGGTCAGTACTGCGACAGATGATCCTGCTAAAATGGTTCCCGCTTTAGCAACACATTGGGATGTTTCAGGTGATGATCACAGTACGGTGATTACTTTTCATTTACGTGATGGTTTGAAGTTTAATGATGGTCGATCAGCCAATGCCAATGATCTTCTTTGGAGTATGAAGCGGATTGTCAAATTGAAGATGGGTAATGCGGCAATTTTTAATGAATATGGAATTACAGAGCAAAATGTTGATGATGCTTTGCAAGCCCCAGATAAGAAAACAGTGGTGATGAAATTTGATAAGCCTTATCCAGCAGAGCTCATTCTTAATAATATTGTTGCAAGTCCGGCAACAGCTTTGCTTGATCGTCAGACAATTATGAAGCATGAAAAAGATGGCGATTTTGGAAATCAGTATTTGAAAAGTCATGCTGCTTGTGTTGGTCCTTATCAGTTAAAAAGTTGGCGCTCTGGAGAAGCTCTTTTGTTGCGTGCAAGCTCTCACTATTGGGGACAAGCGCCTAAACTGAAGCAGATTTTAATTCGCCATGTTGCAGAGCCCGGAACACAACGTTTGTTGTTGCAAAAACATGATATTGATGTTGCTCGTAATTTGACACCTGAAGATCTTGCAGATCTGCAAAAAACAACAGATGTTAAAGTTGAAAGAGTGTTAGTGCCAACTATGATGTACTGGGGATTCAATACGACGAATCCTATTTTTGCTAAGGAAAAAGTACGTTTGGCGATGCGTTATCTCATAGATTATGAAGGTCTTGGCAAGAAGCTTCTCAAAGGTGTTGGTGTTCCACGGGCCAGTTTTATTCCTCTTGGCAACTTTGGGGCTTTAGATGAAAAAGAGGGGCAACCCTTTAAACTTGATATTGCAAAAGCCAAGCAGCTTTTAGCAGAAGCTGGTTATCCGAATGGGTTTGAGGCAAATTTTCTCGTATCAAATGCTCCTTATAGGGTGTTGCTTGCTCAGTCACTCCAAGATAGTGCCGCAAAGGCGGGGGTACGTCTTAAAATTGAACGGATGGCCGGTACACAGTTGTTTTCTAAACTTTATGCAAGGGCTTTTGATACGATTTTTGTCGGATGGAATAATGATTCTGCGGATCCTCATACTATGGCTTCACGTCTTGTTTATAATCCAGATAATCGGCTTGAGGCAAAAAATACCGCCTATCCTAGTTGGCAATATGGGTATTTGGATGAAACGATGAATCAAAAGGTTCAGGATGCATTGTTTCAAAAAGATCCGCAAAAACGGGCACAACTCTATGCTGATTTACAACGTGAATTGATGCAAAAAGGACCTTATGCGTTTATCTTTCAGAAATATACTGTTATCGCGATGACGCCTGATATCAAAAAGTGGGTTTGGAATAGTGCGCCACATATTTTTTATAGTAAAATTGAAAAATAAGAGTGTCTTCAATGCTGTTCAATAGATAAAGGGCATCGTCATGATATATTCGGCGTATTGTATAAATTTTAAGCTTTGCAATGCGCCGAAGATCATAGGTAATGCGTGATATATTGTTGAATGTCTTTTCAAGACATTCGTTTAAAGATATTTTTCATTCTCATTAGAGGTGTATTTAAGTGGATGTTAAGATCGATATTTCAATTTTTCTGAATTAGAAAGTGGTCAATTTATTTGTTAAAAAACTGAGTATAACATAAAGAAACGAAGTGTAACAAATATCGCGGAATTTAGTGGTGCTAAAGGTGCAAAGGTTTTGCGATGTTGAAGGAAAGTTTTGTTATGGGGGTACACAAGGGATATCAGTTTTTTATGGTGTTTATATTTTCTTTTGCTTTGAAAGATGATGAGATGTCATTTGGAGGGTGTTATTTTACGGGGAGTGATGAAAAAATTAAATTTTCTTTTGAAGAAGGAATAAAAGTCGTTGCATTTGGCAAACTAACGAATTTTTCTGTTTTATCAAATCGTCAAATTGTTATGAAGGCTCGTTGTTATTAAGGTACTTGAGCTAAAAGGGGTAGTGCTTTGATGGTATAGAAAACGCCGGAAGAAATACGAGACAAGCTTGCTTAACAAGATAGAAAAAATACAGGTTTTATAGTCTTCAATAGTAGGCGTTATGATATCGTGATTAAGCTCTGTTGTTGGTGAGCGTTCATTGTATATCAGAGTGTTTTCCTTTGTATGTTTTAGTTTGGCTTATAAGTCTAGACAAGAGGAGTCATTGGCAAGAGGTGCTTGTTCTTGAAGATTTTAAAGTTTGGTCTTTAGGAGTCTATCGTTCGTCTAAACTTAAATTAAGCACGTTTTGCTGCATGGAGAATTTATACAATAAACGTAAAAAGGAAAATTCTATGAAAGTGAAAAGAAAAATATTGAAAAAGGGCAGTTCTTTTGTTTCTGCTGTTCTTGCAATGGGGATGTTTGTGCAACAAGTTTCAGCAAAAACACCCGCCGATACGCTTGTGATGGCTTGGAATCTCGATCCAATAAATACATTTGACCCTGCACAACTTAATGACCGTTATGGAATTGAAGTGGTTAACAATATTTGTGATAATTTAGTCGTTTCTGCTACAGATGATGCGGCTAAAATGGTTCCCTCGTTAGCGAAGAGCTGGGATGTTTCAAGTGATGATCAGAGTACGGTGATTACTTTTCACTTGCGTGATGGTTTAAAGTTTTATGATGGTCGTCCTGCGAATGCCAATGATCTTGTTTGGGGTATGAAGCGGGTTGTCAAATTGAAATTGTCTAATGCAGCAACATTTAATGAATATGGGATTACAGAACAAAACGTTGATGAGGCTTTTCAAGCACCGGATGACAAAACGGTGGTGATGAAATTTGATAAACCTTATCCAGCAGAGCTCATTCTTAGCAATATTTCCACTAATCGCACTACTGCCTTGCTTGATCGTGAGACACTCATGAAAAACGAACAAGATGGCGATATGGGAAACCGATATTTGGCCAGTCATTCTGCTTGTGTTGGTCCTTATCAGCTAGAGAGTTGGCGCCCTGGAGAAGGAATTTTGTTGCGTGCAAGCTCCAATTATTGGGGGGAGGCGCCTAAATTGAAGAAGATTTTAATTCGCCATGTCGCGGAGCCTGGAACGCAACGTTTATTATTGGAAAAACATGATATCGATGTTGCACGTAATTTGATGCCAGAGGATTTGGCAGATCTCCAAGCAACAACGGATATTAAAGTTGAAAAAGTGTTGGCGCCCTCCATGATCATATGGGGATTTAATGCGACAAACCCTATTTTTGCCAATGAAAAAGTGCGTTTGGCGATGCGTTATCTTATTGACTATGAAGGACTCGGTAAGACTCTTCTCAAAGATGTTGGTATTCCACGTGCAAGTTTTATTCCTCTTGGTAATCTTGGAGCTTTGGATGAAAAAGAGGGACAACCCTTTAAACTTGATCTCCAAAAAGCAAAGCAACTTTTAACGGAAGCCGGTTATCCGGATGGTTTTGAGGCCAGTATTTTTGCCGGTGCCTCTCCTTATCCTTTTGCTTTGCCTATTGCTCAGTCTCTCCAAGACAATGCAAAAAAAGTTGGAGTACGTTTTAAAATTGAACGTTTTGTAGGTACGCAGTTGTTTTCAAAATTTTATGCGCGTGGTTTTGATACGATTTTTTTCGGATGGAATAATGGCTCTGGGGACCCCCATACAATGGCTTCACGTCTTATTTATAATCCAGATAATCGGCTTGAGGCTAAAAATACAGGCTATGCGAGTTGGTGCCATGGGTATTTGGATGAAACTATGAATCAAAAGGTTCAAGATGCATTGTTTCAAAAAGATCCCAAAAAACGGGCGCAAATGTATGCTGATTTACAACGTGATTTTATGCAGAAAGGGCCTTATGCTTTTATCTATCAGACATATGTTTCTGTAGCGATGACACCTGATGTCAAAAAATGGGTTTGGAATAGTGCACCACGTATTTTTTATAGTGCAATTGAAAAATAAAAAGGTATCAGGTTTATAAAATATAAAAAAACATGGTCATGATATATTTGATGTATTGCAAAGCTCTTTAATACTTTGCAATACGTTGAATTCTATCGGGAATGGATTACTATGTTGTGTAGAGAATTTTGTTTCAAAACATTCTATTGGGAAGAGAGGTTATTTATTTCGATAAATTCCACGTATATAGATATTAATATTTGATATTTCAATTTATATGTATAAAAAGTAATAAATTTGTTTGTTGCAAAAGACAGGTGTAACGAATAAAGCAAAATTTAGTGTTTCTGAAAAAATGGGGACTTTATAAAATGTTTTGGTGAGAAAAACTGTTGTATGCGGGTACGTGGGGAAACATCAAGCTACTCTTCTCATACCTCAGGTTACATTCCTTATGACTTAAAATATGATAATCTATAGGTTCGAAGCTGTTATTTGATACGGAGTTATAATAAAGTTCGAATTTTCTTCTGAAGAAGGGTGAAAATGGTTACGAAAAAATTTATTCAGGATCATCAAAATATCAAATTGTTTTGAGGCTTTTGAAGCAATTAGAGTAGCGCTTTGATGATACTTTTTAGAAAATCGCAAGAAGAAACTTGAAAAAGAAATCTTTTTAATGAAGCAAGGAAGGATTTTGGTCTGATATGCTCTGAATTATAAGTGCCGTGATGTCGTGAGCTATCGTGCGTGATAGCTTCATTTTAATCAGATCGTTTTGCGTTGCATATGTTCGTTTGTTCTATACGTATTGGGGAGGGAAGGAGCTTTTGAAAAGTGGCTGCTGCTTTTAGAGATTTTGATATTTTACCTCTAGGAGGCGTGTTTTCTAAGCATGATCTTATCATTTTTGCATGTTGTCACATGGGAAGTTATACAATAACCTTAAATCTTAAAAGGAAAATTCTATGAACGTGAAAAGAAAAATATTGAAAAAGGGCAGTTCTTTTGTTTCTGCTGTTCTTGCAATGGGGATGTTTGTGCAACAAGTTTCAGCGAAAACACCTGCCGATACGCTTGTGATGGCTTGGAATCTTGATACAATAAGTACATTTGATCCCGCACAAATCAATGACCGTTATGGTAATGAAGTTCTTGTTAATGTTTGTGATAATTTAGTCGTTTCTGCTACAGATGATGCTGCTAAAATGGTTCCTTCTTTAGCGAAGAGTTGGGATGTTTCAAGTGATGATCAGAGTACGGTGATTACTTTTCATTTGCGTGATGGTTTGAAGTTCAACGATGGTCGTCCTGCGAATGCCAATGATCTTATTTGGAGCATGAAGCGGGTTGTTCAATTGAAGATGGCTACTGCGGCGACATTTAATGAATATGGGATTACAGAACAAAACGTTGATGAGGCTTTTCAAGCACCGGACGACAAAACGGTGGTGATGAAATTTGATAAACCTTATCCAGCAGAGCTCATTCTTAGCCATTTTGCCACTAGTCGTACTCTTGCTTTGCTTGATCGTGAGACACTCATGAAACACGAAAAAAATGGTGATATGGGAAACCGGTATTTGGCCAGTCATTCTGCTTGTGTTGGTCCTTATCAGCTAGAGAGTTGGCGCCCTGGAGAAGGAATTTTGTTGCGTGCAAGCTCCAATTATTGGGGGGAGGCGCCTAAATTGAAGAAGATTTTAATTCGCCATGTTGCGGAACCTGGAACACAACGTTTATTGTTGCAAAAACACGATATCGATGTTGCACGTAATCTGATGCCAGAGGATTTGGCAGATCTCCAAGCAACAACGGATATTAAAGTTGAAAGAGTGTTAGAGCCATCCGTGATCATATGGGGGTTCAATGTGACAAATCCAATTTTTTCCAATGAAAAAGTGCGTTTAGCGATGCGTTATCTTATTGACTATGAAGGACTCGGTAAGACTCTTCTCAAAGATGTTGGTATTCCACGTGCAAGTTTTATTCCTCTTGGTAATCTTGGAGCTTTGGATGAAAAAGAGGGACAACCCTTTAAACTTGATCTCCAAAAAGCAAAGCAACTTTTAACGGAAGCCGGTTATCCGGATGGTTTTGAGGCCAGTATTTTTGCCGGTGCCTCTCCTTATCCTTTTGCTTTGCCTATTGCTCAGTCTCTCCAAGACAATGCAAAAAAGGTGGGGGTACGTTTTAAAATTGAACGCTTCGTAGGCACGCAGTTGTTTTCAAAACTATCTGCACGTACTTTTGATACAATTTTTTTCGGATGGAATAATGATTCTGCGGACCCCCATACAATGGCTTCACGCCTTATTTACAATCCTGATAATCGGCTTGAGGCGAAAAATACAGGCTATGCGAGTTGGTGCCATGGGTATTTGGATGAAACTATGAATCAAAAGGTTCAAGATGCGTTGTTTCAAAAAGATCCCAAAAAACGGGCGCAAATGTATGCTGATTTGCAACGTGAATTTATGCAGAAAGGACCTTATGCTTTTATCTATCAGACGTATCACACGATAGCGATGACACCTGATGTTAAAAAATGGGTTTGGAATAGTGCACCACGTATTTTTTATAGTGCAATTGAAAAATAAAAAGGTATCAGGTTTATAAAATATAAAAAACATGGTCATGATATATTTGATGTATTGCAAAGCTCTTTAACACTTTGCAATACATTGAATTTTATCGGGAATGGATTACTATGTTGTGTAGAGAATTTTATTTCAGGAATTCTTATAGAAGATGTGTTTGTTTGGATGTTAGGATTGAATATTTTAACTTCTATTGATAGAATTTTCGGATGAAATAATGACTCTAGACATCCCCATACAACGGCTTCAAGTTTTTTTTACAACCCTGATAATCGATTTGAAATTAAAAATATAAGTTGTTCTAGCCGGTGTTATGGGTATTTTGATGAAGCTATAAATCAAAAGTTTAAAGATGTGTTGTTTCAAAAAGGTTCACAGAAACGGGCGTAAAGAATTGAAAAATGGTAAGTTTGTTTAGTGAAAAAACAGGTGTAACAAATGTGGCAGAATTCACTGTTTCCGAAATAGCAGGGGCTCTAAAGCGTGTTGTTGAAGAAAAGTTTGGTTATGTACGGGTGCGTGGGGAGATATCAGGGTACCGTGGTACTCATGCTTCGGGACATGCTTATTTTGCTTTAAAAGATGATAAGGCACGGTTGGAAGCTGTTATTTGGCGTGGAGTTATGGAAAAGCTCAAATTCCCTCCTGAAGAAGGGATGGAAGTAGTTGCTGTTGGTAAACTTACGACGTATCCAGGGTCATCGAAATATCAAATTGTCATCGAGGCTCTTGAACCAACGGGGGTTGGTGCTTTGATGACACTTCTTGAAAATCGTAAGAAAAAGTTTTTAGAAGAAGGCTTGTTTGATGAAGAAAAGAAAAAAACTTTGCCTTATATGCCTCGAATTTTAGGCGTTGTAACATCACCAACAGGTGCTGTTATTCGTGATATTATTCATCGTATATCCGATCGTTTTCCGTTGCATATTTTGGTTTGGCCTGTACGTGTTCAGGGGGAAACAAGTGGGAGGGAAGTGGCTGTTGCTGTTGAAGGTTTTAATACTCTTGGTCCAGGTGGACTTATTCCAAAACCTGATCTTATTATTGTTGCACGGGGAGGAGGAAGTTTAGAAGATTTGTGGGGGTTTAATGACGAAGCTGTTGTTCGTGCTGTTTATGAATCTTCTCTTCCTGTTATTTCTGCTGTTGGGCATGAAACGGACTGGACCTTGATTGATTATGTGGCTGATTGGCGCGCTCCAACTCCTACCGCCGCAGCAGAACGGGCTGTTCCTGTTAAGCTTGATCTCGAGGTGCTGGTGGCATCGCTTGATGCACGTTTGCGCAAGGGACTCGCGCGTTATTTGGATTTTTATCGACAAAAATTGCGTGCTACTCTACGAGCTCTTCCGACTGCCGATCAACTTTTTGCTCTACCACGGCGTGGTTTGGATGAAACTTCAAGTCGATTGCAGCGTGCTCTTTGTGTAAGCTACGATAAAAAACGTTTTTCTTTTCATGCACTTGGTGTGCGTCTTTCACCGCGTTTGTTAAATAGTGAAAAAGCACAACGCAATACAAAGGAATATACGGCACGTCTTCAGCGTGCTTTTGTGCGTAGTGTGGAAAAACAACGTGCTGGGTTAGAGGTAGTATCTAGGCTTTTAAAAAGCACTTCATATCAGAATATTTTGGAGCGCGGTTTTGTTTTGGCTTTGGGGAAAGAGAATAAGCCCATTAAACGCTTGGCTCAGTTTCCTGAAATGGGGCACATAAATTTACGCTTTTTTGATGGAGATATCAGTGTTGCAACACAAGAGCCTATTTCCGCTAAACGTTCAAAACACAAGCAAATAAAGTCGCCAAGCGATGATCAAGGAATGCTCTTTTAATACGGGTCAATGCCATGCTTGCGGAAGGTCTTCTTAAGGGAGTAGATGGAAAAGTTCGTTGCGCATGGGCTGGAACGGATCCACTTTATTGTGCTTATCATGATACCGAATGGGGAAAGCCTGTTTTTGAGGATATTCGTTTGTTTGAGAAAATTTGTCTTGAAGGTTTCCAAGCGGGGCTTTCTTGGTTTACAATTTTAAAAAAACGCTCTTTTTTTCGCGTTGCATTTGATCACTTTGACTTTGAAAAGATTGTTCATTACGATGAGCTAAAGGTGAAAATGTTAATGCAGAATAAAGACATTGTTCGCCATCAAGGAAAAATTCAATCAGTGCTTAATAATGCACTTAGAGCACAAGAAATTATAACAGAGTGGGGAAGTTTGTCCCGCTATTTTTGGTCTTTTCAGCCACCACAATCAGAGCGTTATGAAAAGATAGACTTTCAAACACTGTTGGCTAACCCTATGACACCTGCTTCTCTTCGTCTTTCTCAAGACTTGAAGAGACGTGGCTGGACATTCGTTGGTCCCACAATTTGTTATGCTTTTATGCAGTCCGTAGGGATTGTTAATGATCATCTTGAAGGATGTTTTTGTCGATAAATTGGCAAACTGTCTTTTGTAAGAGTAATGATCAATAGGATAATAATTGAATTATTTAATAAATGTATAGATTATACAATTCCACTGTATAAGATAATTGAAATATACAAACTATACAATATTAATGATTTTCTACTGTTGTTGGCACTAAAAATGATAAAGGTATAATTTTGAGGATGAAAAAACAGATGCCAAAAGAAGTGATACCTTAACTGTTATGTATCTGAAGTGAGATAATGGTAATGTCTTGTATGTTTTAAAGAAACATTTAGTACACCAAAGCCCATTTCGCGACGCAGCCCGTGAATGGTATGACAGATAAGTCCATAATGCACTCCATCTTTAGGTTTATGAAGGAGCAAATCGGCACCATCACACATTTACTAGCTCTCAGTGTTGTGAAACAGTCTTTGGCATTTGTAATGGTTCAGAAGAGTTTTTTTTATTTCCGTTAATAACGTGACTGTTATAATTAATGAATATTTTATTCATGTTTGTTGACGAATGCAAAGTGGTTGTTAGATGGGGTGCTGTTGTTGCATTGTTTTTCTTTGCTTGTATGACTGTTGGTTTATTTATATGTAGGTTGATTGCCCAATGCTTACCTAGGCAATATAAAATGAAATGCAGCGATGAAAAATTGAAGTTAAATGACTCAAGCTGCTTGTGTTGGGTTTTATTATCTGATAGCTTTCCTCTATTAGTAGAGTGATCTTGCCGCGTGTGCGCTCCAATTTTTTGGAAGATGATTAAGCTCATGCAGGCTTGTATCCACTACATTGCTTCGTTGAATCTCTGTATGTTTCCGCTGGAAACGAGAGTTCTGTTGCGGTATGTTGTTTTCTATTCTATTTTTATAGTGGTAAAGCAATGATGCACGCCAAAGTTTAGAAGGGTTTATATTCGTTATGTCTTTAGGGGGGAAACGTCTAATGAATTTTATTTTTATCAATGAGAGAATGCATTTTAGTGTATATTCTTTTATTGTAAGCTTTATTTCTCAAAAGATAAAGCGTGGAAGGAATGCTTCTTCTCATTTTTCCTTTATCTTTGTTAACGCGTTTGGTTTTGTTGGTAAAAACGTAAAACTTTTGACACTTAGTTTTCAAAAGATTAAGCAGATTTTTGTGGGGGGTAGCGTTTTAGAAAAGATATTTTCTTATGTCTTCCTGCTGTTCCAGTGTCGTTTTTGTCATGTAGTAAAGATGCGCCGTATCTTGAAACTGAGTGTTTGAGGGGGATGACTATTTTTAAAGTTTGCATATTTTATTTTAAATGTCGCCTAAAGGAATAGAATAATGAATTCATAAATTTTTGCGTAATGATTTTTTTAAAGCTCACTATTTTTGGGGCGACAAGGCTTATTGATGATTAATAGAGAACTGATATAGTGCATTATCATATGCAAAGAGGTTATGAAAAGAATGTAATACTGGTTAGCAAAACATATATTGCATGTTCGTTATGGTTTATTGAGACGTAAGTCAATGAATTTATCAAGTAGATGACTCTGTGTAGGTGATTAAAAATATAGGCGATTAGAACGTATTTATTCAATGTTATAATTATAAATTTGCTATATTATTTCAGCGTCATTAATTGATAAAAATAAATAAAGGGAAAAGTTTATGAACTTGAAGAAAACAATATTGAAAAGTAGCAGCTCTCTTGTTTCTGCTCTTATGGCATTGGCGATGGTTGCACAACAAGTTTCAGCAAAAACACCGGCTAATACCCTTGTGATGGCTTGGAATCTTGATGCAATTAGTACGTTTGATCCCGCACAACTTAATGATGTTTATGGAAGTGAAATTATTTACAATATTTGTGATAACTTGGTGAGTACTGCGACAGATGATCCTGCTAAAATGGTTCCCGCTTTAGCAACACATTGGGATGTTTCAGGTGATGATCACAGTACGGTGATTACTTTTCATTTACGTGATGGTTTGAAGTTTAATGATGGTCGATCAGCCAATGCCAATGATCTTGTTTGGGGTATGAAGCGGATTGTCAAATTGAAGATGGGTAATGCGGCAATTTTTAATGAATATGGAATTACAGAACAAAATGTTGATGATGCTTTGCAAGCTCCCGATGAGAAAACAGTTGTGATGAAATTTGATAAGCCTTATCCAGCAGAGCTCATTCTTAATAATATTGTTGCGAGTCGTGCAACAGCTTTGCTTGATCGTAAGACGATTATGAAACACGAAAAAGATGGCGATTTTGGAAATCAGTATTTGAAAGGTCATGCTGCTTGTGTTGGTCCTTATCAGTTAAAAAGTTGGCGCCCTGGAGAAGCTCTTTTGTTGCGTGCAAGCTCTCACTATTGGGGACAAGCGCCTAAACTGAAGCAGATTTTAATTCGCCATGTTGCAGAGCCCGGAACACAACGTTTGTTGTTGCAAAAACATGATATTGATGTTGCTCGTAATTTGACACCTGAAGATCTTGCAGATCTGCAAAAAACAACAGATGTTAAAGTTGAAAGAGTGTTAGTGCCAACTATGATGTACTGGGGATTCAATACGACGAATCCTATTTTTGCTAAGGAAAAAGTACGTTTGGCGATGCGTTATCTCATAGATTATGAAGGTCTTGGCAAGAAGCTTCTCAAAGGTGTTGGTGTTCCACGGGCCAGTTTTATTCCTCTTGGCAACTTTGGGGCTTTAGATGAAAAAGAGGGGCAACCCTTTAAACTTGATATTGCAAAAGCCAAGCAGCTTTTAGCAGAAGCTGGTTATCCGAATGGATTTGAGGCAAATTTTCTCGTGTCAAACACTCCTTATACTTTGTTACTTGCTCAGTCACTCCAGGATAGTGCTGCACAGGCGGGCGTGCGTCTTAAAATTGAACGTGTAGCAGGTACACAGTTATTTTCAAAAGTGGATGCTCGAGCTTTTGATACGGCTTTTATCGGATGGAATAATGATTCTGCGGATCCTCATACCATGGCTTCACGTCTTATTTTCAATCCAGATAATCATTTTGAGGCTAGAAATACAGCCTATCCTAGTTGGAAGCATGGGTATTTTGATGCTAAGATGAATCAAAAAGTTGAAGAAGCGTTGTTTCAAAAAAATCCGCAAAAACGAGCGCAACTCTATGCTGATTTACAACGTGAATTAATGCAAAAAGGACCTTATGCGTTTATCTTTCAACAATATAGCGTTGTCGCGATGACGCCTGATGTCAAAAAATGGGTTTGGAATAGTGCACCGCGTATTTTTTATAGTAAAATTGAAAAATAAGTGTGTCTTTTTAGTGTTATCAAAGCTAAAAAGAGCTTAATCATAATTGCATGATGAAAATATTCTCCCATATAAAGCTCTTCAGTTTTTTAGGATGAAACTGTGAGGGATGTTTGTGTAGTAGCAGTATATAATTAAGATCGTTTATAGGGAGCGATGAATATAGAAAGTTATATTGGGGAGGATCTTTGTTTATGGTTATAGATTCTCTGCATCCCGAATATAGACTGATGTATAAGAAAATTATTTTGTAGATGCTTAGTTTGATTAAATGAAATTGATGTCTAATGCTATGCTATTTAAGCAAAATCACAATCACTTTGTGTGAAAAGGTAGAAGAATACAAAAGGAAGAGATAAAATGGGAAAACAAAGAATATTGAAAAAAATTTCTATTTTATTAAGCTCAATCATTTTTTTTAATGGGGCTGTAACAACGGCATTCAGTGCCTCATCTAAAGATATATTGGTAATGGCATGGAATATTGATTCAATTAGTAGTTTTGATCCAGCGCAAACTGTTGAGGTTGTGACGAGTGAGTTATTGACGAATATTTGCAGCGCGTTAGTGCAATATGATGAGCATGATCCTACAAAAATTCGCCCTGCTATGGCAAAATCTTGGGACGTTTTAGACAATGGCAAAAGAATAGTCTTTCATCTTCGTGATGATTTAAAGTTTAATGATGGAAGGATGGCTACAGCGCAAGATTTGGTATGGTCGATGCGACGGATTATTAAATTAGGATTAAGCTATGCTCAATCTTTAATGGATTATGGGTTTACCAAAAACAATATTGAAACAAATATTCAGGCTCTTGATGATAAGACTTTACAATTAAAATTAGATAAACCCTATCCTATTCAGCTCATATTGACTGTTATTGGACAATCTTATGCTTCTGCTTTGCTTGATCGGAAAACAATTGAAGCACAGAGTATTAACGGTGATATGGGGAATAAATATTTAGCAACACATACAGCTTGTGTTGGACCTTATAAATTGGTGAGCTGGTCTCCAGGAGATAAAGTTGTGTTAGAGGCGACACAACATTATTGGGGCGATGTGCCTAAAATTAAGCAGATTGTTGTGCAGCATGTAGCGGATTCATCAAGTCAAAGACTTCTTTTGGAAAAAGGTGATGTGGATATAGTGCGTGATCTTTCTTCAGAGGATATTTTAGATCTTGAAAAAAAAGGAGGCCCAGTCAAAATCAGTCGTGTTTTGCGTCCGCAGATTATTTACTTATCGTTAAATAATAAGAATGCAATTTTTGCGAATGAAAAGGTCAGATTGGCACTTCGTTATTTGGTTGATTATGAAGGTCTTGGAAAAACTGTTTTGAAAGGGATTGCTATTCCTCGGGCAACTTATATGTCTTTAGGTGTTCCAGGTGCTTTAGATGAAAAAGAAGGTTTGCCTTTTCAGTTGGATTTGAAAAAAGCAAAACAACTGATTACTGAAGCTGGTTATCCTAATGGGTTTAAAGCTAATCTTTTAGTTGGAAGCCTTAGTTATATGTCGTCTGTTGCACAGTCTATTCAAGCCAATGCACGCAAAATTGGTGTTGAGCTTACAATTGAAAAAATGGCACAAAATCAATTGTTGAGCCGTGTACGTGGTGGAAATTATGATACTGCTATTATGGGGTGGGGGAGTGCCGATCCTGATGGACATCCTGCTTCATTAAATCACGTGTTTAACCCTGATCCAACATTTACAAAAAAGCACAATATGTATTTAGCTTGGCGCGCTGGGTATTATGATGAAAATATTAATAACATGGTGATGGATGCTTTGTTTGAGAAAGACCCCAATAAGCGTATCATGCAATATCGTACTTTACAGCATTATGTGCTAGAGCATGGTCCTATGGTTTATTTATTTCAGACATATTATACCGTTGGTATGGGGCCTGATGTCAAAAAATGGATTTGGAACAGTTATAGACTTTATTACAATGAAGCAGAAAAATAAAAAGAAGCATGTTATAGAAAAGGATTGTAGAACATGCTTAATAAGAGATTGTTTTGTTATATAAAAAAGTATTTGCTTTATGTTTTGTCGCTACAGAGGGGATTTTTATAATGGTTTTGCCACTTTCAGAGACTGAAAGAGCTGTATCAGAAAAGCAGAAAAAATTATTTTTATGGGATTTTTTATGCAAAGGATTGAAACTTCTTATTTCAGTTTTTATCACATTGCTTGGGTTGGTGACGATCACTTTTTTTCTTGGTCATCTTCTTCCTCTAGATCCGGTTCTGTCTATTCTTGGTGATAATATCAGTCAGGAAGCTTATGATGCAATGTATTATAAGCTGGGTCTTGATAAGCCGTTGATTGTCCAATATTGGAAGTATCTTCATAATGTATTTTTGTTTGACTTTGGAGATGCTTTAACTTCTGGGCGACCTGTTCTAGCCGATATTATGCGTGTGTTTCCTGCAACATTAGAGCTTGCAACCGTTGCTATTGTTATTGGCACAAGTCTTGGAATTCCATTTGGTGTTTTTGCAGCAATGTATCGCGATTCATTTATTGATTATGTTGTCCGTGTTTTTACACTTGTAAGTTATTCTACTCCAACATTTTGGCTCGGATTAATGGCGTTGTTAATATTTTACGCCAAGCTTGGCTGGGTTGGTGGCCCAGGACGACTTGATTTTCTTTATGAATATTCTTTTGAACCAAAAACAGGATTTTTCCTTTGGGATACTGCAAGCCAAGGACAATGGGAGGCTTTTGGTAATGTTTTTAGTCACGTTATTATGCCTGCTTTGATCTTGGCTTTCGGTGCTATGGCTTATATTAGCCGTATGACTCGTGGGTTTATGATTGAGCAGCTTAATCAGGAATATATCATTACTGCACGTGTAAAGGGATTATCGTGGGCGCGAACCGTTTGGGGGCATGCCTTTCGAAATGCTGCTGTTCAAATTATTACCGTTGTTGCACTTTCTTATGCTTTTTTATTAGAAGGGGCTGTTTTAACGGAGACAGTTTTTGCTTGGCCTGGTTTTGGACATTACTTGACAAATGCTCTTTTAGCCGGAGATATGAATGCAGTTGTAGGATGTACTTTACTTGTAGGATTTATCTTTGTCGCCATTAATTTATTTTCTGATTTGCTTTATCGCATTTTTGATCCAAGGACACGTTGAATATGACAGTAAGTAATCATCATAAATCGCAATCATCATCTTCTTTGGGTAGTTGGTTAAACGATCCTGTTCCAAACTCCATAATTCAAGCGAACATACAAAGAATTTATCACGCACTGGCTAAGTTTTTTCATAACTTTTCGGCTGTATTCGGTCTGCTTATTATTTGTATTATTATCATATGTGCATTTTTTGCTCCTTGGATTGCTACGCATGATTTTCTTAGCAATGATCTGGGGCATCGGTTGCAGCCACCCTCTATGGCGCATTATTTTGGAACAGATGAATTGGGACGTGATATTTTTAGTCGCCTTGTTTTTGGTTCCCGTATTACTCTTTATGTTGTTTTTCTTACAACAGTTATTGTAGGTCCAATAGGGCTTATTGTTGGAACTGTATCTGGTTATATGGGCGGATGGGTTGATACTGTGCTCATGCGCATTGTCGATATTTTTCTTGCTTTTCCAGGTTTGATTTTAGCTCTTGCATTTTCAGCCGCATTGGGACCAGGGATTGAAAATGCTTCTATTGCAATTTCAATTGCAGCATGGCCACCAATTGCACGTTTAGCACGTGCTGAGACTTTGACAATACGTTCTTCTGATTATGTTTCTGTAGTTCGCCTGCAAGGGGCCTCTGCTTGGCGAATTATTTTGTTTCATGTTGCGCCCATGTGTATTCCTTCAGTGATTGTACGATTAACTTTGGATATGTCTGGAATTATTTTAACGGCTGCTGGTCTTGGTTTTTTAGGGTTGGGAGCTCAACTTCCAAGTCCTGAATGGGGTGCGATGCTTTCTTCAGGGCGGGAATTTATGATGACAAATTGGTGGTTGGCGGCAATACCAGGCTGTGCAATATTATTTGCAAGTCTTGCTTTCAACCTTTTAGGTGATGGTCTTCGTGATGTATTGGATCCACGCAATGGGTAATAAATTATTAGAAGTAGAAGATTTACGTATTTCTTTTCCTACAACGCGCGGCATTTCAGAAGTTGTGCGTGGTGTTAGTTTTTCTGTTGGAAAAGAAAAAATTGGAATTGTTGGTGAATCCGGATCTGGAAAATCGATGACTGGGCGCGCAATACTAAGGTTGAGTCCAAAAGCAGCCATTGTTAAAGCTAAAAAAATGCGCTTTGAGGATGTTGATTTATTGGCCGCAAGTGAACCTCAGATGCGAAAAATCCGTGGGAAACGTATTTCAATGATTTTACAGGATCCCAAATATTCACTTAATCCATTAATACGGATCGGGGAACAGATTATGGAGGCTTACCGTATTCATTACCGTGTTTCAAAAGCTGAAGCGAGGGAGCGCACCATATCTATGTTAGAATCTGTTCATATTCGTGATCCTGAACATGTGATGCGTCTCTTTCCTCATGAAATATCTGGGGGGATGGGGCAGCGCGTGATGATTGCAATGATGCTCATTCCAAAACCTGATTTAATTATTGCTGATGAGCCAACATCTGCACTTGATATTACGGTCAGGCGACAAGTTTTATCTGTATTAGATGAACTTGTGACAAAATCTGGAACGGGACTTATTTTCATTAGTCATGATTTAAATATGATTGCTGATTTTTGTGATCGTATTTTGGTGATGTATGCGGGCCGTGTCTTAGAAGAGTTGCCTGCTTCTGATTTGTCTCACGCTTGTCATCCTTATACAAAGGCGTTGCTCGCGAGTTTGCCACGGCTTGATAATCCAGTTGATATTTTGGCTGTTCCTGAGCGTGATCCTGATTGGTTGTATAATCCTACGATTGTTAATGGCGTTGAGGAGGTTCCTCATGACAAATTGTGAGAATATTATTGATATTTCTAATTTATCTGTAACTTTTGGGCACAGGCATAAGGCAGTAACAGTTGTTAAAAATGTTAATTTTCATATTAAGCGTGGTGAAGCTTATGGTTTGATTGGTGAATCCGGATGTGGAAAGTCAACTATTTTGAATACATTGGTGGGGCTTATTCCAGATTATAGTGGAAAATTCCTTTTTGCTGGACAAGAAGTTGAAAAGAAAAGAAGTAAGGATTTTTTACGCTGTATTCAAATGGTTTTTCAAGATCCTTATGCTTCGCTGCATCCAAGAAAAATGGTCCATACGGTTCTTTCTGAATCGCTCAAAATCCATGGAATGGATAATCAAAGAGAGCGGGTGGAGGATGCTTTAGATTCCGTTGGTTTAGATTCTTCATTTCTTTATCGTTATCCTCATGAGTTGTCTGGAGGGCAGCGTCAGCGTATTGCTCTTGCACGTGCTTTAATTATTGAGCCAGAGGTGTTGTTGCTTGATGAGCCAACGTCTGCATTGGATGTGTCGGTACAGGCTGAAATTTTAAACTTGTTGAAATCACTGCGCGTGAGAAAAAAGCTTACTTATTTAATGGTATCCCATGATCTTGCTGTTGTTGCACATATTTGTGAACGTGTTGGAATTATGCATAAAGGGATTATTCTTGAAGAGCTTAGCAATGATGAATTGCGTAATCTACATGCGCAACACGATTATACAAAGGAGTTTTTTGAAGCAAGTATAGAGCCTATTGTCCATAGAGAGCAAAGAGCATGATCAATTTTACAGAAGAGAAAATGCAATTTTATTTGTTTTGAAGTTTCTGGAGATGTTTGGCGGCATTGTTAAGAGGGAAGGGGATAATAGGATTTTTTCAGTATGAATTTTCTGGGCAGTGTTTGAGCTGTAATATTTTAAATCCTATTAGAACTTCCATTTTGAAATATATGAGTGACTTATAACATACATCCCTTTGTTTGATATTATTGCATTATTTTTTACTTATCATTTTATGTTCAAAAGTTTTATTTTGGGATTTTAAGCATTAAATTCGTGAGAAATAACAAAAGATAGTAATGTTGTATTTTCTAGAAAAGCTTCTCATTATTTTACAATATCATTTTGTTTTTGGTTGTTCTCTTTTTTACAGTTTTATTCTTTATAAAAAGAATTTTTTGTAAAAAACATCCAATGGTCAATGACTGTCTTCAAATATTTCGCTGTTCTCTATTTAAAAAAGCGCTTAAAAACAGCTTATAATAAACCAAAAAGGCAGCAATATGCTGCCTTTTTGTTAAATTGAATAGGCTATTTTTACAGTCTTGATTTAAAACTGATAGAGTATTCCTCCTGAAAAGCTTGTACCACTTATACCAGTTTTTTGAAGCTTTTGTTGATAGCTGACATCACCATGAAGGGAGAGGTTAGCGGACAATTATGCACTAATACCAAGCCCACCTTCAACGGAACTTCCCGAGGGGTCACATTTATAATACTTATCAATATGGAATGTCTGATCATCACCAAAGGTTTTGATTAAGTTTACTTTTCCATAGAAAGACATAGGACGACTGTTTTCAGTGGCAATGGTTTTTGTCAAACGTCCACCAACACGGGATTATCCATTGAGAAGGATTTTGCATCTTAATGGTCAGATTATCAGCATCTTTAATGGTATCAAACATCAAATGTTGATAGGCAAGCTGTGCCTGCGGTTCGAATGTTACGCCTTGGATACCTGTTGCAAATTGTTTGCTAACAGTTGTGGAGATCATCAACATTTTTGCATTTTTCAATTTTGTGGTTGTACTAATGAGGGCATTGGTGATCTTTCTCTTTAGGAATCCATAGGATAAACAGCGTATCAAGATAGAAACTACTTGTCATGTTGTATGGTTCCATAGGTTGTGAGTAACCATTTTTCCACAGTAGTCTTATTTGCATCTTGCATATCTTTTGGGGTGAAAGAGAGTTGCCCGTAGGTTCGGACAAGACCCAAATGTGTTGTAGATATTTTTCCCTTCTGCGCGACAAGGTTAATAGCTCCTTGTAGAACAGCATAGTGAAGATTAGCACTGCTATAACCATATCTACTAGAAGTACTTTATTCCAATGGCGCCTTTACGCTTATAGCAAAAAGTCATGATCCGTCATTGGGGCAAGTTGCTCTGGTTTTAAATGGTGAAGACGGTGTTTTCAAAAGTGGTGGCGCTTTTGTTTTAACCGCAGATGTTTTGGACAATGCCGGCAGTATTGGCTCAAGTGGTGATGGGGTTGCGCTCAATGTGAGCGCTGATCTGAGTAATAGTGGGCTGATTTATGCCAAGAAATCTGCCATTTTCTCCTTAGATGGGGATTTTATCAATAAGTTTGCCGATGTCATTGCTGAAGACAATCTCATCATCCGTGGTTTAAGTGGAGAGCGGGCTGGTCATGTCATCAATAGTTCGGGGCTTTTAGAAGCCGTGTCAGGCGATATGACCTTCGATGTCTCAGCGCTTACCAACATGCGTGAAGGTGGAGTTGAAGTTAGCGATAAAGTGGTTGGTCACAGTTACGTGCGAGGAGAATGGGAAAAAATCCCAAATGTTGATAAACACACAAAGATCAAGAAAAATATCGACACCACGATCATTCGTCAGCAGCCTCATTTTATCAATAATGCTGCCCAGATTTTGGTAGGGCGCGATTTAATCGAAACAACCAAGATTGTGACTAAAACACGCTACAGATATAAGCAATGTAGTATCACAAATCCAGGATGTATAGCGCACGATGCAAAAGAATGGGATGGTCCTACTTTTACCCAAACAACCGCCCGCACTTATGATACTGTTTACGGCACGATTGAAGCTGGTGGCACGCTTGATGCCAAGTTGACAGGCTATATTGACAATCATGCGGTGCGTGAGGGGGTTGAGCAAGTTGGCTTAAGCTCTGGCGATAAAGGTTTGGCTGGTGTTAAAAACACCGATTTTGACGGTTCCAAACCACTGATTAGTGATGATCGATTAGACGGTATTATCAATGGTTTGAAAGGGCACAAAGGGCTTTTTGCACCAAGCACAAAAACACCCGCACCAGAATCCATACAGGTGCCAACGCAAGACGGGCTTAGCTCTGTTAAGACAGAATTGGACCAGACCCAATCACCGGATGTGCCGTTTTTAGTTGAGACGCGACAGGACTTTATCAATCCAAGCAAATTTTTAGGATCGGACTATTACTTAAAAAAGATTGGCAATTATAAGCCTGAGAACGTGTTTAAAAGATTAGGGGATGCTTATTTTGAATATCGTCTGGTGGGTGAGCAAATCTTTGAGCTGACAGGCAATCGCACTCTTCTTGATGTTGAAGATCCCAATGCTCAAATGCAAAGGCTCTATGACAATGCTGTGGAGCAGCAAGATCCCTTGGGGTTAGTGCTAGGCAAGCCCTTAACGCCTCAGCAGATTGCTGGGATCAAAAAGGATATGATCTGGCTTGAGACCCACCCTGTCGACGGACAAGAGGTCTTGGTACCCCACGTTTATTTGGCACCAAACACTTCTTTAGCACAAGATGTTTATGGGGCAAAAACGCAGCAAGGAAACCTTGCCAGTGCACGTTTGAAAGGCAATGGCGTCACTATAGAGACGGACCGTCTTACCAATAGTGGCACCATATCAAGTAATGGTGCATTGCATGTTTCGACTACGCAAACTTTGTTCAATAATGGTGGTTTTTTGCTTGGCAGCGGTGCTGTAGATCTCAGCAGTGGCGATCTTTTAGCCAACTCGTCAGGTGTTATTCTGGGGGATATCATCACCCTCAATGCGAAGACAATCATTGATGGTACTGCAAAAATCCGTGACACGAATGAATATGGTTTTGTTGATCGCAGTGGGCAGCAGGCTCAAATCATTTCTATACAGGATTTAAACATTCACTCCCTTGGCGATTTAAGCATGACTGGTGGCCAATGGAGCAGTGGCGGTCCGATGACGGTGATTGTCGATGGTTCTGCTACGTTTGGTTCATTAGTGCTAGAGAGTGACCATAAGGAGACATTGGAAAAAGGGCATTATAACGCCCAAAGCAGTGAGCACCGTTTGACAGAAGTCAACAGTGATGGAGATTTGACCATTGTCACAGGTGGTGAACTTAACCTTGGGGGAAAGTTTAAAGCCAAGGGCAATGGAGATTTCACCAGTGGTGGCGCTCTCAACGCGATTTCAGAGCAAGATTTTAACAGTTTTGATTTGGATCTGAGGGGCAAAGAAGGCGACAAATCGAAGCAAAAGAATAAGTTTCGTCAACAATCAACAGAAGTTACTACAAACAAAACCACGATAGAAACAGAGGGCAACCTCTCCATGCATGCGCAAAATGGGGATCTCACGCTTGATGCGGCAGGGCTATCAAGTGGTGGTCAGACGCATTTGGCATCAGATACGGGAAAAATCAAGTTTCTGACCAACAAGGATCAAGATTTTAAGGATGTTTATCAGCGTAATGAAAACCTTGTGTGGTGGAGTGAGAGCGATAAAGGTTACCTTAAGGAGACCATCGAACATGTCACCATAGATGCTAAGGGTGGCATAAAGCTTGATGCGGGTGATGGCTTTGTTGTTGAGTATGAGGCAACTGGTGATTTAGACAAATCTCTTGAGCAATTATCTCGCTCCCCAGGCTTGGCATGGATTAAGCAACTGCGTGATGATCCAGAATTATCCAAGCAAGTGGATTGGCAAGCAGTTAAGGCTGAATTTAAAGACTGGGATTATAAAGCCCAAGGGCTGACAGAAGCCGGTGCGGCTCTCGTGGCATTGGCTGTCACGGCGGTTACGGGCGGAGCAGCCTCGGGTGCTGCCAGTGCCATTACCGGTGCTTTGGGGCTTGGCTCGAGCACCGCCATGAATGCGGCGATACAGGCAGGTGTCCAAGCGCTGATTAACAAAAGCGCTGTGGCTCTTGTCAATAATCGCGGCAATATTGCCGGTGCCTTGCATGAGCTTGGCTCTTCAAAGAATGTTCTCAGCATTGTCTCGTCGATGTTAACGGCGGGCTTAACCAGCCAAATAACGGAAATGGCAGGTGTTGGACAATCTTTGCCTAAAACCGCTCCTTTTGTCGATCGTATCGCCAGTGAAGCGGAAAAGAACCTGATCAAAGCCGCCATTGGCACAGGCGTTCAAACGGCTCTTGAGGGTGGCTCTCTTGACAAGAACTTTTTTAACAATCTGCGCATCGCCCTGTCTGATACGGTTGGCAAATCGTTGGCGGAAGAAATCGGTACCGCCAAGGCTGAAGGCAAAATAGACACGGTCACGCAGATCGTTGCCCACGCCGGTCTTGGCTGTTTAAAAGGCGCTGTTGCGAGTGGTGCTTGCACGGCCGGTGCTGTTGGCGGGGCTGTGGGTGAAGCCACTGCTATGCTCCAGTTTAAACTGTCGACCAAAAATTTTATACAAAAAGAAATAGCAGCATTGGATGGTCGTGTTCCAACGGCAGAAGAACAAGCGCGTATCAATGCAAAGATTGAAGCACAGTTTTCTGATTTTAATGATCATGCCATTGATATCGCGCGCATAGCGGGGGGCTTTGCTGCTGCCCTTGCTGGTGGTGATGTCAATACTGGCGCTGATGCCGCAGGTAATGCTGCCGAAAATAATTTTCTTCCTGCGGTAGCAGCTGCTGTAGCGTTCATTGTGTCGCTTACGCCACAAGAGTTGGCAGCTCTGTCTCTTTTTATGGCTGGTGGAGCAACTATTGTTCAATCTCCTAACAATAGAACCGCTATAGCTGATTTCCTTACCTATTGGTTTGCATCGAAAAATTCTGCAGAAGATAGCGAAAAAACAAATCAAAACTCACAAGAAGAAAAAAATAAAGATTCTCAGAAGGAAAGTAAAAATAAGAAAAAAAACGGAAACAATAAAGAACCACAAAACAATAATGATGGAAAGGGTAACATACTTGAACAAGTCAGGAAGCATCATGATAAAAAACGCGATGAGAAAAAACAAGAATTAAAGGATGAAGGATGTATAGTATGCGAGACAGAAATAGTATTCAAAACTAAGACGGATAAGGGGGTAGTAAAATCTCGTGCGGATATTGTTTATATAGAGAATGGTAAAATAAAAATTGGCGAGGTAAAAACGGGGAAGAATTCTAAATTAAGTGAACAACAAAAGATTTTAAAAGAGGCATATAAAGAAGGAAATGCTGAGTCCACAAAAGGAAAATTTATAAAATTTTTTAAAGAGAACAAAGAGTTCTTAGAGAAATATCAAGAATCGTTCAAAGATTTTAAAGGAAGTGATAAAGAATTAAACGAGGCTAGTAAAGAATAGATTAAAGGACAATTGAATAATAAGTTAGACAAAACTGACGTTAACGTTTTTCATTATCCAGGACTTTTTGAATGAAAGTGAATAGCGATGCGAACTAAAGACGTGACAGAGATTTTAAAAACGCTTGGCTGGGAGACGAAAGATCAACTATTATTTACAGTGGTAGAACAGTATTAGCGTGAATAAACTGCGACTTATGGAGAATAATCTATGAACTTTTCGTTAAAAAAAATACATCGCCCTGATATTATTTATGTGGAGAAAGGTGTATTAAAAGTTATTGATATAAAAACTGGTAATTTTCAATTAACAGAATGTCAAAAAGATTTTGAAATAGCGTATAAAACAGGAGATGCAAAACCTTTTGGGAAAATTATGAAACGCTATCTGGGCGAAAATAAGGAACAGCTTAATAAATACCAAGAAGATTTGAAAAAATTTGAAGGAGATGCAGAGCTTCTGAAAGAGTTTAGAGACAATTGGAGTGAAAATCAAATAAACAAAGAGTGGAATAGAATAATTCCTTATACAGTTAGCTGTTATCCGGCGGTTGGAGAAGAGTGAAACATTATGCAAACTAAAGATGCAGCAGAAATATTAAAAAGTCTGGGCTGTGAGCTCTATCGTGATGAAGTAGGCGATACATTTGCCTATTATTATCTTCCGGATCGCATTGTGGATTTGAGCTATGGTGTGAAACATGAAACGGATGGTGAAAAATTTTGGTTATTAGCTAGCCTCACAACTGCTTCTTATAGTCTTGCTTGTGAATATTCTAGGGGGCAAAAGTCACGGTATGGATATATACTCTATCCAGAAATAGGTGATTTCGGGGTTACGGTACCGGATCTTTCAGAAAGTCATATTGAATCTGCTTTAAACAAAGTCATTACTTGGGCGCAAGCACAAGATATTGAAAAAAAATTACATGAAGAAGCTGCTAATCATTCTCTTGTTGCAAAGGCTCTTCTCGGCGAGATAGAAGCTTTAAGGAGTTATGAGTCTACGCCCAAAATAAACGTATCAGAATTTTCTGATTATAAAATAATGACGTGGAATGAACGCTTGCTTCTTTTTGCACAGGTCTATAAAAATGGGGAATTAGACGATATTCTAACGCGCAAGAAGCCAAAACAGCGCTCGATAAATCTCATCGCAGCAAGTCGCATCCTCAAAACGCGAGGATGGATTGCTATGGAACCTGAGAGAATGTTTCTCTCTTTGCCAGACCGTTTTATTCAATTTGATTTTGGCTTTATACGTCTTCATGATAATTACAATGTTCGTCTTGAAGCTGAAATATCTAATGAAGAGATTTCTGTAGCTTGCAAATATATTCACTATAGGAGAGAATATAATTGGATACGACCTACGGATATTTATAAGTCTTTTAACACGATTGGAGGAGGTTTTTTTAGTGGTTTTGGCAAGGAAATTGATATTTGTGTAGAGGAATTGAATGAGCAAGAGTTAACAAAAATCTCTGAGCGGATAATACAGTGGGCACGCGCCCAAGATTTACAAGCATCAATAGAAAGCAAAACACGTGTTCAAAAGTATAGCTACAATATAGATATAGTCTGGCATTTGGCTTGTTTAGCGTTGACAGGTCGAATTGATATCCTGAAATCTTATAAAAATTTTCTAGAAGCTGGTACGATTTCTGAACATTTGGATGATGATGAAGTAGAAAAATATGTTAACCATGCCGTTGAATTTGCTGAAGAACATCTGAAAATCCTTAATGAGCGAGAAGCAGCAGAAGCACATCTTGGTCCGAAAGCTTTGATTACTTTCAATAAGGTTGCTGAGCAATTAAAAGAAATGGGTTGGACAGTTTATCGTGATAAAAACTATGATCGTAATACCTATTTTATCAGTAAACACCGTATCATCAATATAATGTACAGTCTTCAAAGTGATGAAGAAGAGCCAATTGTTGCATTTAAGGCTTCCCTTTCAACACTTGGCTTTTCCACTGCTCATAGAGAGATTTTCTATAATATGCCTCAATATATAGCCCTCAAAGAAGCAGAAGAAGTTTATACAGTTTCTAGTACTGAATTGGATAGAGGCAAGCTAAAGGAGATTTGTACAGATATACTTGAATGGGCAGATCGGCAAAATGTCAATCAAATCATTTATGATTATGCGGCTTTTTCCCCAGACAGTGAACTTGATCTTGTAGCGCGTCACCTTATTGCGCTTGTTTTGATTGGGGATGTTGAAAAGCTCAAATCTTATAAGGAGAATTTTAGAAAGGGAAATTCTTTAGGTTTTGTGGAAGAAATCTCAAAATATAGAATTGATAATCTCCTCACTCTTGCACGGGGTTATCGAGCAGGTTTTCCGAAAAATGCACCGATTTTGAGCTTGGATCCGCAAATAGCATCTGTTGCTTCTAAAACAACTTCTGTTGAAGTGGCAGAGGAAGTGGACGACAATGATGATCGTCTCACCATGGAAAGTGCTCATGCACTTTTGAAAAGCTTAGGTTGGTCAACCGAGAAAATCAATGAGAATGATCATATGGCAAGCTATCAATTGGCTGATCGTGAAGTAGACATTCTTTATAACGACGAAATTGCCAAAGATTGTCCGCAATTTGATAGCGCCTTTTTGATTAGCACGGGCATTCTTTCCGCTGCTTGTAAATTCATTGATCCTACCTACACGGAAGATATTCCAGATATACAGCTTAATTTTGAAGCCAAGGGATTGGAAATCTTTGAACCAGAGGTCACTACGGATCGTTTAACACAGGCGCTTGATGATGCGCTAGAATGGGCGGTAACAGACATTGACCTTTCTAAAAGGCTACGCTTTGATTATGGCACTTCTCCTTGGCAACGGGATGCAACGTCTAAAGCAGATGATACGGATTATGCTTTACTTCATCTTGGCGCTCTTGCTTTATTGGGTGATGTTGAGACCTTACAATCTTATCAGAAAAGCTTTACGGCAGGTGATCACCTAGGCTTTGACGAAAGCATCAACAAAACCCACCTTGAACGTGCATTAGCTTTAGCCAAAGAAGTAGCAAAGGTGAAGCAAGTGAGCTACGCTTTGATTGAACGGGTAGCAAAAGATTTTGATGATCACTCAGAGCTTTCTAGCGAGGAATAACCTCGCTCTTGGAAGGAGAGTTTATTTAAGTCTATTTAGAACAAAGAATAAATTGATTATTTTGAAAAAATCGAGGGGATTATGAATCATGAAATGGATAAAGAAAAAAAGTATGGGGGCAGCTGAGCCGGTGGAATTTAAAAGTCAAAAAGTTTATCAGGAAGATGAACTGTTTGAGCCCGAAACAGTTTCTTCTTGGAAAGAAGAAGGACAGATAGTAACGGGTACAAATGTGGAAAGAATGGTATCAGGAAGAGCACCTATTGGAGTCGATTTTAGACCTATTATGTTACATCCTGTGACACAAGAACAAGATAGTCCTCTCGTTGAGGTTCTCTACTCATTTTATCAAGGCAGGAGTTTGGTTGCTCCTATGAATCCAAAGACAAATTTTATCAGAAAAGTTATTTGTTGGATTTCAAAAAAAATTCCTAAGTAGGAAAAAAGAAAGAGTAATTATTGCAAATATTGAAATAATATCCCTAAAAGGCGCTCTCTAAACTTTAATGATCACCTCCTTTAATTCCATCATATATTGTAAATGCGAGATGATTGTACAGAGACAGATGAGAAAAGAGCTCCGTCAAGAACATATCTCTTATGATTTTATCAATCTCATCTCAATTCCATTGGCTATAGTAGAAAAAGATTGATCATTAGGAACACTCATTATGAGTAAAAACACGCTGTGACTTATGGAGAAAAATTTATGAAAAGTTATACTTTATCAGATGTTGCACAATATGTTGATATGCATAGTCATGTTATTAATTTTGGTACTCAAGATAATGCCCCTGATGATGTACGGATTAAAACAGCTGAGAACACTCTTGGTTTACAATTTACCTCTTCCTATAAGAATTTTTTAAAAAATTATGGAGGAGGAGAAATTGGAGGTGAAGAAATATTCAGTATTTATGAAATCTGCGCAGGTATTCCTGCTGGTGATATTGTTTACCGAAACTTACTCGATAGAAGAGATGGCTTTACGGACCCCAAACAACTTGTTATCTGCACAACTGATTTTGGTGAAACCTTTTATTTTGATTATACACAGTTTCGGGATGGTGAATGCCCACTCTATCTCAAGTATACATCTGAAGATTCCGAATATTACGCAAGTAATTTTTATGAATTTCTCTGCAAAAGAATTAAAGAGTATGTAGGGGAAGATTCATGAAAACCTATACCTTAGATGATGTTATACAACTAGTTGATAAATAGGATAATTGCGATTTATGAAAACATCTCAATAGAAACTGATCATTATAGAGATGAGCAAAATACCTTTTAATAGACCGTGTCAGTGTTGTCAGTTCTTTTTAGACCCTATATTATTTTTTTAATGATAAAAAAATTAAAACATTATATTTCAATAGGTTAGTGTTTTAAAAACATAACTCATATCAAGAGTACAACCTTTAAAGATAACCATGATGTGAATTGATTAAAACTTGTCAGTTATGTGTCAGTAAATTGAACTGACAAAATAGATTATTTTAGTGAGTGATTAAAATGTGCTTTATGATAAAGTATGTGATCCTTTAAAGCCTTTCAAAAGATAGCTTGTAATTCATAAGAAGTACTATCAAGACCATTATGGTTATGAGTTTTGAGTATTTTGAGGGTTCCTTTTACCCCCCCCTTTACATATTTTTCAATAAAAAATAAAAGTCATTATATTTCAATATATTATTTTTTATCAATTTTTCAAAAAACAACCTATATCAATAATACAACCTATAAATTCAACTAATGATGTATGTTTTGTAAGGGTTTTGAGGGTTTAAGAAACATTCAAAACCTATAAGTAATATAAGAAAATGAATATACATAACCCTCTTTAAACAAAGCTTTTGATAACAATAAAGCTATCATTTTAGATTACGATATAACATCTTAAAGGCAATGTAAAAGAAGCGTATTCACTTTAAGATGGGATTTCTTAAAAGTCTTAAAGCAATCAAAATAAGAGTATTTAATAGTGCAAGTTTCTTCTTTTTAGAATAACGCATATAAACACTCCTTTTAAAGATTATATGTAAGCAATTTATAAAAGGGATATAATAACCTATAGGTATAAGACCTTATACCCCTTGTGAGTTTATTATACTCATCATGTGAGCATGCATTATAAGTTATTCAGTTTCTCTAATTTCTAGTTTTGGTAGGTTCTTAACGATTTTCATTGTCTCTAAACTTATGGTAATAACCCTCTGAAATAACTCTAGAGGGTAGGCAGGGTTGCCAATGGTTTCAACAGCATAGTGATTGGCATCATTGACAATACCACTCTTTTTATCAGTCTTTACGCATTGACGCCCCATAACCCATTCAAGAGCAGGTTTGCCATTGACGATATACTCATAAGTTTCAAGAGGGATATCTGTTATTGTGATATTGCTGTTATATATAACTGTTTATTTATCTTTCTCTTTACCTACTTTTGCGAATTTCATTTCTGTAACGTAATAGAGTTTCTCAGAATTAGAGATCTCTGTTTGTTTTGGATTACCCTTTTTAAATGTGACTGGATAAGGCTCTACATCTTCATAGTTTACATGCAAATGACCCAGTTTACGCCCTGCTGTTACAAACTTCCAAAAATCATTAGCACTCTTTACGCAAGGGATACGAGGCAATTCTTTAGAGAGGTTATCAGCATAACGAGTACGGTAATCTTCCGAAGTAGACCGTAAACGTAATAGAATAGATCATCTTTTGTTATGGTCTCATTAGGATAAGCAGCTTTAAAATATGTTAGCCCTTCATCCGTAATGGCATCACGCTTCTGTAAACCAGCATTGATGCTTTTTTCTATAGAATTGGTAAATAAATGAGTTTGTTTCTTGTTTCTATCTTTTGAGACCGTAGTGTCTTCGTAAATATAGCGTGGAAAGCATTGCCCCGTATCTATTGCATGAAAATCAGGTAGATCTCTAGTCATAATAACAGAAAATCCACTTCTTGCTCCTATAGCAGAAACTTGTATCACTGTATTTTTGATCATTTTTTCTACAGGAAAGATACGAGGCATTTGATAAATTGCTTCATTAAAAATGCGATTATAATAAAGCCACTGTCGTGTAAAAGGACGATATAAACTTTGAACAAAACCATCTTCTTCAAATTTTAAAATATTACCTCTTGCTAATTGTTTTTTATATTCAAACTCCAACTTATCTTGCTTGTATCTGAATTAACAAAATTATCTACAGCCTTTGTACGTGATTTACTGTCAGTGTGCGCATAAGCATTATTAAAACGTTCTGCTTCACTGTTATAGAAGGCAATCATGTTACTCATATTTTTCGCTAAAATTGCACGACTTGAATTGTATGCCCAAAGATCACGACTTGTCATAATACCACGAGAAAACGTTTCAAACAGTTTTTTGTCATGCCCTTTCTTAACACCCAAGGCTAGAAATGTTTCAAAACTGTTATCACGTTGATTTATCCAATCCCCATGTTCATCCGGTGTAATTACTTTCCAACCGTTTTCACATGTAATACCACCAATACTACCAAAATATTGAAGCCTCTTAAGTTTTTTTTCGGTAGAAAGATTATCTCCAATATCATGATAGTAAATTTTACAATCTCCAGAAGCATTGGGATTTTTGATAAATAGCGTTACCGCAATACCCGTCATACTACCATTGCCGAAAATATTTTCACCTTCTTGAGCAACTCCATTGCTTAACATATTCTTGCGAAGATCCCCTCGTAAATTAAGTACATAAATGCTCGTAAATCTTTGGCTAAAGATTTTCGTAAACTGTTCATTGTCGATTTTTCTGCGTAACCAGAGCCAGAAACAAAGCCGATTACCCCAGCATTATCAATACGGTCACTAGCCCAGCGTATAGCACGAATATAACTGTCATAAAAATTTCGCGTATTCATTGATTTAGATTGAGAAGCATAAGTCTCACTGATCCGTTTATCTAAAATAGGATAAGGAGTATTCTTCGCACTGTCATTGGCATTTTTTTGTCCCACTGAATAAGGAGGATTGCCAAAGATAACTTTGATATTTAGATTTTTCTGGAGTTCCCAATATTCACTGTTTTCTTTAAATAATTCTTGTAACAAATCTTTCTTTTCAAGCATTCGAAACGTATCAGCCAAACCAATATGCTTAAAAGGAATATACCCACCTTTCATAAGACTATGATAAGTCGATTCAATGTTAATGGCTGCTATGTAATAGGCGAGCAAGACAATCTCGTTGGCATGGATATCATGACGGAATTTATATTCCATGTCCTCTGGTTTGATCAGTTTAGATTGTAAAAGCCTTGTGATAAAGGTACCTGTTCCAGTGAAAGGGTCGAGAATGGAGACTCCTCGTGACCCCAAGCTTTTTCCAAACTCATTACGCAACACATCATCAACAGAATGAATGATAAAAGCACAGTTAAGATGAGAGAGCGTTCGACCAGAGTTAAAACGTTTCCATTGATAACCCAGGAGTAAATACTCCACGGAATAAAAGAGATTATTATGTTAAACATGGCGCATCCTCCTTTTTATATTTGATAGAAAACTTACCGCAAGTGCTTCGTTTTTTAGTTTCCGTATGAATATAAAAAACGCCACTCGGTTCACACTCTGTATCCTGTTTAATGGTCAACTGATAGGTATCTCTCGGATAAACTGCTTCAATGAACTTTACTTTTTTCAGCGCAACAGATGCGATATTTTTCGCCCTACCCTGCGTGGCCAAAGCCAGAACCATCTCAATCAATAGTGAACCAGGACATACGGCGTGGGAGGGGAAATGTTCCTCAAAAAGCGGGTGATGCGCATTAAAGGAAAAAGTACAAGAATCTCCGGTTACGGAAGAAATCTTACATAAATCGCCTAGTAATGGAAGAGCGGCTTTCTCAGAACACGAGCTAAAGAAGCAGACCTTACTGACCATGATGATTGCCTGCGCAATAACGGCCTTTCCATTGTCATATGTGCTAGCCTTACAGTGAATACGGTAGGCCTCATTAATGCGTTCAATATGTCCTTCAACGCATAACCGATCGCTATCAAAATGGGTGGTAGAGAAAAACTGTTCAACCATGACAGGGAGATAGCGATAAGTGAGATCCGAGTTTTTAGCCACCACGGTGGCGAATCGAACTGAAAACTGATGCAAGGCTTCGAGTAACAAGCCCTGTTTCAAATAGTTATGGGCTAAATTCCAGTGAGAAATATTGATTTGCCCGCAAGCACGCATCGGTGCGGTTAAGGTGATACTCTGACATATACTCAAGAAATTTGGCTCGGTGCGATGCTTTATAGCCATAATTTGGGGACTTTTTTATATTTTTTTCTTAAATCCTTTGATGATAAACCGAAGGAATGAGCACTAAACCGCGCTTGATAGTGCGCGAGAAGTATCGGCATACGACAAACGAAAAAAGCCAACAATCCCAGCTCAGGAGAAGCCCGATGTTTGCTCATGATGCTTGCAATTAGAAAATCGACATTGGGTTGCAGTCCTGTATTGTCCGAAATAGATCGCGCAAGCGAACTGAAGGGGCGCATAGGCATCTGAAAGCGTGAAAAAAAGAAATCAACTCGGACATCCCGTTGCATAATCGGGTGACCAAACCCTAGCCAGGGGTTGTCTTTGCAATAATGCGTTACCGCCGGCCTCAAGATTCCCGGCTTCAATCTCATGGAGGACACTAGAAAGTCGCATGATAGCATATTTGCAGGCTCCCATATGCGCCGGGGCCAGTGGCACAAAACTCACCGATTAGTGCAGAAATGACGTCGCTCTTGGTACTGGCAATAAATCTTATCGTGGTGGTTGTGGGTGTCACAATACCAAACCCGCCCAGCAGTAGAGACATGCACCGGCAAAGCATATCAATATCCCAGTCGGAAGAAGCTTCCTTGCTAGTTAATGCTAACCAAAAAGCACGCTCAAAGGTATTGCAATTTTCGATCTCCGGCGAATCGGAAAACTGTTGGGAAGAGCGCGCCAATGCAATAATCCACGGCATCAGCAAGATAATTTTAAGACAACCACCGTCGCTTACGGGAGCCATGACCTTACCCTGAGCCGCCGAAACCTCAACTTGCGATAATAACATCATAAAGCGCTGCGTTAAACTCAAAGATGGCAATGCATTGATCAGTTGATGCATCGCCTGCAGTTTGGCTGTAGGGTTCGTCTTTTGCAGTTCGGCGCTAGCATTCTGAATCAGCCGATCCATCTGTTCTTCATTAAGAAGGTTGCCGGTCAGTGCAAACCATGCGTTCTGCAAATAAAGGTTTTCATCGGCAATATCAATCAAATTACATCCACGAATAAACAATACGTTATTATTTAAATCATAATTATCAATAACATCATCTGACATGATTTACTCCTGCTGCTCCGGTGACACGCTATAAAACCTGATGTTGACATTTATCGTATGCGAATTCCCTGATACAATTTCATTACACAAATTATCAAGTTGCATTACAGGACTCCCTTGCGTCATAAACTAGCAGGCATTTCCCTCTGGATGAGAAAAGCAAATCGCTATATTCGACGAGGGTGAGATTAATACGCCCGCGCTTTTTCATATAGGCTTCATAAATATCCGGCAAATGATAGATTTCCTCAGTTAGTTCGGACAAATCAAGGTTGTGAAATACTTCGCAGCAGATTTTAATATCCATAATCTCTTGTCTATCCGCGGATAAAGACAATACAATTTGAACAATCACATCGGGCAATCTTCGATTAATAATTTTGAATATTTTTTCATGGCTAATCAAATTTCCCATGAAATTAAAATCAACAGCATTGCGTTTAATACCTTCAAAATAGAGGTCACCATTTTCAACGGATAATGTGCCCATATCGCCCACGGAATATCTGATAAGTTTGCGCGAGACATCGGGATCCAGCGATGTCACTAGCAGCCCTCTCTTATCTTCATATTCAAAGAAGAAATCATCGCTGAAGAGCAGGTACCGATTAAGCCGCCCTTCGGAGGACATACCAATGAAACCGCACTCCGACAAACCATATAAACCAATTATCCGCAGATCGGCGCCCAGCATCTCGCGCAGATAGTTTTCATGCACACCCAGCATCGATTCACCGGTAAAGAGCACTTTTTTAATTGCCAGTGGAACCCCAAGGCTGAGCATAGCTTCAACGAACTGAACGATGGTGCTGGGCACGCCAAACAGTACCGAGAGCCGTATTTCAGCCAGAAACTCGAAATGACTCTTCAGCAGCAGGGCATATCGCCAACCGGCACGACATGTGCACGGCAATGTTTTACAATTTCACACGCCAAGTAGTGTAAAGATGAAAACAGATTAATCGTAAACAGGTTGCCAACAACATCCCCTGGGGAAAAAAATTGCCGCGCGCGCAGGTTACGAATTAAATTATGCTCTGATGAGCTGACCGCTTCCTTACTGGATTTTAGACGAACGCTGACCATTTTCATCGCCCCGGTGGTGCCGCTTGTAGCACCAAGCAGCATGGGTAAGTGTTCAGCCGCAGAGTCCAGTTGAGTCAAAGAACCACTATCACCAGTGGTCGAATAAACGCGTGTACTTATCCTAACCGAATCGCGAAAAGCAATGTAATCGAGTGCATGGCAGCCAGTTATTGCCGTTATACGTGGTTGCATTTTTGCATACATTTCAGCACAGAAATAATCCATGATAACTCAGACCTTTTTAATGAAAATTTCACAGCCCAGAGCTGCTAGACCTTCTCCACGTCTCACTGTCCAGCTCATCTCACTAAGATCGCAGCCATATAAAAAATCGGTGATACCGGCTAATGTAAATTTTTCTTCTGTGGACATAGCTGCCACACCGCATTCACGACGTGATTGGTTAAAAACACCCAGTGCTGTTTCTTCTGCATCAGCTAGGGGTTCATGGATGATAATACGACCGCCGCGATCTAAAACACGGCACAACTCCTGTAATCCTTTTTTAGGTTCAGCCCAGTGATGAATTACGGAACGGGCATAAATCATTGAAAAGGAGTTCCCGGGAAACGGTAAATTGCTGACGATGGCTTCAATGATGTTGAATGCATGCTGGTATTTTAACTCGGTACATTTTTTAACACAAAACTGAACCATACGGGGATCAATATCAACCCCGTAAAAGAAATAGTCTGTGAGTTTTTGGGAGCGGTAAAGCTTGAAAAGCATGTGGCCAGTTCCCATGCCAATATCGAGAATTTTTTTCTTCGCAGAAGTAACACCAGATGCTTCTTCCAGAATTCTTTCCATCAAATACGCATTCCACGGTGATGTACCTTCAATAGCATACCTTTCATAGTGCTCAGGGGTGATATTCACCAGTAAATCATTCATCACATATTCCTCTAAATGAAGCTAGTTATGGCATTGCCATAAACTCGTTAAAAACTAACTGGGTATAGAAACGGTTATGTCCTCATATAAGAGGTCATCTAAAATAATTGATTGCAAATATGCATCCAGCAAAACAACGGTTATCACAGATTGACAAAGATAATAGCAGTTACAAATAAACGTCATCCCTTTAAACGCAAATATATTCCCAACGTACCGAAAAACACATCGTGTCCTGTCATGTTCAACTAAAAAATAATCATTTATATCAAAAATGCACGCCGAGATGGCGCATAATGCCTTATACAAGCTCTCCATGCAGCTAAATATTGTGGTGCATAGACGATTATCCAGCACCTGCCCTGCTGGAAAGTCCGCGCATTTTTTACAGTAATCTAGCATAAATGGTCTCGGTAGTTTTTTTTCTCAATAAATTCGATATCAACCCCGACAGACCGAATCCGCGGATCTTTATTAACCAACATAATACTTTTACTCCGTCCATGGCTTACAGAACTGTGTGACATCTTTACATCTGGCAAAATCCGTTTAAATATATCGATAAAAAGTACCTTCGCCATTTCACGGTGCAATATCATTCTCGATGTACGTCTCGTCGATACAGGCAAATAACGATGAAGCCTATCAATAGCTAAAAAATAGGTATAAAAAGAATGGCTCACAATGCACAGATAATTGTTTGCACGACGATTAACATACACTCTGCTCATATCATGAGCTTTATCTACATGGTACATTTTATTTTCCCTGTATTTGTCGTGGCAATTTTTCTGATATTTACTTTAAATGCATACTGATACCATTTATCAGTCAATAGTTTAGTAACGACTTTAACCTGCTCACTATTTGCCGACATATCAAGGTTGAGATAAAGATCGCCGTTCTGTGCTTTTGAAAAGTAATGCCTTAAACGTCCGGCATACTTAATAATGTCATTTGAGATCAGTTGAACTGGGATAAACTTACCATTGTGTTTAAATTCATTAACGGCTCTGGCTATCCAGTAATAGCATTCGGATTCATCTTTAACAAACAGGTCGCCGGAATCAAACCATTCATCACGCGGCTTTAATTGCAAGGAACTATCAACATAACCATCACACGCGAAAGGCGTTTTATAAAACATACGGCGCACTGAATCAGAAGCATCCGCCCGATCAATGGGGCGCAAATCAATTTTTATATCACTCACCAGAACCTTACCCGGTGCTACAACGCCATATTTACTGGTTCTTTCAATATCGCGTAGCGAGCAGATCTTATTATGAAACAAGCGCGGTCCGGATTCGGTCTGACCGAAGTTATTCCATAACGTCGTGCATGATGAGAGGATGCCCGATGCTTGTACGGTGAGCAAACGATCGGATGCATTCAAGATATTTTGCACATGGATTCGGCTTTTGGTAAAAATGTCGCTTACTTCCAGCATCCAGTCACCGATTAAAGGCAAGTTGGTAATGCTATAGTGCGAAACGAGTTCAACAATATTACTTATTTGAAATTTTTCAAATACCAGTTTGCTATCCGATAAGAAGGCACATAGCATAGTAGAGAGACCATACATATACTGCACCGGGAAATAACACAATGAGCAATCTTCATTACTTAGTCCAAGAGATTGGCTCACCGCGATGGCATTCTCAATCAGAATATTTTCATGATATTGAATCAACTTCGGCTTACTGGTTGTTCCGGAGGTACAAAAATAGAAATGCGCGCACGGATATGCTGTAAAATCAGCCAGATTTTCGTTCACAGTTGAAAAACAGTGATCAAACGCGATATTAATCCGGTGACTGATGATACTAATATTCCTAACTTCATGGCTCATTACAACAGCGGCAATGCAATTGGCATCAACCAGCATATCAACAATGCCTAAATCATGAATACTGACGATCCAAGCTTTCAATTTTAGCACAGACGCAACAAAATAGCTGATTAGACCTTCGAAATTATTTCTAATCACAAAAACAAACAACTTATTTTGCTCCTTTTGCGGACGATCACGAAAATATCTAACTACGGTATCTGCACACCCTTTTGTCATCATGGTGACATCCTCTGCCGAATAATGACTGTGATGACAAATCACTTGCCAGTTTCTTTCTAATAAGGAATATATTGTTAGCATGAGGTGTCCCTTACAGATATTGTGGATTCCCTAAAACCAAGCTGCTTGCGCCACCGCCCATACCAAATGAGTTTTTCAATGCGTATTTAAGCCGTCGGTGCTGATGCTTCCTCACAAACGCAATGCCAGCGGGTAATTGAGGATCGATTTCATCACAATTCAAAATTTTGGGCAAAAGATTGTTCCGAAAAGAAACTAGTACACCCAAAATTTCCATCGCACCGGCAGCAGCAATCAGATGCCCGTGCCAAGATTTTGTTGCCACAATCGCTGGGTTGTGCGCGCCAAAAACCGTTCTGATTGCACTGGCTTCGTGCTGATCATTTTGTACTGTCGATGTCCCATGTGTATTCACAAAATCAATAGCGGTACGGTCAATACCCGCATGTTCGATGGCTCGTTCCATCGACAGTTGCATTTCGAGATCATCTTTATGCGGCGCTACAATATGCTGTGCGCAAAGTGCACCGCCGTAACCCAATAAATAGGCCAACGGCTCACGCTGCCGCGCCAATACGTTAGATAATTTTTCAATAACAAACAGACCTGCACCCTCCGCTAAAACAAATCCGCTACGATGCCGGTCAAAAGGCCGCGAACGCCGTGGTCCACTGTAGTTTTGATCAGTCGATATCACTCCCATTCCTTCTAATCGTGCAAGGTATAAAATCCATTATTGCACCACCATCTTTACGCTTAATAAAAATGCAAGACAGTTTCTATCAACCTATTTACAACAGCAATATTATCATGACAGCTATCACTCGAAGTTTATGATTATATTGTGAATAGTCACTCTGCTTTTGAATGGGGTATGAGACATTAATGCGTTAAGATTAATAAAAAGAGTAGCATTATTAATGATAGCAATTATTACTCTGTTGAGATTATTAGCACTCATTACTTATCTATTGGAATTTTTTCAACGAGTTATTACTATAAGCTTAGAAACCATGAAAGTCGTTAGAAACTTTACCAAAATTAGAAACTTAGAGAAACTGAATAGATTTATGAAGTTAACTTACCTCATAAGGATTTCTTGAGTACTCATTTAAAACTACAATCTATAAGTTAATCATTTTGTGTTGATTATATACAATCTTAAAAGGAATAATATATCATTGCGACCTCCTGAAAAGAGAGGATTTAAAATTTTGAAAACTCTTATTTAAATTGCTTTAAGACTTTTAAGAAATTCTCTATTAAACAAGATTAGATTTTTCTGGATTACCTTTAAGAGATTATATCACAATTTAAAATGAGAACTCTATACTATTCAAAAGTTTTTTAAGATTAGTTTGACATATTCATTTTATTGAAATGAAATAATAGAGATTGAGCTTTCTTTTAAACACATTTTATTTGTTGTCTTTATATTAGGTTGTAATGTCTATATGGGTTATTTTTTTGAAAAATTGACAATACCTAACATATGTAAAAATAAGCTTTTTCTCTAAAATACCAACATGCAAAATTCAAAGTCTCATTAAAATCATAAGAAGTATTTATTCAGTGAGTTGAAAAAATTGATACAATCTATGTCATAGGTTTATCATTTATATTTTAAAAATTATAATCGACTGAAATGTAGTTTTGTTATTTTTGAGTAAGATTTTTTATAGGGTGCAGAATGAAGTGATAAAATCGATATAAGTTACAAAATTTAATTAAAAGAGATTTAAATAATGTGTATATGTATTGAATTTTCTCATGGATTAAGCTTTTTTTATTTAAGATATGAATGATATTAAAAAATATGGATGCAACCAATAGTGTTGATGAATTTTTTAACAAAATAAGTATATAGATATCTTAAAATAGCTGGATGAGGTGATTTTAAATGGTAGAATTAAAGGCACATATGGCTCTTTTAAGCTATCGAATGATTGGTTTTTGCTTATGTCCTGTTGTTCCTTTTTATTTGTTCTTTCGTGCTATTCGTGGAAAAGAAGAGTGGTGTCGCAAAAAAGAGCGTTTAGGTAAAAGTTCTCATATACGCCCCCAAGGTTCGTTAGTTTGGTTGCATGCAGCAAGTGTTGGAGAAACACTTGCACTTGTTCCACTTATAAATTATATTTTATCATTGGAAATCAATGTATTAATGACAACTGGGACGGTGACATCTTCTACTCTTGTGAAAAAATATTTTGGTAATAGGTTGATTCATCAATATGCTCCTTTGGATTTAGATTTTGCAGTGCGCCGTTTTATTCGTCATTGGAAGCCTGATCTCGTCTTAATTTGTGAATCAGAAATTTGGCCTCTTCGTATTAAAGAACTTGCAAAAATGCGTATTCCGCAGATTTTGGTTAATGCCCATATGTCTGAACGTTCTTTTAAAGCTTGGCAAAAACGACGTGTTCTTGCCAAACATATTTTTAAGGATATTGATTTGGCGATTGGTCAAAATGAAAGAGATGTAGCTTATTACCATACACTTGGCGTAAAATCTGTTACGTTTTCTGGTAATCTCAAGGCTGATGTTTTTCTGGTTGAAAATCAAGAATTGCTTGCACGTTATCGTAATGCTATCGGCAATCGCCCAGTTTGGGCAGCTGTTTCAACGCATGAAGGGGAAGAGGAGATTGCTTTTGAGGTCCATAAAATTGTTAAAAATTATTTGCCAGATTTATTAACAATTATTGTGCCTCGTCATCCAGAACGTTCAGAAGATCTTATCAGAAAATGCGATAATAAGGGGTTAAGTTTTATTCGTAGAAGTAGAGATGCTGTTCCAAACATGAATACCGATATTTTATGGGGAGATACCATTGGAGAAATGGGACTTTTTCTTCGCTTATCGAAAGTTTCTTTCGTTGGTAAATCGTTATGTGGAAATGGTGGACACAATCCATTGGAATTGGCTTTGCTTGGTTCCGCTATTTTGACAGGGCCTCATGTTTCAAATTTTCAAGAGATGTTCAAACAATTTCTAACGCATGATGCAGCATATATGGTTCAAGATACAAAACAGCTTGCTATTCAGGTGTATAAGCTTTTAACAAATGAAACATTGCGGCAAGAAATGGTTGATAAGGCTCATGAAGTGGCGACAGATATGGCAGGTGCATTTGAGCGCACATTAAAGATTTTAGATCCATTTTTACAACCCCTTGTAATACAAACAGGGTTACGTCAGCGTCAGGGTAGATATGCATATTAGCGCCCCTCGTTTTTGGTGGAAAAATAAAAGCTTTTTGCGTTTTGTGTTAGCTCCAGTTTCATGGGGGTATGGTTATTTTTCAAGTCGTTTTATGACAAGACAGCCTCCCGTGATTGATCTGCCAGTTTTGTGTATTGGAAATTTTACATGTGGTGGTGCGGGTAAAACGCCGGTTGTTATTGCTTTTACAAAAGTGGCTAAAGAACTTGGTTTCGTACCTGGTATTATATCTCGTGGTTATGGTGGATCAGTTAAAGGGGTACATCTTGTAAATGAAAAATATGATACTCCATATAGTGTTGGAGATGAGGCACTTTTACTTGCACGGCATGCTTTGGTAGCTGTATCATCTAATCGTTATGCAGCGGCACAACGGCTTAAACAAGAGGGATGTAATCTTATTTTAATGGATGACGGATTTCAAAGTCGCCGTCTTTATATGGATTATGCGTTACTCGTTGTTGATGCGATGCGCGGTTTTGGTAATGGAGCTGTCTTTCCAGCAGGACCTTTGCGCGTACCATTAAAAACGCAGTTTTCTTTTATGGATAGTGTTTTATTGATTGGTTACTCCAATGCGCCTGATAATGTCGCTTTTCTTGTTTCGCGTACTGGAAAGCCTTTATATCGTGCTCATCTTAAAGCCAGTGCCTCTGATGAGGTTTCAGGAAAATCATTTTTGGCATTTGCTGGTATTGGCAATCCAGATAAATTTTTTAAATCTATTAAAGAATTGTCTGGTGATGTGGTGCAAACTTATATATATCCAGACCACTATTTTTTCACAGATAAAAATTTAAAAAGCCTTATACAAAAGGCTAAAATGCACAATTTATGGCTCGCAACAACAGCTAAAGATTATACCCGTATACAGACAATTCACATGCAAAAGGATTTGAAAAATCTTATTATCTTTGATGTGAATGTCGATTTTGTTCAAAAAGACTTCTGTCGTATGGTCCTTGAAGAGGTCATAACCCGCTTTAGAAAACGTTCCCTTGAATTTTCTTGTCTAAAAGGCAAAGGCTAAATTTATAGCTTTTGAGGGGTTATTTTTCTTTTGTTTTTAACAATTGCTTGAGATATGGGTTGCACTCAAGTTCGCGCTGATAGGAGATTTCACAACTAGCATATGCTTCTTGGCGGTGATGATTCCAATATTTTAAATCATCTATAGGGATTTTTTGCCCGCTAACAGCACAAATGGTATAGGTACCATATTCTATAATGTCATATCCGTTATTAGAATAATAAATTTTTGCTTCGCGTTCACCATTGGGAAACATTACAACTCCTTTTTACTTGATACAAGAGATTCAAGAAAAGTGCCATAAAATATATTATAAAGTCGAGAGTTAATTTTAAAATATTTTTCTTGTAAAAATGAAGAAGGGCTTATTTTCTGCCAAAAAGCCGTTCTATATCTGCTAATTTGAGTTCAATATAAGTAGGGCGTCCATGATTACATGTACTTGTATTAGGTATTGCCTCCATTTGTCGTAATAGTGTGTTCATTTCTTCGGGGCGTAAAAGGCGCCCTGACCGTATTGAGCCGTGACAGGCCATCGTTGCTGCAACATAATCAAGCATTGCTTTTAAATTATTTGTTGTATCATACTCAGCAGCCTCATCTGCGAGATCTTTAATAAGGGCTTGAACATTGATCTCTCCTAACATGGAAGGTGTTTCACGCACAACAATTGCTCCTGGTCCAAATGGTTCTATTCCTAATCCAAATTTTTGCAAAGCATCTTTATGCGTTAAAAGGCATGTTGCATCCTCTTCAGAGAGTTCTACAATTTCAGGAATAAGTAATAACTGTGAAGGAAGTGGTTTGGAATAAAGTGCGTTTTTGAGTGCTTCATAAACCAATCGTTCGTGAGCTGCATGCTGATCGACAATGATCAAACTATCTTGTGTTTGGGCGATAATATAGTTTTTATGGATTTGTGCTCTGGCCGCTCCTAATGGATAAGATAACTCTTCTGATGAAGATGTCGTGCTTGGAATGTATGCATCCCCACTTGGTGTATTTAAGCCCTCCATAATAGGAGCGGCATCTTCTTTTAAATCAAAAGAGTGAGTACTATCCAATGGTTTTTGGACCATTGAAGCACTGGTAAAATGATGAGGTTGTGAACTGTAAGAAGAGAACTGGTGCGTGTTCTTAAAACTGCCTAATGGTTGTTGTGCTAATGATTGTTGTGTTTGAAATGCAGCAAGCATTGCTTCAGAACGGGTTGAAGTAGGACGAATACCAGATTGCTGCAATGCTTCACGAATAGCTCCAACAATCAAACCACGAATTAATCCTGGATCACGGAATCGTACATCAGCTTTGGCTGGGTGAACATTAACATCTACCTCAGCAGGTGGGAGGTCAATAAAAAGAATAGCGACAGGATAACGATCTCGTGTCATGACATCAGCATAAGCGCCTCGGATAGCGCCCCATAGAAATTTATCACGCACGGGACGTCCATTAACATAAGCAAATTGATGAAGGCTGTTATTTCGGTTGAAAGATGGCAAACAGGCAAAACCTGTTAAGCGCACCGCTTCGCGTTCAGCATTCAGCGCAATGCTATTAGGGGCGAATTCTTTTCCCATAATCTGCGTAATACGTTGTAATTGTCCTTGAATATTATTTTCTGTAGCAGACAATTCCATAGATGTTCTGTCTAGTCCTGAAAGAGAAAAGCGGATATGTGGAAATGCGATAGCAATTCGCTTAATCATATCGCTAATAGCATTTGTTTCAGCCCGATCAGTTTTCATAAATTTTAATCGTGCTGGCGTGACAAAGAAAAGATCACGAACTTCAACAATTGTTCCAAGATTCGCAGCAGCTGGTTTGGGTCCTACAATTTTTCCTGCAGTAACAGAAATTTCAGCAGCGCTCTCAGCATCTTTTGTTCGTGAAATGAGTTTAAGTTTAGCAACAGAACCAATAGAGGGGAGGGCTTCTCCTCTAAATCCAAGGAAGCAGATATTGTGTACGTCATCGGTAATCTTTGAGGTACAATGGCGAGAAACTGCTAAAGTTAATTGATCTGCAGGAATTCCATAACCATTATCACTCACCTTTATAAAATTTTTTCCACCATTTGCTGTAATAATTTCAATGCGTGTTGCACCAGCATCAATAGCGTTTTCAACAAGTTCTTTGACAACATTTGCTGGTCGTTCAATAACTTCACCGGCGGCGATTTGATTAATAATATTTTCGCTAAGATGGCGTATAATCATAATAAATTCTAACAGGAATCTTAAGGGTTCTATAGAAAATTATGATAACATCATTTGCGAGACATTCAAGAATAAGAGAGCATGAGAGGTATTATTTTTACAATACCTCCTATTTTATTTTATGTTAACAAGTCGGTTGGAAAAAACATAAAAATAGTTTTTATCACTTTAAAATAGCTTGCACCAGTTTATCATCTAGGTCAAAAAAGAAACAATGTAAAAAGGGAAGGCAATATATATGGCGCGTATAAGCGGTATTTTAGCAGATAGTGATATACAAGCTTTGATTGAGAATAACTTTCTCAAGGCTCAGTATCCATTTGATAGATCTCAAATACAACCAGCAAGTCTTGATCTTCGTTTAGGGGAGAAAGCTTATCGTATACGTGCTTCTTTTATGCCGGGACCTGATACAAAAGTTTTGGATAAGCTTGAACGGTTAAAGTTGCATGAGTTTGATTTACGAGACGGAGCCGTTTTGGAAACGGGGTGTGTTTATATTGTTCCTCTTTTAGAAAGTTTAGCTTTACCAGAATTCTTATCTGCTGTTGCCAATCCCAAAAGTTCTACAGGACGATTAGATATTTTTACACGTGTCATTACGGATAATGCTCAGGAGTTTGATAAAATTTGTGCTGGTTATCATGGTCCACTTTATTTGGAAATTAGTCCACGCACATTTCCAATTTTGGTGCATACAGGCTCACATTTATCACAGCTTCGGTTTAGAAAAGGGCAAAGTTATTTAAATGAAATAGAGTTGCACACTTTGCAAAGGCAAGAAACACTGATATCGGATGATTTTCCTAATATTAGTGTTGGTGGTATTGGTCTTTCCATTAATTTAAAGGGAGACCAAAACGGGCTTATAGGTTATCGTGGTAAACATCATACAAGTGTTATTGATATTGATAAACGTGCCGTTGCCCACGTTTTAGATTTTTGGGAACCTCTTTTTGATCGTGGTCAAAGGGAGTTGGTTCTTGATCCTGATGAATTTTACATTTTAGTTTCACGAGAGTCTGTTCATGTGCCTCCGCTTTATGCCGCAGAAATGACACCTTTTGATCCTTTAGTTGGCGAGTTTAGGGTGCATTATGCAGGCTTTTTTGATCCAGGATTTGGGCATAAGGAGGCGGGTGGAAAAGGAGCAAGAGCGGTTTTAGAAGTGCGGAGCCATGAAGTTCCTTTTATCTTAGAGCATGGTCAAATTATTGGCCGTTTGGTCTATGAGCATATGCTTAATCGACCATCAACCCTTTATGGACATGATGTTGGATCACATTATCAAGCACAGGGTTTAAAGTTGTCCAAGCATTTTAAATGAGTTGGGAACCACGAATTTTGATAACATGTATGCAGAAAGCGTATTTTAGATAAAAGAAAATTTTGTGCTTCGCAAAACTGGCGTCATGCATTCTATTTTTAATTTCCAAGGTTATCTCATCTCTTGCATTTGAGAGGGTATGAGAGGCATTTTTACTTCTTTTTTCAAGAGGTTCTATCTATACGAACTCCATTTATGATGTGCAAAAGAATAGTTTTGATTATTTCATCATGACAAAATTTACAATGAAAGAATTTTACTATATTCAATATGTTATTCATATTTATTATAATAAATCAATAGGTTAATAAAATTCAATATAACAGTAGCTACTCACTTTTCAAAGTAAATATGCGAGATTGGATGCTGCAATTGACTCAATTTTTCTAGAGTGTAATAACCAGTATATTTTATTCCGTATAAAAATTATCCTTAAGAGTTAATAAATAAGTTTTCACTCTAGTTTAGTAACAATTATTTTCAATAAACATTGTTCTAATTTTAGTAACTCATTTATAGCCTCAAGATATAATATTGCTAGAAAATTATTCAATTAAATATGAAGGTTTCTATTGGTATGAACATTAAAAGTTTTTATGCTTTATGTGAATTAGGCACTATATATTTTTATAAACTTTCATGAATAAGTAACAGATCTCATTTTTGAATATTGATATAAGAAGATTTTTGCATGTATGCGACAGCTTTATTTCCAGTATTAATAAAGGATTTTTTCATCTTTTGGAGGAGATTATGATTTATACTTAATGACACTCTATATTCTTAATAACTGATAATGTAAGGATCTTTGGAGGGAGAAGCGACTTTAAATTATAACTAATTAAGCTACGGAGTAATCGCTTTCGAAGAGGGATTGCTTTAAAGAGAGTATAACATTTTAATTGCACATGAAGAATATATGAGTAGATACGTTATTAATGATACTTCATGCTGTGAGATTTTAAATTTGGATAAGAGCAATAAAGACGTTGTTTTTATCAATTAGTTTTTTTAGAAAGTTGCAGTCTCTGTTGCTTCTATCTATTCAATAGAGTGCTTTGGGAGAATAGCGAATAGGTAGTACATGGATTCGCTTTTATGCGTTTTAGGATGTTTTCTCTTTTCATTTAGGAACAATGGTGCCATCAATGATTATTTCTTCAACACTTGATTATCGTAAGGCAGCAAAGCGTCGTCTTCCTCCCTTTCTTTTTCACTATATTGATGGTGGGGCTTATGCTGAAGAAACGATGCGACGTAATTGTACAGATCTTCAAGCACTTGCATTGCGTCAAAGGATTCTAAGGCAAGTTGGTGAAGTTGATCTTTCAATCAAGCTTTTTGATCAGACACTTGATTTACCGATTGTACTTGCGCCTGTTGGGCTAACGGGCATGTATGCACGTCGTGGAGAGGTAAAAGCAGCGCGTGCCGCAGCGGCAAAAGGGATTCCTTTTACTCTATCCTCTGTTTCAGTTTGTCCTATTGCGGAAGTGCAAGAAGCGGTTGGAGGTGCATTTTGGTTTCAACTTTATGTTCTCAAAGATCGCGGTTTCATGCGTGATGCACTAGAACGGGCTTGGTTGGCTGGTGTACGCACGTTGGTTTTTACAGTTGATATGCCAATTCCTGGTGCACGTTATCGTGATGCGCATTCGGGAATGTCTGGTCCTTATGCTGGTTTACGTCGTTTTTTACAAGCTTTGACTCATCCATATTGGGCTTGGAACGTTGGTGTTATGGGGCGCCCTCATGATCTTGGAAATGTCTCTGCTTATCTCAAAAAGAAAATTGCATTGGATGATTACGTTGGTTGGCTTGGTGCAAATTTTGATCCATCAATTGGTTGGCATGATTTACAATGGATTCGCGATTTTTGGAAAGGAAAAATGATTTTGAAAGGTATTCTTGATCCAGAAGATGCACGAGAAGCAGTAAAATTTGGTGCGGATGGTATTGTTGTTTCTAATCACGGCGGACGTCAGCTTGATGGTGTATTATCAACAACACGAGCGTTGCCTGCAATTGCGGATGCTGTAAAGGATTATTTGACTATTTTAGTGGACTCAGGTGTTCGTTCTGGTCTTGATGTTGTACGCATGATAGCACAAGGTGCGGATGCTGTTATGATTGGCCGTGCTTTTGTTTATGCGCTTGCAGCAGCAGGTAAGAAAGGTGTTATGCATCTCCTTGATCTTTTTGCCAATGAAATGCGGGTAGCTATGACACTGACTGGTACTCAGACAATCAAAGATATTACACGCAAGAGTTTAGTAAATATAGATGTTTTTAAGCAATAAAAGCAATATGTTATACTTCTTTCAGAAAAAGAAAGTCTTTTTATAGAGGAGCATAATTATATATTTTAAAAAATATGTTGACAGTTAAAGTTAAATAGAAAAGATCAATAAGCTCCTCTATAAAATCACAGAAAATACTCAGTAACTACAATAATATTAAGTATTAATAATAATAAACACGAAAAAAAACAATAATAACATTGCATACATATTTTATTTACTTTATTAAAAGCTCATTCTACGGATAAAAAGGAACAAGCGCTGATATTAAAGGTAAAACAACTGTTGATATAGAAAAAATAGCTATAAATAATGCTGTGAGCATTTTTCCCTCCTGTATATAAAAAACATTAAAATATAATATGTTAATTACTTCTTTTCCATATTGGCATAAAACGTAAATTTATAAAATCCATTTAGTTTTATTTTAATATAAATAATATTAATTATAGTATATAAATAATATTATTAAAAATGTCAATATGTATTTATTTTAATCTATAATTATAATAAAAAATGTATCTAATAAATAATATTTCTATAATCTATATATTATTTATATTAAGTTCATTGGATAATATATTATATGGATATGATATTGTTTTTATGGAGTACATTTTTAAGCAATGAAAAAATATCCGTACTATCTTTAAAAAAGCTCGTTTACTGAGAGCAAAACTGCGTGAATTAATGTGCTTTTCTTTCTTATTTTCTTGTATTCTCAATGATTTATGATGTTTTTGAACTGACGAGCATATTAGGAAGCAGTTGAATATTTTTTGTATAGTATGTCATTTCTAACACTATTTATGCGTTCTCGATTGATTTTATAACTTGTTAAAATATCAAGTTCGTTTTTATTGCAGATGGGGATGGTGGGGGGCCTAATGATACAAATTGGCATAGAATGTTTTGTTCCATAAGCGATTTAACAATTGCATCTCCAAGCTTCTCCTTTGATACTATGCTCTTCATAGACAACAACAGATTGGTGAGATTGGCATAACTCTAGCACTGATCTATTATCTCAAAGTTGAATTGTTGGCACACTTGTAAGCGTTGGGATAACTTCATGTTTTTTGAATCTCTTTAGCAACATCAAGACAAATCTGAACAGTTTCTTCAGTAGCAAGTAAGAGAACATCTTTTCCTTTTTTAAACAGAGGTTTTGCTGATATCAATTTTTGAAGCATTTTTATGAATATTCATAACAGCACGCTTTCCTAAACCTATATAAATAGGTACAAGATTACTCAGAGTAGAAAGAATTACAGTTTCCATTTGATCGAATTTCTACTCGTAAGTAATTGGATAATATTTACTTTATCGCTGAATAAAAAAGAAAAGTTTTTCTCTCTTTAAATAGAGGATGGATTGTCATCTAGCCAATAGGGATAGTTTGCGAGAAATTTGTTCGATGCAAAACGACTTAACATTGCAGTTACTTTTTATCATTTGAAGCTGTGAAAAGAAGGCTAAGATAGATGAAAGAATGTAAAAAATGATGGATACATTTTAAGATAAAAAATTATCATTCTGTTAATTCCACACCAGTTGCTGCTGATATTGGTAACAAAAGAAATTTGATCAAAAAAATATCAAAATTATTTGAGGACATTCCTCATGGCATGTAGACTAAACCTTTTTGTTGGTATGAGTGATATTTTCTTTGAACAGAAATTGATTCTATCTCCTGAAATCAGCAATAATCTCTCAGGTTATGTCGTAAACTTTTTAGGGATGTTACAACGCCACTATCGTCCTTTTATGAAAAATTTAGCATTTCAGATGAGCAGTTGTGAGGAATTTCAACGTTTAATACAGCAAGATCCAGAAACTCTCACGGATTTAGAACGGGCTTCAAGATTTTTATATTTACAGCGATTAAGTTTTAGAGGGAATGTAAATCGTACGATGAGAGTAGAAAACCATCGTAGCACGCGGGGGGGCTTAAGCCCTTCCAATTTGAATGCGTGCTAAAACTTATTTTCCACTGTTTAGCAGGTGTTAGCATTGAACATTTAGACTGGTCTGATTTTATTGTGCGTTATGATCGCCTAAAAATCTTGTTTTATCTTTCACCACTTTAATTGTGGTTTTGAAGGTTATTAAAGAAAGGATTTTTATAAGCGGGAGGATTATCAGCCGATGTCTAAGCTGCTTGCATAATAAGAGGGAGTTTTTTGTCTTTAAACAATATGCTAGAAATTCAAAAAACTTTAGTTAACTTTATACACCATCTTATACAGATTGCTCTGCAAATAACACAATTGCTGGTAAGGAATGGGGCATCACCAATTTTGATTTCTAAAAAAGAAACAATACGTATTAAATAGTCTTTAACTTTACAGACTTTTTGAGAATCCTTTCAGAATCTTTTGAATAAAGTGAACTGATAGAAGATATTTCTATCAAAATATAGCAACTTTTCTAACAAGTTAGGAATAAATCTAAAAATATACATTAAATATAAAAACAGTACGATATGTAGGCAATCTGGGCTTTAGAAACAAGAATCAGAGCGTATAAAGATGCATAGAGGTGAGATTGAGACATATCATTTTTATGATTCAATAAAAAATAAAAATTAAAGAAAAAATTTTATATCAAAAATTTAAGGTGGTTTAAAAGGTGGACAGGCAATGCATGGAAGGATGAGCGAGAAGGTGAATTAGGGGAGAGCGATTTATAGATTATCAGTATCTTTGTAAAAGTATCTTCTCAAGATAAATATTGTGATGAAATAAGATTGTAGTTGAATGTTCGAAAAGATAATACGCACTCTTAATTTTTCCGTTATACACATCACAATAAAAGCCGTGAAAGGCATGGTCTTATTACAAACTTTCTCTAAAAGCAGTACATGAGTTTGCAAGATATTACCGTAATATTTTAAAAGAAGGATTTTATTTCAGAAAAAAATTATCTTAAAATAGTAAAGCAATATTTTTCAAGAAATTGCTAGGCGACTTTTGAAAGTAAAAAAGCTAAGTTAAAAAATAAAAGCAAAAATGGTTGCTGGTTTTCTCGACTGGAGTTGCATGTCATTTCCCACATAGGGAATTTACCTATAGAAAAATTAACAGCCAAGATCATTCACAATGTTTTCCCGCCGCTTTAGCATGAAAAAGCAGATACAGTGCGAAAGTATTTGCCTTATCGTACATCATTATTATAATTAGGAAGCTGAAGCAACGTCATTTACAAATCACATAAAAGCCTTACCATTATTCATTATATAGCTCCGTAGATTTCTTTTCTTCAAGCATGCCAGCTCCTAGATGTTATTTTTGTTGAAAACAGAGCCTTTGTGTATGATCAGTTCTTTGAACGACGATAGTAGTGCAATCCATAAAATCTTTTCTCATCTTCTTTTGATAGGATAACAAAGATGCCCTTAGAATACATCAATAGACTCAATCATTTTACACAAACATAATCTGTTGAATCCTTTAGTTTCAATTCAGACACCTCAGTTACTCTAATTAAATCTAATCGACCACCAGAGTGTTTTAATCCTTTAAGTGCTTTTACTTTTAATCTGAATGTATCCACCTCTTTCAAATCTTTTCATTGATTGATGTTTCAGAGGAATTATATTTTTATCACTTTATTTTCCGTTTATCTCTCCAACCACATAAACGTTCACCTTGTTCGTTATGTTTTAAAATATCTCTCGCCAAATTTGGACTAATGACATTGATATCTTGTCGATTCAAATAAATTGGCAGCCATCCAATACAAGAAGTTCGTTCATTCGTCGCGCAACCAGCTAGAAAGCTTAGTGCGCACATCAGCATCACTTTTCTTATTAATTTCATTTTCTACCTCAAGCCGTGTTGTCGCTATCTTGAAATCTTCTTTTGTTTGCTTTTGCTTCTCAACTTTTTTCCCAAGAAAAAAGGCTTTGACTAAAGCTATAAGAAAAGCTGCTATGAGCGCTGACGTCATTGTCAGATATTTTTTTATCCATAAAATCATAGACGGTGTTCCTGAAAACGTTTAGCAATGTATATCATAGCCGTACAAGCGGCTAAAACCATAATGCCTGCTAGAACCCATTGAACAGGACCATTTCCTGCAAAAAGACCTCCAAGCCCTGAAAAAGAACCTATGATTGGTGCAAGAGCTTCTACTTTGCAAATACCTGTTACGCCTTCTGGTTCTACTACATGATAATTGGGGGCAACATGAGCTCCTTTTGCCCACAATCCTGCTTCGGTTGCTCGGCGATTGACAAGACCTTGGATACGTTTTCCTCCCACTCTTGTCCATTTTTGCAATTCGGTTGGTATCGCTTCATATTCACCTTTATTAAGCTTTTTTAAAAGTGTAGAACTGCGAAATGCTGTGATTCCTACATTATAGCAAAATGATACTAATGCCGCGAATTGTTCATCGTTTAAAGGAACGGTAACGGCTTTTTCAACAACAGCTTCATACTCCCTCAAGTCCTGACAAAGGATTTTTTCAGCTTCTTTTTCCGTAATTTGCATATCTTTGTGAACGCTTGGGGCACCAGCAGCACTTGTATGTCCATAACCAATTGTCCAGACACCACCAGAATCTTCATAAGCTGATAAACGCAAGCCTTCCAATTGCTTAATCAATACAAGCCCTTCTTTTGATATTTTTCGCATTATTTTTACCTATAAAAAACTACACAAAGCAGGATATGAATTAAAAACTTACATCTACTCATTTTTAAGAACAGAACAGCGAAAGGGCATAATAAATTCAAAACATCCATAGTGGATTATTTTAAGATCTATATCATTTTTTTGAATAAAGATTATGCTAAATACTATTCATTTTGCAGCAATTGATCTCCATCTAAAGACAATAACTTTATAATAATTCCATTTATAATCAGATAGATTTCACTCATAAATTCTTACAGTTGATCCAGAATGATTTAGAAGAACTTTACTTGAAAAAACTTCAATAATTCCAATAACAAAAAGCATTTTTAACAAAAAATAAGAGACATAATAATTAATGAAATAATTAGGTGTTGATTTTTAAGTAATTTCAAAAGTCATAAATTGCACCACAGAATTTTTTTATAAAAACAAAAAAACATTATAATTTAACATTATATATCTAAAAAGTATCTTAGAATCAATAAAACATATACATAACGTGTTATACATATTTAATAAAAAAATCTATAGTTAATTTAATTATTCTTTGTTTTTTCCCCTAATTGCTTAATTTCATTAAAAAATACCTTTATGAAGGATTTTAAATAAACTGTTACATAAAAAACATAACGGATATTTCTCCTCTCTTACAGTCTGTTTCCAACTGAAACAATATATTAGTGGAGCATATTCAATATATAGACCAATGATATTTGATAGTTTTTTTAAGAATATTGTACTGTAATAAATTTGAACAATTAGTTCGGTTTCATATATTTTCTTTTTCATATGAAGCATTTGGTAGGGCGTTCGGGTCCAATGGTATCATCTTTGTCTGGTGTTGTATTGGCTACGTTTCCAGCAGCCTCTTAAACAAATCAATCAAGCTATTGAAATCTTTTTAGAGGCAATAGCACAAGAGACACAAAAGATTTTGACAAAAAGCTGCTTGACAATATAGGAAGCTCTCTCCTCCTAGCATCCCAGCCCATTCACATAACATAAAAAATAAAAAGGCAATGAGATGATATTTGATGATGGCAATAGATATGTAACAATACGTGAGTGTGCACAGCTTTTTAGTATATCCACAACAACGATTCGCAATTGGGTGCTTAAGAGGGGGCCGGAGCCATATAAGCTAGCGAGAGCAGTGAGGTGGAGAAAGAAAGAGATTTTAGCATTTACTCCAGAGAAAAATACGGAGCAAATAACAACAGATTAGATAAAATTGTATAAACCCTAGAAGGTGGTCTTCAAACAGATAATTAAAAAAATATATATTTCAATACGCTAAATACAAAAAGTGGTGCCGCATGCCGGATTCGAACCAGCGACCCCATCATTACGAATGATGTGCTCTACCAACTGAGCTAATGCGGCATAGGTTTGTAAGTCAATGAGACAAAACTAATTTGAGGGTAATAGCTAAAAGTACGTATAAAAGCAAGAATGCATTTTTTCAATAATTTATACATATGATAATAATTTGAAGGAGAATTATGTAAAAGTCAGAGGAAAGTATTCTTTGACCTTAATGCTATAAAATGCTTTTCAATTTACGATAGCACTTAAATTAAGAAGCTGGGAATGTAGATCTTTAGGATGAAAAATGGTGTCAAGATAACTTAGTAAAGATAAAAACATTTTCTGATTCTTAAGAAAGAAATTTGTTGCATAGAGTGATTGGGAAAATAAAGATCATCATAAACCTTTTATAATGTGCAAATAGATGAGTAGAATTAGTTGAGAAGTTACTTCTCATTTTTATGGGAAGAAAAAGGGAGGAGGATTAATAAAATTAATCACGTTTTTTATTTAAGAGGGAGTAAAAATCATGTCGGATGAAGATCGGCTGATAGAACTAGAAATGAAGCTAGCTTACCAAGAAAAATTCATTGAGGAACTTTCTCGAGAGGTAACTAATCAATGGAAAAGTTTGGATGAGATATCTAAAAAAGTTGATATTTTAGCGAGACGATTTTCAGATTTAAAAGAACTAGAGTGTTACTGAAGCTGTTATCTTACCATTTTCTCAATAGGGAGAAGGTGCGAAATATTTTTTATCACAATTGCAATTATTTACAGAGGAGTTTTTATTTCACGCATTTTGTTAGACTTGTAGAATAATTTTTATAAGCTTCTTCATTAATTTTAATAAGTTCCAATCTTATAAGGAGAGCTGATATTAGAAGACGTTTTTTTATATGGGGTTTCTAGTACGAAAATTAAGAAAAGTTTTTGTAGAGTATTAAAGAAACAGCCATAGAAAAATATATGAACTGCAATATTTTAAGTTTTTTCTGTACAGAGTTTTCTTATAGGTGGGAGGTAGATTTATTCGCTAATTTTTTTAAATTGATACAAATAAAGTGATGTTATTGTTATCTATAGAAATCATAAGTGAGCGCCTATATTTATAATGAAGCGTTTTAATTTTTTCTGATGATCAAGTGATCTTCAGTTGTTTTAATAGAGTGAGGGGTTTTAAGCGACATCGATTATGTTATAGTACAGAGAGCTCTAGAAGTTTTTTTCAAGATCAAATGTACTCTTCGTTATATGCATATGATATTTTGTGAAAAGGCTTTTGTTTTTCGTAATTTAAGATACAAAATACTATTGCTAAAGCACCAAAGATAGACCATGCGGGTAAATAAGTGAGAGTAATGCAAATTGAGGACAGAAAATCAGGCATTACCTTGCATAGAGATTGATTAAGGTGATAGATATCTGTTTGCAGAAGGCTTGTTAAAATTTTATTAAAGGGGGTTGTTGTCCAATGTGATGTGATTACAGAGTGTGCGTTATCAATGACCAATGCTATAATGGTTAGTGTAACGAAAATGAAGGACATTAATTTAAATAAAGGGTGGAGCATATTTTTTCTTAAAACTTCAACGGGACATACGTATAATGCACAAAAAAATAAGGAGTTGCATTATGATAAGAAAATAAGTTTACGTTTGTTTTGTGTTTTTTGAAAGAGGTGCCTAATTTTTCAATAAAAGTTGAGGTTAAGTTCAACAAAAGTAGTGAGGCATGATGTCTGAAAAAAAGCACGAGGAATTGAAGCGTAGCCTTCAAAATCGCCATATTCAAATGATTGCTTTGGGTGGGGTTATTGGGACAGGACTTTTTTATGGGTCAACCGAGGCAATTCAATTAGCTGGTCCCTCAGTTATTTTATCTTATCTTGTCGGCGGGCTTATTATGTATTTCATTATGCGAATGCTTGGTGAAATGTCAGTAGAAGAACCGTCTTCAGGAGCATTTAGTTTTTTTGCTTATAAATATTGGGGGAGATTAGCTGGTTTCATAACAGGTTGGAATTATTGGTTTCTTTATATTCTTGTGAGTATGGCTGAACTTACAGTGATAGGGTTTTACCTTGATCATTGGATTTTGATTGATCATTGGAAGACATCTTTCATTGTTCTTTTATTTGTTACATTTGTTAATTTGTTTAATGTTCGTTTTTATGGAGAATTTGAATTTGTTTGCGCTTTGATCAAAGTGGCTGCTGTTATTGGTATGATTATTTTTGGAATTTTTCTCATTGTCACTGGACTAGGGGAAAATCAAGCGAATATTCATTATCTTTGGGACCATGGTGGTTTTTTCCCTTATGGAGCAGTAGGGGTTGTTTTAGCAACTTCTGTAGTAATGTTTTCTTTTGGAGGAACGGAGCTTATTGGTATTGCTGCTGGAGAGGCATCTAATCCACAAAAAACAATTCCAGCGGCTATTCGTCAAGTTATGTGGAGGATTATAATTTTTTATATTGGATCTATCAGCATTATTATGATAATCAGCCCTTGGAATATGATTGGAAAAAATGGTAGTCCTTTTGTCACAATTTTCGAGACTATAGGAATTCCTGCTGCTGGTCATATTTTGAATTTTGTGGTGATTATGGCTGCTATTTCTGTTTACAATAGTGGCATTTATTCTAATGGCCGTATGCTTTATAGTTTAGCTGTACAAAAAAATGCACCACATATTTTTAGTAAACTGAGTGCTGCTCGTGTTCCTTATATTGCTATCCTTTTTTCATCATTATGTACGGCGTTGATTGTCGTTGTTAATGCTCTTATTCCTGATAATAGTTTCATGCGGATCATGGCTCTTGCAACTGCAGCAGCAGTGATTACTTGGGCTATTATTGTTATTGTTCATTTGAAATTTCGCAATGCCCATAAGAACAGAAAGGGCGATTTTATTTATGCGTTTGGTTTATATCCTTACGCTAACTATCTTTGCCTCTGCTTTCTTGCTTTATTATTTTGCATTATGTTTGTCAGTGGTTTTGGGAAAAATGGATTGATGACTCGACTTTTTGATATGATAGGAATAAGCGTGCCTTTCCTTGAAGCATATATTCCTGTACAGATGCCTGATATGAGTTTGGCAGTCATTATTATTCCTCTATGGTGCTTGTTATTACTTTTAGGTTATAAACTGAAGCGATAGAGAAAGAAGAGCTAATAAAAGGGATTGATTGGAATAAGCCTTGGGGATTATAAAATTTGATGAGGTAACACAAGTTTTTGGTGATTTGTGTGTTTTAAGAAATATTACTGTACAGCTTACCGAAAGACGAGTTGCTATTATAGGTGCGAATGGTTCTGGAAAAAGTACATTTGTTCGCCTTATTAATGGGCTCCAATTACCATCTCATGGTTTTGTAAGCGTTGATGGGCTTGATACCAAACGCGATGCAAAAGCAGTAAAGCGTAAAGTTGGATTTGTTTTTCAAAATCCCGATAATCAGATTGTTTTACCATTAGTTGAAGAGGACTTATCCTTTGGTCTCAAAAATTTAAAGCTTAATAAAGATGAAATTAAGGAGCGTGTAGATGAAATTTTACAGCGCTATGAACTTCAAGATTTCAGAAATCACGCTGTCCATTTATTAAGTGGTGGGCAAAAACAACTCGTTGCTATTTCTAGTGTAGTTGCAATGAAACCAGACTACATTATTTTTGATGAGCCGACGACATTACTTGATTTGCGAAATAAGCATCGCGTTACGCAAGTGATAGAAGAATTACCACAAACGGCAATAGTTGTATCGCATGATTTAGAGTTTTTGAAAAAGTTTGATAGAGTGCTGGTTTTTGATAAGGGGGAGATAGCAATTGATGAAGTACCTTTTGTTGCTATAAAGGAGTATATAAGAAGAATGTCATGATCGGTTTATATATTCCGAGGGATACATTTATTCATAGGTTAAGTCCTGGAGTTAAGTTATTATTTCTTACGGCCTGTGGAACTTTTATAATAATGGTTTCTTCCATAGCGCTTCTTGGTTTATTTTTGTTGTTTGTCATCTTATTCTATAGAGTCGCCAAGATCCCTTTCAAAACTGTGATAAAGCAATTTAAATCGATGGGATTGCTTTTAGTTCTTCTATTTGTATTTCAAACTATTTTTAGCGGTTGGCTTACGGGGGTTGAGGTCATATTACGTCTTGTTATCCTCTTTTCTTTATCATCAGTTATTTCATTCACAACAAAAGTGTCAGATATGGTGGATGCAATTGAAGCAGGCCTCCAGCCCTTTCGTTGTTTTGGTATAAATCCATCAAAAGTGAGTATGGTTATCTCTATGGCGATCAGGTTTATTCCTCTTTTGAGTGAAAAGTTTAATGAGGTACATGAAGCACAGCAAGCACGAGGACTTAATACTAACATTGTCGCTCTTGCGATACCTTTAATTATACGGACTATAAGAATGGCGTCAGAAGTGGCTGAAGCATTGGACGCGCGTTCTTATGATGCTGATACTATTGATACAGCATCTCGTAATAATCAGAGTTTTTATAGTAAAAAAAAGAAGAATTAAATGAATACAAAAGATTTAGTTTATATTGCTTTATTCGCCGCTATTTATGCTATTTTGGGCCTTTTTCCTTCTATTTATCTTCCTTTTCTTCTAGGGGTACCTATTACAGCTCAATCGATGGGACCGATGCTAGCAGGGTCTATTCTTGGGGCAAAAAGGGGTGCTTTAGCGTCACTCCTTTTTCTTGTTCTTGTTGCGATTGGATTGCCTCTGTTGCCTGGTGGTCGTGGTGGAATCAGTGTCTTTTCAGGAATTGCAAGTGGTTATTTAATAGGTTTTCCATTTGCCGCATTTTTTATTGGTTTAATGGTAGAATTGTTTTGGCAGCGGTTAAATTTTATAACATTATTTATAATAAATACTCTCGGTGGCATTGGGATAGTTTATTCTTTTGGTGTTCCATGGACAGCTTATATGACCAAAGTTTCTTTACTGAATATTTTAATGGCTTCATCAGTTTTTTTGATAGGCGATTGTTTAAAAGCGTTGATTGCATCCTTTATTGCACTCGCGATTAAAAGATCTGTTCCTCTCATTCATTCAAAGCATAATAACTAAAATAAATGTATTATTTTGTTATATTGTTATTATATAATATTCATATATCACTATTATTGAATTTAACTATAGTAATTTATGATGTAATTAAACACTGTAGAATCTAATATGATTCATATAAGTGATGTTATTAAAATAAATTATTATAGTATTTTTCTCTATATCTAAGGCATTTAAAGTGTACTTTTATAAATCTGATACTTTTTATTAATTATACAACAATAACGAAAGCTTTTCCCTAGTGAAGGAATAATTCAGTGAATACAAAAGATTTAGTTTATATTGCTTTATTTGCCGCTATTTACGCTGTTTTGAGTCTTTTTCCTCCTATTTATCTTCCTTTTTTGCTGGGCGTCCCTATTACAGCTCAGTCTATGGCTCCGATGTTAGCAGGCTCTATACTTGGAGCGAAAAGGGGAGCTTTAGCATCACTTCTTTTCCTTGTTCTTATTGCGATTGGGTTACCTCTATTGCCTAGTGGTCGTGGTGGAATTAGTGTTTTTTCAGGAGTTACGAGTGGTTATCTGATTAGTTTTCCATTTGCTGCATTTTTTATTGGCTTTATGGTAGAATTATTTTGGCACCGGTTAAATTTTATAATATTATTTGTGATAAATACTGTGGGTGGCATTGGGATAGTCTATTCTTTTGGAATACCATGGGTGGCTTATATGACACAGGTCCCTTTGCTGACAGTTTTAATAAGTTCATTAGGTTTTTTGGTTAGTGGTTTCTTGAAAGTGCTGATTGCATCCTTTGTAGCGTTGACCATTAAAAAAACCGTTCCTCTCATTCATTCGGAAAAAGGGGCAGTTCTGTACTGAAGAACAAGTTTTGCCAAATGTATGTAGCTTAAAAAGCACCACGGAATACCATTTTGTTTTGTCTACTTTTTATTGGTATTTTTATCTGCATAGCTCTCAGAGATAGCCATACGAAAATTGAATGTTTCGGCACCAAAATTCATTTTTGCTTTCAGGAGCAGCTCCCAAATAGCCAATTAATATCATTTTATTCAACATGCTTGTAAGTTTTATTCGATTTGCATATTATATGCATAAAGCCTTAGAATAATTTATTATTTTTTTAATATTTTTAGTTAATTAATCACTAATTTTTAAATTATTATTATATTAATTGTACAAAAACATGGATAATTAAGTGTTCATCTAAAACTCTTGATGTATATAATACCCTTATAAATGTGTTAATATAAGTAAATGTATTAATATAAGGTATAAAAATGAGATTTGAATGGAATGAAGCTAAAACAAAAAGTAATCTTAGAAAGCACCGTGTAAAGTTTTGAAATAGCTGCAAGTGTTTTTGCAGCCCCATTCACTATGGTTAAACAAGACCGTATTGAAAACGAGAGTATGGTGAGCAAGCTTTATGGCTCATGGATGGTTTTTTATTAATATTCGTAGCGCATACTGTCCATGACGATAAAGATGGCATAGAGGTAATCCGTATTATTTCAGCACGACGAGCCAACTCGAAAGAAAAGAAACGTTATAAAGAAGAAAGTTCGTTATGAAATTGATGTAGGTAACTTATCACCTTTGACAGATAAACAGAGAGTTGAAGTTGATAAACTGGCTGCAATGCCGGACAGTGCAATTGATCATAGTGATATTCCGTCACTCAATGATGTGTTCTGGAAAAATGCCGTTCGCAATCCATTCTATAAACCACCCAAAACTGTCACAACAGTGCGTGTGGATTCAGACGTGGTAGCGCGTGACTTTAAAAGTCAAGGGAAAGGATATCAAAAGCGGATTAACGCCATTTTACGTGATGCCATGCTTCGTTCAATGCACTGATTTCTCCTCCACTTAAAAGCCGGGAAGGGGGAGCCCATATCCTAAAAATCTAAGCAGCTTTCACTGCAGAGTTCTCTAAAATTCGTATTACTTTTGCAATTAAAATTTTATAACTTTGATCTTTAACTAACTGATTCTAAACAATACAATATATTTTTGACACACCACCTTCTCGTGGTCACTAAGATAACTTGGGAAGCACCTGCCATCTGATAAGACTATAGACATTGTAATTATGTTAACTTTATGAATACCCTTAACTTCCTTTCTTATAAATATAAAATAGATCCAGCCTCAGAATTAGTTAATATCAATGATGCTGATAAATTTTTAGAGGAAGGAAGATACGATTTTAACTGTGATAATCAATGTGCTACCTTAATAATCGAAAAGTTTTCTGTGAACTCGAAGATCTGCTATTGGATTTATGTTTTAACGGGAGAAAATAGTTCTTATAATCCTGAAGTGATTGATTCTGAAAACGACTTTCAGAATATTCCTAACCCACGTTCTAAAAATCAGATTTAACAAAATAAGCAATATTTTGGAATTTTGATTCCTATAGAGTTAACTCTTTTTTCTTCAAATAAAGAGTTAAACAAATTCTTGCAGCTACACTACAAAAAAACTTTCATAAAGGTTTATAATAAGATTCTGTTTTGCATGAGTTTCGGTAATCTCTGCTGTACAGAAGAAGCAATGTTTTCCAATTCATGCTGTTGTTGTTGAGGGAGTGCACCATGTCAAAAAGCGCTCTATATCAGCCGTAACAGA
>NZ_JBHIPX010000009.1:0-82095 GCF_042196245.1 Bartonella sp. AP19HLJMH
ATTGTTTGATAAGCTCTAATCCTTCTTTCGATATCTTTCTCATCTGACGCTCCATAAAAAAAGCCCCACAAAAGTGGGGCTGGATAAAATGATGTTCTAATCAATCTCGCGTTAATTATAATAAAGTGGCTCGCTACATCCACGGGCGCCTATTTTTTCATCTTCTACATAACGAGAATGCGCAAAATTCCGTACAAGATGATCATTGTTAGAGCCACCAGTCCAATCGCCTCCTCCCAATATAACATTTATGTCTACACGTAAACTGCTTCCTTGTTCCCCTGTATGCCATTTAGTCACTGGATAACAACCAGACAAATATTGCCAAACATAACCGCAACCATCCTCACAACCGATATGCGAAATCATCCGTCTATTGTTTGTATCAACGTGTCCTCCAGACGTCTTAGGAGAAGGCGCTTGATTGCCTACAATACTGGTTGCTTGATTACTTCCATACATGCATGGCGAAAACTCATCACTCGTCAAAAATCTCTTATTAACAGACCAAAAATCAAAGGCATGATTCGCATAGCTACGAGTTGAAAATACCCGTAATTTGGCTTTAGGAGGCAAGCACATTTCATTCGTGAGAATAAGCAAGCCTAGTGAAGAGCAACATAACAGTAGCAATTCAAAGGCGGCTTAAAACGACAAAATAGTGAAAAGTACTGATCATTTTATGATTGTATATGCATTTAAATCGACAAAAAGGCACCGTATAAAGCAATTTGAACTTTTTTGACAGGGGAAAAATCCACTTTAGAAATACAAAACACTTTATACAGTCAAATTTGAGACAATTAGATCTATAGGTAAAATTAAGGTTTTAAACATGCGAATTTTACAACACCTGTTCTTAACAAAACCTAAACAACCCATGCAAAAAAATGGGTTGTAACAGTTGATTATATTCCTTACTGAGGACAAAATCAAAAAAGGTTTCATGGACTGTCCTGCTATCACCATTCAAAGACCAGATGGTACAGAAAGAGTGCTCCCTTCAACAAAAATTACATCCAGAGGATTGGCATGTTTGAGAGAGCAAATCTTTGGGGGTGTGCAATGAATAGCAGTGTCGACTTCTTATGCAATTTGTGGATAGCGTTGGCTCAATTTTCCAATCATCAAAGTGTTGGAGATGAGGATTTAACACGCTGGTGCAGGTCATGGGCGTGGTGGAAAAAGCTTTGATTTTAGAACTTCAAGATGAAGTGCCCAATTTTACAAAGATTCTGGCAGTTCTTACAGATTTCGGAGCTTCAGAGTTTCCCATGGCTATGAATCCTTTTTTGAAAGCTTCCGAACCAGATTTAGAAAGCCCCATTAAAAAGGTTGCTTAACTTAAAAACAGAACTCCCCTCCCCGTTATCAACAATGGGGAGGTAGTCAAGATGCTTCTTCTAAAGCTGCTTGTTCCTTACAATTATTTTGGATAGGTGTTAAGCTAATCTGCAAATTTAAAGCACTCAAAACACTAAGAAAAGTAGAAAGTCGTGGATCACCTTTATCGCTTAAAGAACGATAAAGAGACTCGCGATTTAGTCCTGTCTCTTGAGAAACAGTTGTCATTCCTTGTTTACGCGCAATAATACCTAATACATGTGCAATATAGCCACTATTTTTGGTTTCTAAAGCATCATCTAATAAGATCTTAAAGTCTTCAGGCGTATTAAAATATTCACTTACATCAAATTTAGTAATTTCCATGTTTCATTTCCTTTACTAATTGAAGGGCTTTTTCGATATCTTTTTGTTGTGTGGATTTATCACCAGCATTTAATAACAAAATGATTTGTTTCCCTTGTTTTACAAAATAAATCCTATAGCCTGGTCCATAATTTATTTTTAGTTCACCAATGCCACGGAAATATTTCACGTCTCCTAGAAGCCCATATTCAAGGCGGAAAATACGTGCAGCAATTTTCTTTTGCACTTGTTTGTCTTTTAACGAGTCTAACCACTCTGTAAAATAGTGTGTTTTTTTAACAATAAACATCTGTAGTTTATATGCTACAGAATAAATAATGTCAAATACATTCTTTTGTTCCAATGAACAAGCTACATAGGTTTTAACAAGCCATCCTTTCACATGGGAAAAATATCAATTTTTTAATCCAGCTCTGCTTTTTGCGGAGCTTTTTTTATGGAGAAGCATATGCGAAAAATATCATCAGAAGGACTTGCACTTATTAAACAATGGGAAGGTTTGCGTTTAAACGCCTATAAAGATGCCATTGGGGTATGGACAATAGGTTATGGACATACAAACAGTGCTGGAAAGCCTTTTATTTACGAAGGCATGACAATCACTGAAAAGCAAGCAGAAGAACTTCTTTGCCAAGACTTAAGACAATTTGAAAATGTCGTTGAACGCGCTGTTACAGTTTCATTAACGGATGAACAATTCGCGGCGTTAGTCTCCTTTTGCTATAATGTAGGAACAGGAGCCTTTTGTAACTCGACACTGTTAAAAAAGATCAATCAAGGTGAATATGAAGCTGTCCCTGCCGAGCTACAGAAATGGACCAAAGCAGGCCGGTAAGCGTCTTGAAGGTCTCGCACACCGGCGTGTGCCGGCAGAAACAGGCTTATGGGCGAAAGGGGCTTTTGTTTCCTCCAATTATCAAACAGTAGAAACGCAAGCACCAACGGGGGTTTTCAAAGCCGAAGCCCTTGCACCGATTATTGGTTCTTTTTCTGGGCTTGGAGGCTTATTAGCAGGAAATGGACCAATCCAATGGGCTTTGGCCACCATTATGGTTTTAGCCGCATGTGCTGGTATTTTCTTTGTTGCTAAACGCTTTCAGGAGCATCGTCTATGATCTTATGGATGAAAAGAAATCTGATGGTGACAGGCGCGGCTTTAGCCGCTTTTTTTATGATTTTAGCAAGAGCTTTTAATCTTGGGAAAAAAGCAGAGCAACAAAAGCAAACAGAAAAAGCTTTAAAAGCAGCCACAACCCGTCTTGAGGTAGAAAATGAAATTAATCAAAAAAGTGATGCTGATGTGCGTGCTGCTCTCTCTCGTTGGTTGCACGACAAATAAATATGCTTCTTCTTGTGTTGGCTGGTTGCCAATTTATTTAGACAAGAAAGATCTGAACGCCATCAGTTCCAATTTAGCAAGAGAGATCTTAAAGCACAATAATCTAGGTGAACGCTTGTGTGGGTGGAAACATAGCTAGAAAAAAATCCAAAAAACACACAGAGCTTACAGAAGCAGAAAAAGAAATCCTTCAAGAAATCATCATCACCTACAAAAGCGTAAAAATGATGTCTCGTTTGATGAAGTGGATAGCATTCATCCTCTTTTTGCTTATCCTTGATTTTGCACACCTTATGGATGCGATAGACAATATCTTTGCACATTATAAAACAGTGGCTAACCAAAAACTGAAAGCTTTACCCCCTCCCCGCTTTTAAAGCGAGGAAAGAGAGATTATATCGTAATCTATCCGCTAATCGCTTAAATGTTTCTTAGACACCTGACGCGACAATAGACATAACAATTATCAAGCCTCTCCAGATATAAAAGACGCCCATTGTTCTAAGAGGACACGGCGCTATTCTAAAAAATCCGTCCGCATGTAAGCCTTTGTCACTGAATTCCCAACTGAATACGCAAGAACAGATTCTGCAATTTCAAATGGTGTTGACGTTGTCTCTGCTATCCAGTCCCGCAGAATCGATCTGAAACCATGAAGTCTATAATCAAAACCTTTGTCTTTCATGAATTTAGGAAGTGCTACATCAGATATAGGCTTTCCAAAACTCTCAACAAATAAAAAACCATTTTTTTGCTTTTTCAATAACAGCAAGCGCTTCAGCTGTAAGCGGCACATGAAAATCAGAAACCTTTCCAACAATTATCTTCATATTTTCTTTTGGGATAATCCATATTGATCCATAAATCTCTAAATATGCCTGATTGGTATAAAAAAAACCGTCAAAATAAGAAGTTTTAAAGCTAGATGTGATACAAGCTCATCATTTTAAGATTGAAAAAACTTAGGCATTTCTTTCCATGGCATAGCTGGAATATTTGGGGTATTTTGAATAAACTTTTCTAATAAAGCTTTTGCTTTTAATTTCATATCCACATCTATACTAAGTGCCACCGCATGTTTTATAGCTATATTCAAGCGGGATAAAGCTTTACTTGCTGTTTCGTTTTTTGTCTTCCAAATGGGAGAAATGCATCCTTTTATATCAATTTGCGTCAGTTCAATGATTGGCGTATCACCAAGTTTAGGAAAAACATGTAACTCAAGAGGTGTTAACCAGTTTGCTGCTTTTACTTCATTTTTCAATTCGTTTTTTTTCGCTTCAAAAGTACTAGAGGCAATTTCTCGTAAAGAAATACCCCCTGCCCGACGCAAATTTTCTTTTTGTTTTCGGCGAATCGGGTCAATTCTTTGATCTAAAAGATCACGACAAGCTAAAGCTTTGAACAGTGCTTCTTTTAAAGATACATTGCGACAAGAGCCTAATCCCATTTCTCGTCGTCTTTTATTGAGGTCAAACCTAAAAACCCATCATCCTTGATCTGGTGTAGTTTTGATAAGCCATAAACCAGCTCTGTCAGCATATTTTCCTTTAGATAGATTTTTTACAGATAAGATAGACAGTCTATCACGTTCTTCGAACCACCTTTTAAAAACCACCTTTTGAATTGCACTTGGAGCACTTTCATCTGGTACCAAGATTATATATAAAAGGCAATTTAATAAATAAAATAAAATAAAAACAATTAGTTATTAAACAGAAAAAAGATAAACTGTGCTATCAGGTGATATTGTAGAGAGTTCTAAGGGAAGAAAAAATTGTTGCACAAACGTACACGCCGTCCGCACCACTCTATGTAAATTTTCTTTATTTTCTCATTACTTAGATAGTAAAAACTCTCTTTAAGTTTACTGTTTGCAACTCTATAACGGTATTATAAAGTGATAACTGTAATAATATGAAAGACGAAGCAATCCTTCTTTGCCAACAAATGTTTCAACCACACCTCGTGAACTAAAAATTTTTTATTCTTAACAATTAAGAATCTGAGTAACTCTTCCTTACCTCCTCATTCTCACTCAAAGTCAAAGCCCCCTTTTTTTTCACCATAAAATAGTGTTTACAATGCATAAAATTAAAAAATAAAGGCCCTATCAAAGAAATAGGACCTCTTAAATTTAAGCTCCTTTATCCTACAAAATTAGAATTTGTAAGCTATTCCTGCGCGAAAATCATTCGTCTTATACTTAACTTCAATCTCGTCTTTAAATTTCCTTTTACCAAAATCTGAGTAACGATATTCCGCACGCACAACAAGATGGTCTGTCATTGCAAAATCAACACCACCACCGAGAGTATAACCAATCATCGTTTTTGTTACATCCGATGTCCTATTAAATGGCTCACCTCCCGTAATTACTGTCGACAAAATATCCTGAAACTGTCCATAAGCAACACCACCAGCAATATAAGGCATCACACGCCCTGCAGAAAACCCAACACGCACCCGTGTAGCACCTGTCCATTTTTGTTTTAACGTATGATTAAAAGTTAAACTGTCTTTCTCTTCTTTATCCTCTGCAGAAGAGCGAGAAAAGCCTCTGCCCTGTCTCCTGACAATTTTTGCCTTTTTTCGACTTTTTTCTTCTGTATCTAATTCCTCAGTATCACTACCCGATCCTTCAGTGCCCAATCCTTCAGTTCCACCAGCACTCGATTCATCTGCATGAAATCTTGTTTTTGTATCCTTTTTTTCCGTTAAAATGATATCCGTATCAATCCCCATAATAAAATTATTACCGAGATCAAAATTAACACCCGCATAAAAACCACCTATAAACCCAGAAAGATCGGGCATATGCTGTTTCTCGACAGGTATCCATGGTTTACTTTTACTACCCTCATCAGGATAGAGAGGAATATTAACATCAGGCGCTGTTGCAGAAATCTTACTTGAAAAGCCACCAACTTGCCCCCCGAAATAAACACCTCCCCAAGAAAAAGGTGAAGAAGCAACAACTTCTGAGGCAACATGTACTGGCTCTTCGTGAGCCACCACATCTGCAGCCTGTACTATAGAAGGTGAAATCAAAGAAAAAACAGATGCTGTTATAAATTTTGTATTCATAAAATTATACCCCATTGCTAAATTTAAATATAATCAAAAATCACATTTAGAAAAACAAAGTTTTATAAAATCTTATGCTGCAAAATCGCATGTACTCCTTTATAGTTACATTTAAATCTATTACTATATTAATATATCATTACATCAAAATTTAATATTATCAAATAAATTTTAAAATATTATAATAATGATTACTTCAAATAATAAATATTTAATAAAAATACATATTATCTTGTCAAAAGGAGGAAATATAAAACATTTTGTATTAAAATTACCGCAAAAAAATCACAAAATAGTATATTTTATGCCTTTTTTTATGAAAAAATTCTAAAAATGATGTAATTATTTTTAGAAAATCGATGTTCATTAACAATACTATAAATACCTCAATATTCTTACATCCAAAATGCATACTGTAGATTCTACATAGTATAAAAAAACATCCATTTTATACTAAAATCATACCTTTTTTTTACCATTTTCTAAAGGATGAGATTATTAATTACACACAATATCATTATCCTTCTAAATCTTGTCCCCAAACAAAAATTCTCAATCATTTTATTTAAAAATTGCTCTTCCCCTACTGATTTCTATATTATCATCTGCCTTTATTGCAAAACGGTCTTTATTAGGAAAAGTTATAAAACATCCCTTCATACAAATTGTAATTGTTTGATGAGTATTTAAAGAAATTTTTGAAGGTATACTTCCTTCAACAACAATAAGAGATTGTATCTTTAAATCAGTATTCTTCACTGTTGCAGCAAAAGCTGTTATGGTAAAAATACTTAATAGAATAACTGTAATCAAAATATAAGTATATTTCAGCATTCTAAGATTCCTTCCTCAGCAAAACGCTTATATAGGCTAAATCGAAGAGCATTGGTTACATGAGAAGATGAGGTAATATTAGGCACATAAATAGCCAAATTAAAGGAAAAACTCTTACGATCAAATGCTGTAAAACTCACCTGTGGGATAGGATTTTTTAAAACGCCTTCTGTCGCAGAAGCAATCTCTAACAAAATTTCAGCAACATGCTCTGGAGCAACCTTAGATGATACAGTAACTGGTATATCAATTCGTCCTACTTTATTACGTCGTGTCCAATTACTAACGTTGTTATTAATAAGGCTTGAATTGGGAATAATAATCGTCTTACGCTGAATTGTCTCAAGTTCCGTTGCACGCACACTAATACGCTTAACAACCCCCCCTACTGATCCAGATTCTATATAGTCCCCTATTTTAAATGGTCTTCCAACTAAAATAATAAGTCCAGAGACAAAGTTTTGGACAATATTCTGTAAACCAAAACCTATACCAAGTGAAAGTCCTCCAGCAATAAGAGCGAAATTTCTAAGATCCAAACCTGCCATTGATAATCCGGTCAAAGCAGATACAACAACGCCTCCATAACTTATCACTGTTTTGATAGAATTACGTATACCAGAATCGAACTCTCCATGAACCAACACCACATTATCTAACCAACCAATAAATCGGCGAATAAGAAACCAGCAAACACAAAAAGAAATAATTCCTGTTACAAGAGAAATCAAAGAAAGACTAATATTTCCAATCTGAAAACCGGTCACCGATTGCCACAAAACTGCTTTTAAATCAGAATAGGAAAATCCAAACTGGACAGCAATTGGCATTGCACAAAATATAACAACAAATAAATTGAGAAAAACGCTCACAAAAACTCCCAATTGATTCATCGTTTTTTCTTCTAAATGAAACCTCTGCATCAAAAGATGACCAACCGTTGTTTTCATAAATTGGTCTTTAGTTCCAAGTGCTTGAGCGCTTTGTATTCCTAAATACATGAGAACTAAAAATGCTCCATCAATCATAATTTGCTGCGTAATAAAACGCGCAAGTCCAACGTAACCTAAAAAATTCAATACAAAGAGCAGTAACCCCAAGCCAATAAGAGGAATGCGTATATAAAATGGCCAAAAGTATGGCTCTTTTTTTTCTTCTTGAACACGCCTACGTCTAAACCGCAAAGGTACAAATGATATTATAAATAGCAATATCGCTACAAGAAAAACAGCAATAAAACTTTTAGCAATTGTTAAAGATAGAGGCGCTGAAATGATTTGATAAATACTATCAAGAACAGCGTCAAATGCCAAAATCCCCCCTAAAGACGTGAGTAAAATCACTAATTGATAAGCAGACGATGGTGCAATACTGAGAAGACGCACATGGGGCCTATTCGATGATAGAAGAACAACAGCTAATCGATTGATTAAAAATAATAAAATAATTTGACAACCTATCATATCAAAAACTGTTGTAAGCTTACCTGGATCTAAGTTAAAACTACGAAACAAAAACAACACAAGATAAACGCAAAGAATACATACAAGTGAAGGTAAGAGAACTGAAATAAAGGCGATCAATAAGCGTTGTAAATAAGATATTTCCTCATTAGACTTCGTAAAGTGGCAATACACATGAACAAGAACTTTTTGAGAAAAATAGGAAAGTCCCAAAGTAATAAAAAGTGGAATTAAAAAGCAAAGAAATAGTTGTAAAAACTTGAAGTAAAATATAAAATTCCACCAAGAATTTAACAACACAAGAAAATCTGATGAAGCCTCTTTTGTTTTTTGGGCGAGATGTTTAACCATCGGAATCGAAAACTCAAGCCTATACGTAAGCGTGCGTTTAAAAAGCTCCCGAGATTGAGAAATAGAAAGTTCAGCTATTCTATTTGCCGCTAAGAAAATTGCTTCAAAACGAAGCATGATACTGTTAATTTTAGCTTTTTGCTCTATCAAGTAGGAATATTCCTTCACTGAGCTTTTCAGTTTTTTCACGTCACGATGGAGCTCCATTAATTGATCAAGAAGTGTATTAATCTCATTAAGAGTAGGACGCAAAACAAATGCTGCCTCAATAGCACGTTCACTGATATCTTGTGCACGTAACCGTAATTCTTCTAAAGCACGCTCATCTTCTGGCTTTCTGTCAAAATCTCTTTTTAAAGTTTCAGTATTTTCTTCAAGAGTCTCAATAATCAACTGTTGTTGCTGAATAATTTCATCAACTGAATAAGAAGCTATCGTTTGTTCGACAATTGTATTTTGTGCCCCCCTATTACCCCATGCACCAGAATTAAATACAAAGATAATCCCCAAAAGAAGGAAAAGTATGTGGATGTTTTTTCTACAAAATGAATACATATCTACCTTATGAGCACAAAAGGGATTTTATTTTTCTCTTTTAAATATGGTATAAAGTAGATATTTTCAACTTTTATAGAATAACCTTATAAAAGCTTTCCCTTATCCTATAATACTGGTAATAAGATAAAAGAATGATAAATAAGCTGAACTCAATAAGATTAAAGAAGGCACTCTAGCATGTTTTTTTTGCACCTTTATTGCAAAAAAGAAGATTTTCTTCCTTTGACAACTTGGATTTTTCTATCCAGTTTAGGTGTATTCTTGACGAGCAACCTAGAAACACGTGCTTATTTAATCAAACAATCACACACCAATAATGTCATTAAAACGAATAGATTTGATTTACATCATAAGTGTGATCAGGTGAATGTTACCACAACTGAAAACAAAAAACTTGTAACACTCCATACAGAATCTATTTTTATGAGGACCTTTCAAAAAATCCTAACATTGGATTTCTTTTTAATAAAGATTCCAGCTGTTGACACACGATTTCGTAACGTTAAAACACAATATTTCTCAAATAAACGCGCTCCTCCCAATGAACATACTTAATTCTCTTCCTTGAATATAAAAACGATCATCTTATTTTACTTGTGCTTTTAACTTTGAATAACTGTTAGATTGCCTATTTACGGAATATATCATGCGTACACCTGGTTGGTTAACTACCCTTTATTGTTTTATTCTTTTAAGCAGCATTTATGTTGCCTTACCCAATTTATTTTCACACGAACAAGTTAAAAACTCGAAATTCTTACCCGACACCCGTGTAGCACTTGGTCTTGACCTTCAAGGAGGCTCTTCTCTCCTGCTCGAGGTTGATAGCAAAACGTTAAAACGCGATCAGTTACATATAGTTTTAAGCAATGTGCGCAATGTATTGCGTGAAAAACAAATCCGCACCTCAAGTGTGCGTATCGTTGAAGATAGCGTTATTGCCCTTATTTCTGACCCATCGCAAACTGAAAAAGCACTCTTTGCTTTGAAAACATTAATAACCCCCATACACAGTAGCTTTGGCACAACAGAACATAACATCACGATCAGTGCTCAAAATGAAACTCTCCGCGTCACATTAACAGAAGCTGGTATAAAAGACCGTGTCAGCAATGCTATCGAACAAAGCTTAGAAATCATCCGTCGTCGTATAGATCAAGTTGGTGTTTCAGAACCAGCCATCCAAAAGGTCGGAAATGATCGTATTATGGTCCAATTGCCTGGACTACAAGATCCAAAACAACTGCGTGATCTTTTAGGAACAACCGCTAAGATGAGTTTTCATCTTGTTCCTTCTAATGTGGACCCCAATAATCCCCCTATAGGTGTTTCTATTCTCCCTGGATACACTGATGCAACACAACATTATGCAATTTATGATCAAATTGCTTTAGATGGAAATGTCCTGAAAGATGCCCGTGCAGGTTTTGACCCCCAAATACCAGGACGTTCCATTATTTCATTTACGCTAGATTCCGCTGGCGCAAAAATATTTGCTGATATAACACGACAAAATATTAACCGTCCTTTTGCCATTGTTCTGGATAATAAAGTTTTAACCGCTCCGACCATCAATAGTGTCATTCCCAATGGACAAGGTCAAATTACAGGAAACTTTGACCCCAAAGAAGCCTCAACTCTGGCTGCTCTGCTTCGTGCTGGTTCCCTCCCCGCACCACTCACGGTCATTGAAGAGAGAACCGTAGGTCCAAATCTTGGTGCTGATGCTATCCAAATGGGACTTTACACCGGCATAATTGGCTTTATTCTTGTTGCAATTTTTATTTTTCTTCTCTATCGTATTTGGGGATTAATTGCCAATATAGCACTAGCTCTGCACACAATTTTAACATTTGCTGCACTGAGTCTTTTGGGAGCTACGCTTACGCTGCCTGGTATTGCTGGTATTATTTTAGGCATCGGTATTGCCGTTGATGCTAATATCCTTATCAATGAACGTATCCGTGAAGAAAGTCGAAAAGGTGTGGGTGCTTTTGCAGCCCTAGATCGTGGATTTAAACACGCTTTTGCAACCATTGTTGATGCAAATGTTACAGCAATTATAGCGACCGTCTTACTATTTTGGTTCGGGACCGGTCCCGTTCGTGGTTTTGCCGTAACAATGTTGCTTGGTATTATCATCTCCATGTTTACAAATATCACCATTGTACGCATCATCATGATTTGGATCGTTCGTAAATGGAAGATTAAAAAATTGCATATTCACTCTGCTTTCAACATCATGCCACAAAACACAACTTTCCACTTCATGAAAGCACGTTTCATTGGTATTGGCGTCTCAATTGTTTTATCAATGGCTTCAGTTTTTCTCTTTTTTAAGCCTGGATTGAATTTTGGTATTGATTTCATTGGCGGAAGCCAAATGAGTATTACCACGAAAGGACCAGCAGATCTAGCAACTCTGCGTTCCAAGCTTTCTACTCTTAATATTGGTGAAGTTACCTTGCAAAATATTGATAACGAAAATACCGTATTAATTCGCATGCAGAAACAAAGCGGTGGCGAAGCACAACAAACCACCGCCATTGATAAGGTCAAAACAGCTGTACAAAATATCTATCCCGATACCACATTCGATCAAATAGAAGTTGTTGGTCCCAAAATTTCAGGTGAGCTTGCCACAGCTGCTTTTACTGCTGTTATTCTTGCGGCTATTGCCATGTCTCTCTATATATGGTTACGCTTCGAGTGGTTCTTTGCCATTGGAGCAATTATCACTCTCATTTTAGACACCACAAAAATGATTGGCTTTTTTGCTTTATTTCAATTTGATTTTAATTTAACGGCTATCGCCGCACTCTTAACAATTGTTGGATATTCTATAAATGATAAAGTTGTCGTCTATGATAGGATGCGCGAAAATATGCGTCTTTATAAAAAAATGCCGTTGCGCGAGCTGATTGATCTGTCAATTAATCAGGTTCTTGTACGTTGTTTTTTTACATCAGCCACAACAATTCTTGCGATGCTCCCCATGGCGATATGGGGTGGAAGTGCTGTTCATAATTTTGCATTACCCATGGTCTTTGGGATTATTATTGCAACATCATCCTCTATCTTTATTGCTGCTCCTATTTTACTCCTGCTAGGAAATTGGTGGCGTGAGCGAAATAATCGTGCAAATATCAAAGTGAAATAAAAATGCCCTTTAATGCGTATGGTACATCTCGCCTCTCTTCTCATAGAAATATAGTCGTTTTCATTCATTCGCTTTTTGATCAAGAATAGTAAATAATCCATGCTCCACGACACACCACTTATCACAACTATTGTTGCAGGCTTATGTTTAGCATTTCTCTTGGGAATGATTGCTAGCCGTTTACGTATTTCACCCCTTGTAGGCTATTTGTTAGCTGGTGTTATTGTGGGACCCAATACAGGCGGATTTAAAATAGATTCCGTCATCATTAATCAACTTGCTGAAATTGGTATTATTTTGCTGATGTTTGGTGTTGGGCTCCACTTTTCATTAAAAGACCTTTTATCTGTCAAAGCTATTGCTGTCCCCGCTGCTATTGCACAAATGGCATTTTCTACTTTTCTAGGTTTGTGCCTTGGTCTGATTATGGGATGGGGCTTTAGTGGTAGTTTGATTTTCGGTCTTGCTTTATCCATAGCAAGTACCGTTATCCTGCTACGTGCTTTGCAAGAGCGTCATCTTATTGAAACAGAAAAAGGACGCATTGCCGTTGGATGGTTGATTATTGAGGATTTAGCAATGGTCCTTATACTTGTCCTCATCCCTTCCTTGGCAAGTGCCCTCAGCAATACCAAAAAAGAAGCGTTGGATCCTCTTGTTCAATGGTTGGATTTAAGTATTTGGGGTATTTTTGGTCTCACCATCCTGAAGGTAATTGTATTTATTGCACTTATGCTCGTCATTGGGCGACGCGTTATCCCATGGCTTTTAAAAATGAGCGCACAATCGGGATCACGTGAATTATTTCGTCTTAGCGTCTTTGCTATTGCATTAGGAGTAGCTTTCGGAGCCGCTCATTTATTTGGAGTTTCTCTTTCTCTTGGTGCTTTTTTTGCTGGTATGGTCATGAGCGAATCAGAATTAAGCCACCGTGCCGCGGAAGAATCTTTACCACTGCGCGATGCTTTTTCTGTTCTCTTTTTTGTTTCTGTAGGCATGTTATTTGACCCCGAGAAACTCTTAACTCATTTTTTCCCTCTCTTAGCAACCTTATTCATTATCGTAATCGGAAAATCTGCTGTTGCCTTTTTCATCGTTAAAGCTTTTCGCTATTCTAATGCAACAGCTTTGACTATTTCTGCAAGCCTTGCCCAAATCGGAGAATTTTCCTTTATCCTTGCTGGTTTAAGTTTAAGCTTAGGACTTTTAAACAATGACGCTCATGATTTAATTCTTGGAGGAGCAATTTTTTCTATTTTGCTCAATCCTCTTGTTTTCATTGCCTGTAATAAAATTAAAAAACGTCTAGAAAAAAATTCTGCATCTTCACAAAATACCCAAACAATTATTGATATTGATCCACAAGATCCTGACCAAGATTTTTTACCGATGACCTTAAAAAACAACCATATCGTAATTATTGGCTATAGTCGTATCGGTAAGTGTGTTGCATTATCTTTAATAAATAGAGGTGAACCTATAGTGATCGTAGAAGAATCAAAACGCCTCTCTGATAAAGCGATTGCAGATGGCTTTGAGGCTATTTGCGGCAATATCATTCAACAAGAAATAATGAACGCAGCAAATATAAATAATGCACATAAAGTTGTTATTACAATGCGAAGTACCATTGAAGTAGGAGAATGTATCGTGAATATCCGTGATATGAAGAAAGATATCCAGATAATCACACATGCATTATCCGACACAGAAACAACATATCTCATTGATTTAGGTGCTGATGTTGTAGTAACAGATGATGAAGAAATTGCCAATGGCATTATAGAGTATATAACAGAACGAAGATCTGTAAGGAATATGCTCAATCATGAAAATTTACAGAAAACATAAAATGGATACAGAATCGTGAAAATAAAGCAATTTATATGGCCATTGATTGGTATCTTAGCAATGCTGGTATCTATTCGAATTCTTTACATGAAGCTCTCTGCCATTTCATTTGGGGATGTATTGGAGCGCTTGAGCAATTTAAATGCACAGCACTGGTTATTAGCCTGTTTATGTTCTCTCCTAGCTTATGCTGCTCTTGCTGGATATGATCGAATTGCCTTGCAACATCTAGGCCATAAAATTTCTTGGATTTTTATCGCTATATGTTCATTTACAACCTACGCTCTTTCACACAATATCGGTGCTTCAGTTTTTTCTGGTGCCGTTGTACGCTATCGCGCCTATAAAATGAAAGGATTAAACGGAACAGAAATCGCAATATTAGTAGGTTTTTGCTCTTTTACTTTTGTAATCGGCACAATCTTACTTTTGGGAATCGTTTTGGTACTGCAACCCGAAATTATCACCCTCATTCATAAAGAACTTCCTGAATGGCTCGGAACAACGGCTGGAGCAATTTTACTCAGCTGTATAGCACTTTATACGTTTGGCAGCTGGCTTCAGTTAAAGCCCTTACGCTTGGGGAAGAAAATTCAACTTTCCTATCCACGATTGAAAATTGTTATTCAACAGCTTCTCATTAGCCCTCTAGAGCTTTTAGGAGCAGCAGGAATTATATATGCTGTTCTCCCACATAACGCAGATATTCATTTTATCTCTGTTCTTGGTGTTTTCCTAGCATCTTTTACGATAACTCTTCTCTCTAATGCTCCAGCAGGAGGAGTAGGAGTTCTTGAAGCTCTCTTCATAACAGGCATGCCCAATATAAATCCAACCGATGTTATTGCAGCACTTATTGTCTTTAGAATGTTTTATTTGATTATACCGCTTATCCTTTCATTATTTGTGGTCGTCATTTTTGAGGCGCAACAATATTGGAAAAGAGCCCCCAAAACACCACCTGAATAAATAAAAGGCTATCAATGACTTCTTTTTTATGTACCTATAAAAGAACAAAACACCATCGTGTTGCCAATTTACATATCTTTTTTAAGAAACCTCTCTCAACGCTCTTCTCCATTACACAACAATACCCATAAATGGTATAATAGTAAAGCTATTGTTGCACCATCATCTTTATACTTAATAAAAGAGCAAGCCTGCGCCATTATACTATTTTTCCAATGTTATGATAACTTTTAGCACTTAAGAACATTAATAAGAATTATTTTTATGCCTTTCTTCAATAGTCTTTATCCACACGTTAATCCCATTTATGATGCAAAAATGAATGATTTTAATTAATTCATTATAAGAGGGATTGAAACAAAAGAAGTTTATGATAGTAAAGTTTTTTTTAAATAAAGAATAATCAATTCTTTATAAATCAATATATTATAATGAATCTGAGTAGCTTTCTTAATATTTATATTTTTAGAGGTTTAGCTAACGGAAAGACAGCATAGCGTAACCACACAGCTTAATATTTTAAAACTTTAAGCCTCATTAAAGTTTATTGTCTTTCGTTTAACAGGTATCAGCTTTAAACAATTAAACTAATCTAATTTTATTACTTGTATGTCCAGCTAACTACTTTATTTTATCTTGATTTACCCTCTTGGAATACTGATGATTATTATAGAAGTTTTTTGTTTAAGCGGGAGAGTTATCAAAAAATATCCACACTGCTGACACAACTAAAGTGTAAAGTTTCTTCTGTCTTTAAACAATATGCTAAAAATCCAAAAAAATTTAATCAATTTATATTAAAAGAAGTGAAAACTGTTGATTTTTATACCCCTTTAAATAACACAATTGTCGGTAAGAAGCTTCTCCTTACCAATTGCAACTTTAAAAAAAGAAACAATACGCATTAAAAGATCTTCAAATGTCCTTTGGAAGTTCTTTGAGTCCCCTAAAAAGTACAAACACCGATGACTAAGCTATATCAACAATCTTCACTTTTAAACAAACAGATATGGGGAAATCCTACTGCCCAATTTTATTTAGCAACTCGTACCTTAAAAAAATTACGCAATCAATAAGTTATTTACGGTATAAAATAAAATGGTGGGTGATGAGGGGATCGAACCCACGACCCGCTGATTAAGAGTCAGCTGCTCTACCGACTGAGCTAATCACCCATAAGCTTCTCAAAAGACGAGAATGAGCGTTTCTATAACGCTCCTAAGGATAGATGTCCAGATATTTTGTTGTTTGTTATATAAACTCATTGTCTGTAAGGTTAAAAATATGATATTCACCACTTGATCTTATATAAAAATAAACCCATTATAAGAAGCTTTATAAATAAATGTTCTGATTGTTATACAGAACCTATAGTTAGAGGATTATCGAGCATAATGCCCGAGCGAAAATTAGAGGAACCTTCTTGTGGTTGTAAGCGGGATGGGGCATCATTTTGTTTTATCAACAATCACATGTATTCAAGCAATATTGTGCTGTTTTTTTCTTTGAATATAAGTTTTTTACATTCAATGTTCATGATCCAATATACGAATAAAAGCCTATGAATTTTTTTTGTCAATCGCGCGCTTTTAAGCTTCTAAAAGGTAAGGAATGATGGAATGGATCACTGATCCCCATGCGTGGTTTGGTTTGATCACGCTGGTTTTTCTCGAAATTGTTTTAGGAATAGATAACCTTATCTTTATTGCAATTTTAGCTGAAAAATTGCCACTGCATTTGCGTGACCGCGCACGCTTTATAGGTCTTACTTTAGCATTAATTATGCGGCTTTTCCTTCTTACCGTTATTGGATGGGTTATGAGACTCGATAGGGTCATTCTTTCACTTTCATCTTTTGTATTTAGTTGGCATAGCTTTATTTTAATCGGTGGTGGAGCCTTTTTGCTCGCAAAGGGAACGCTAGAATTACATGAAAGGTTAGAAGGAGTATCACATGAAAGAAAAACAGGCGTTGGTTATGCTGTTTTTTGGCAAGTAATCGTCCAAGTCGTGGTGCTGGATGCCGTTTTTTCACTAGACAGTATTATTACCGCAACAGGTATGATTGCAAAAGAGCAGGCAGCAGTTATGTATATCGCAGTCATAGCTGCTATGGGAGTAATGATGTGCGGATCTGGTGCTCTTATGCGTTTTATTAATCGTCATCCCACTATTGTAATCCTTTGTCTTGGTTTTTTGATGATGATTGGTTTTACTCTCATTGTTGAAGGATTTGGTTTTCATATTCCAAAAGGGTATTTGTATGCTGCTATTGGTTTTTCTGTTCTTATCGAAGCTTTTAATCAAATTGGACGTCGTAACCGTGAAAAAATGATTAAAACGAATGATCTACGCAGTAGAACAGCTGATGCTGTTTTGAGACTCTTAGGAGGAGGAAGCAAAGATAGTCACCTTGCTGAGACTGTAGATGTTATTGCTGAACAGGCCGCAGCTTCTGAGTTGTTTAGACCAGAAGAAAAGGAGATGATTCGTGGTGTTCTCGATTTAGCTGATCGCCCTGTTCGCTCTATCATGTCGCCGCGTAATGAAATTGAGTGGTTAGATTTAAATACTGATGAAAATGAAATGCGTGAAGAATTACAAAAGGTTAAACATAGCCGCTTAATTCTTGCGCGTGAAAAAGTGGATGAATTTGTTGGCGTTGCGTTGACAAAAGATCTTCTTTTGAATTTGGCTGAGGGGAAAAAGATTAATTGGAAAAAAGCTATGCGAGAACCCCTCGTTGTTCATGAAAATACAAGTGTTTTACGATTGATGGAGCAATTACGTCATTCTTCGATTCAGCTTGCAATTATTGTTGATGAGCATGGATCTTTTGAAGGAATTGCAACACCAACCGATATTCTTGAAGCTATTGCAGGAGACTTTCCTGATGACGATGAAGAACTCATGATCGCAGAACAACTTGAAAATGGCAGTCTTCTTGTTGAGGGATATGCTGATATCCGCCGTTTAAGTGGTTATCTTGGGCGTAACCTTGTGGATGAAGCAGATCGTTATACGACTCTGGCAGGCTTTATGCTTTGGCAGTTTGGTCATTTACCAAATGAGGGAGAAAGCTTTGAAACTGATGGTTTACACTTTAAAGTGATTGAAATGGAACGCAGAAACATATCTAAAATCCTTATTTCTCCACTTGTATCACCAGAAAAAAGCTAGTTCTTTTTACAAGCAAAATGAATAAAAAGATTTTTTTATGATTAAAAATTGAAAAGAATAAGCAGTTGATAACTCAATTGCATTTCATTATTTTTATATTTTTTTTAAGCGTAAAATAATGACATACAAAAGTTATATTATCAATGAACTTTCCATTATAAAAAATTTTCATTGATGATTGACGAAAAGCTGGGAGAGAGAAAATGGTGCAAAATTATTTGTCAATGGTCATTAATCTCAAAACAATGAATATATACAATATATTGATTTATAATAATTATTTATTACAATATTACCTTCACATCAAGAAAGCCTCTTTCAAACATCAGATTTCCGCCAATGGATAAAACTCCACCATTGTTGAGTTCACTCAACTGATGATGGCATCTTTAAACCAGACTCTGGCTCCTATAATCTTTTTAGATCTTCTTGATATTTCTTAAGGAGCTATTCCTTAGCTTTTGTTTCGATAAATTTAGCTATTTTTTTCCTTGCAAGAATGAAACTCCACCTCTCTGGAAAGCTCTTATTAAGAACTTTGTTTTTCTTCCAGATGGTTCATATTTTTTACTACTTTTGCAATGAAAGCGTAGCTGAGTTGCTTAGATTTGACTACTTCTTTGACTAAAGCCAATGCACGTTCAAAATGAATCTGTTGGGTATTTTCATCAAAGCCTAAATGATCCTCTGCACTGAAACTTTGATAATAAGATTGTAAGGTTGCAACATCACCCAATAAAGCCAGTGCACCAATATGAAGTAAGCTATAATCAGCATAATCTACCTTGATAACCTTATGTACCTCCAACTTCATTCTTTCGCCAAGATGGTGCTCCATATCTGAAATAAAAGCATTTATGAAGATCAATTCTTTCTATCGCCTATTTCAAGACATAATCAAGCTTAATTCCAACCAATCTGCATATATTCCTTCTTCACAAACTCTCAACCCCTTTTTATAAAAATCAAGTTGTAGATCTTGTAAGTGCTGAGAATTGATAGGGATCAATTACCATACAGGCAGCAGCTAAAATACCAGTACTAATCGAAACTCCAACATCAACTTACTGATAACCTTTGATAATTGCGTCATTATAAAGAATTTGTACTTCACAATCTGGTAGTTGATAACGTGCTGAATAATTATCTACCTCTTTAATTTTTTCAACAGACCAATCAAGATTTTTGAAGAACACTGTTGCACTCTCCATGATTAAAAAATTCTTTGCTCTACCTCAAAAGAGGTTGTATCCATATCAAAAGTCAAAAGCGAAGCAGATTTTTGCAAACAAAAGTGATAACGCCGTGTAAGAGAAGAATCTTATCAATAAGGTCTTTGGTGATTTCTTTTGCAACGTCTAAACGAGATGGAATCTTATTCATAAAAAATATAATAAAGTCAATAGTTTGCGTGAAATTATTCTATATGAATCCCATTTAAAATCTACACTTTTATACGTGATTTAATTAACCATTTTCATAAACAATTACCATGTATGGATAGACCATAAAACGCATGTAAACATTCAAATGAAGTGAACGCAGCTATCATTCATAACAGTTCATAAATTTTATGATACGTTTTTATCACACACAAATCGCATTATTAAAAACGTAATCGTTTGAAATTATCGATAACATAAATTGCATGCGTTTAAAAAATGGTATGGGGTTTACTCTTTTTTTGAGCTAAACCTTAAAAGAAATAATCATTTGAAACTATCATAGAATAGGTTTTAATTCATTAAGGGCACATAAAAGGATTTAAAGACAAGTCGATTTTAAAGCGCCGCTTACTAAAAAGTTAGTCAATAATAAGCAGACATTATATAGATACTATCATCACAACAGGTAATGAAATTGATAATGTTATGTCGTAGAAATCAAAAGATTTTTAATGATATAATGCAGGAAAACAAGCAAAAAACGTTTTAAAAGTTACAGTTTTAAAATACGAAACCAAATGAAGTCCCCTCAAATTTGAGGATACTTATTAAGACAAAGATAAGTAGATAAATTTCAAAAGGATTGCAATCATATTACAAAGGCATGGTGTTTTACTCAATTTTGAGTCAAAAGCGACAATGTTTAAAGAATGCTCTATTCTAAAGTTAACGAACTCGAATTTGAGCTGGTTAATTTTGCCAGCCCAAATATAGAGCGGCTTATTTGCAGAGAAATTAAGTTTAAATGCAAAGTGAAAATACGCTTATGAGAACCTCACTAAATGAACGTTTAAACGTTTAGAGACATAAAATGATATCTCTATAAATACGTTTGAAACCTAGATTTATAACAGTTTAAAAGCCTTAGATTTTATAAAAAGCGGTTGTTTATTGTCTTATGAAAAGCTGCTTTTAAAAACCAATGTTCGTAAATGTAAACAACGGGTTTTGTTACAAATATTCACTTAATACGCATTTTCTCTTGATTGTCTTGATATGAACCTACCAAGCGTTGAGACATTTTGATAATGTACTTTGTGTCAAATGACCACTTCAAAAATGCGAGCGTTATTCTTAATACGCTTTATAGCCATACATAAAGTGTTTATAGGTTCTGTAATTCAAATGAGTGATTAAAGATCATATCTGTCATTTACGTTCCTTTTGATCAGTTTTAATCAATAGAATAGAGCGTTTGCAATATGATACGTTTTGTATACATACATTCATTATTGACTTCTTTTGTATGATCTGTAGTACCTCTATTTAAAAGCAGCGTCATATCAATTGGCACAGCTTTCTTTTATGATGCGTTTATAACCATCAAAGAAGCACCCTCCACGTCTGTCATTTATTCTGTTTATCAATCTTGATAACATCATCACTTTCATAAACCTCTCAATTTATGGGAACCGAATATAAATCGCTATGTCTTTTTATTCTTGCATTGCCATATACATTACTTCTAATCACGATATAATCAGGAGATCTTGGCATTGCCATAAACAGAGCCGTAGACCTTAGTATGACACCCCACGCTAGCATTGCCGTAAACCTTGCCTATAACAACCGCATGATCATAAACCGCGGCATTGCTATGAATACGTGCACTACCGGATAATTTTGCATTCCCATAAACCCGCGCTTAATGATAAACTCAAACGTTATAAGAAAGATGAGCATTGTCATAAACATGAACACCAAAATACACATGGGTTTTATCACATATAAGGGTATTGCCATACACATAGCCACCAATGGCAGCATTGCCATAGCCCCTTATATTTTCATAAACACAACCAGATTTTACAACACAGACATTATCAGCAACCCAGCAATTACCATCATGAGAGAGATTGCTTTCATTTTCAATAAAAGCCATCCAGATCGCTTTTTTTACATCACCAAAATCGTTTAAAGCACGAATGCGATAATATATATATATATACATGACCAGTCACGAAATCCATTTGATTGATCTATTCATATTTTGGATGGTTTTTTCTGATTAACAGGAGCGGTTTCATTTGCAATGAAAGAAATAACGGAGGTGTTTTTTGATATAGTTATCATAATTAAACCTGTATGTTTTTAAAAGTTTTGAACAGACATTAAGCCAGCTCCAAACCAAATGTTTGTTGCATCAAGCGCTCTGTTCAAACTAATAATAACATATTCATTACCTAGTAGTAGAATACCAACTTCTACACCTGCATAAAGCGAAGCAATAATCCGCCCATATGGCTATGCTGTATGACTATAATAGAACCCAAAACCATCATTGCTACACTCGCAACACCAGCAGCAAAACGGATCAAAAGGACTAAGTGTTAACGCCATGAAAATAATTAAGTGCACTCATCACTATAGCTGCACAAGATAGTATGCGAGGAGCAAGAAATATAATCCCAATTCTGCCAAACGTAAAGAACATACTCCCAACTAGATAACCACCATAATTAGTGTTCGGTATATAAGAAAGTTGATTAAAGCTAAACAATCCCTCATCCAACATAACTGGCAATATTGGTGTATAGAGAAATCACCAGATACCCATATCAAAACCATATCGAATACAGCATTTTGAAACAATTCAAATCTTGACGGTTGTTTTTTCCCCCTTATTATTCCTTTAACTGGTGATATTCCTCATCCGCGTTCCATATCACCATAACAGCCTTTAACTCCAAAAATAGAATAAAAGCAAATTTAGCTATCTATTTTAATGCTCAAAACAATATATTTAGCGATCTACTATCAACATCGCCAGATCAGTTTTACAATAACATATTGAATTAATATGTATTTTTATGTTATAAATGTTTATAGTTAAATTGAAAGCATATTTAGATAACCTTGCTTTTTTATCTCGATATTCAAAATGACTAACCGAAAAATTATATACGCAGCCGTAAATTTTACTTCTCTTAAAATCATTTGCTTATTCGCTGCAAAACTTAATAAACAACTCAAATAACCATTTTCATAAAAGAGGAAATTGGCTTCTTTTTAGGTAATCTTGTTATTTAGGATGATATGAAGTTGAAGAATTTGGTGCACCCGACAGAATTCGAATCTGTGACCTCTGCCTTCGGAGGGCAGCGCTCTATCCAGCTGAGCTACGGGTGCTTCACACTGATTATTAAAATCAGTTATGGTCTTTTAACTAATCATACTCTTAGCTTCAATGCTAAATTATCATTCTAATAAAAAAATTACTCGTTTGTAATTTATCTAACGACGCATTCCTTTTACTTTTTAATGATACTTTACCTTGAAATAACTTCTCTTTATTCAATGCTCTTTTTATTATAAAAAGAGCTTTTATTACAACTTCAAAACTCTCAAAAATAAGTTACAACATAAATTATAAGTATCAGGATAATTTTTAAATGGCTACATTACCAAGTCGCTTTCATTTTATTTCCGCAGAAACTGAGGAGGCTATCAAAGCTACCCATAAATTAATTTCCGTTTATGGTCATTCTTCTCTGGAAGAAACTGATATTGTTGTTGCAATCGGTGGTGATGGGACAATGTTACAAACCGTACGAGATGTCATGAACACAGGCAAACCTATTTATGGTATGAATCAAGGTTCTGTAGGATTTCTTATGAATGAATTTCATGAAAAAAAATTGCCCAATCGTATTGCTGCCGCACATAAAAAAGAAATCCATCCCCTGCGCATGATTGCAAAATCTGAATGTCAAGATTCTATCGAGGCGCTTGCAATTAATGAAGTATCCCTCTTTCGGCAATCTTATCAAGCGGCAAAAATTCGCATCACCATTGATAACAACGTACGCATGGAACAATTAAGTTGTGATGGTGTCCTCGTCGCTACACCAGCTGGATCAACCGCCTATAATTTATCAGCACAAGGACCTATCTTACCTCTTATGGCTCCCCTTATGGCCCTCACTCCCGTTAGCCCTTTTCGCCCTCGGCGTTGGCATGGAGCTTTGCTTCCCGATACAGTAACAGTGCGCTTTGATATGCTTGAACCTGACAAACGCCCTGTAAACGCTGCTGCAGATAATATTGAAGTTAAATCTGTCCATTCAGTTACTATTTCAATGGCAACAGAAGTAACAGCTTCAATCCTTTTTGACTCAAATCATTCATGGGATGAGCGCATTTTATCAGAACAATTTCGCTATTAATGATTGTATTATGCGTTTTATATGTATATGATTGTTATAGTTAGTTTTTTTTGTGAAAACATCTTAACACTTTTAAAGAGTGTAAAATATTGGTTATAATCATCATTAGATAGCGCAGTTAAAATCACAGAGCAGTTGATAAAAAAATGATACCATCTTTAAACAGTTTTGATGATTTAGGTCTTTCCGCAAAGGTTATTAATGCAGTGAAATCAGCGGGGTATACAGCTCCGACACCTATTCAAAGTGAAACAATTCCGCATGTCCTTCAAAGAAAAGACGTTTTAGGAATCGCCCAAACGGGAACAGGTAAAACCGCCTCTTTCGTATTGCCTATGCTCACTCTCCTTGAAAAAGGTCGTGCAAGAGCACGAATGCCCCGTACACTCATCTTAGAACCAACAAGAGAAATTGCAGCTCAAGTTGAAGAAAATTTTGATAAATACGGAATAAATCATCGTTTAAATGTTGCTCTTTTGATTGGTGGAGTTTCTTTTGAACTCCAAGATCGCAAACTTGAACGGGGAGCTGATGTTCTTATAGCAACACCAGGGCGCCTTCTTGATCATTGCGAGCGCGGTAAACTACTCCTGATGGGCGTTGAAATCCTTGTGATTGATGAAGCTGATCGCATGTTGGATATGGGCTTTATTCCTGATATTGAACGCATCTGTAAACTAACCCCTTTTACGCGTCAAACTTTGTTCTTTTCTGCAACAATGGCGCCAGAAATTACAAAGCTAACGAAACAATTTTTACATTCTCCTGTATCTGTTGAAGTTACAAAAGCTTCCTCAACAGCTACCACAATTACACAACGGCTTGTCAAATCTGGAAATAAATCATGGGATAAAAGAGCGGTTTTACGAGAGCTTATCCAAAATGAAGGTGCAGAGCTTCAAAATGCAATCATTTTCTGCAATCGAAAGAGAGATATCTCTGAACTTTTTAGATCGCTCATCAAACATAACTTTAATGTAGGGGCACTTCATGGAGATATGGACCAATATTCGCGCATGAACACCCTAGCTGATTTTAAAAATAATAAACTTACACTTCTTGTTGCTTCTGATGTTGCTGCCCGTGGACTCGATATTCCAGCTGTAAGTCATGTATTTAACTATGATGTTCCTACACATGCTGAAGACTATATCCATCGAATTGGTCGTACAGGGCGTGCAAATCGCAGCGGAAAAGCTTTTACAATTGTCACAAAAGCTGATCAAAAATATATCAATGCCATCGAAGAAATGAGTAATGAAAAAATTGAATGGCTCAATGGAGATCTCTCAACTTTAATAGCCGATGATCAAACAGAAGATATTGTTGTAAAGAAAAAATCTTCAAAACCATCAAAGAAAACTGCTCCCAAAGAGACTGTTGCTCACACTAAAAAATCTGTAGAAGAGAATAAAACAGAATATATCAAAAATGCAAATAATAAGGAGAAGCCATCTGAGCAACAACGCTCACGAAAAAATAAGAATTACACGCCCATTGGGTTTGGTGATGATATTCCTGCTTTCATGCTTATAAAAACGTGTAAATAAACCCGTTCTTTACTCTCTTTAAGAGTGAAATGAACGAAATACTTTTAAAAAATCCGCTCTTATTTCCTAGAGAGCCTTTCTGTTACCTTTTCACGCCCTAAAAGCTGCAAAATTTTTCCCATTTCAGGTCCATGATCCATGCCCGTAAGTGCCTGACGTAATGGCATAAATAAAGCTTTTCCTTTTCGACCTGTTTTTTCTTTTAATGCTGTTGTCCAAATTTTCCAACTTTCCTCCTTCAAAGCACCTTCAGGTAAGAAATCGAGTGATTGGTGCACAAAAGCACGATCCTCTAGTGCTACTGTATCAAAATTCTGTTCATCATGAATGATTTTCCACCAAAAAACAGCATCATTGACTTTATTAATATTGCTTCTTATCGCGTTCCAGAAATATTCCGCCTTATCTCCCTCAATAGAAAGTTTTTTAAGGCGCATTTTTACTTCCTCATAGGTTAACTCATGGACAAGATGACTATTCAAAGCAAGAAGATCAGCAATATCAAATTTTGCAACGGATCTTGACGTATCTTGGAGATTAAAATGCTCTAAAAGCGCAGCTTGATTGGGATAGGGATGCACATTTTGCGATGTCCCAATCAAAACGGCAAGGCATTGAACAGCTATAGATTCAAATCCTTCTTCCCGTAGAGAACGAATAGAAAGATCATTATTACGTTTTGAAAATCCTTTTCCTAAAACTGTCGCCAATAAATTGGTATGAGCAAAAACCGGTAATTCTGCATTAAGAGCTTTAAAAAGAGCAATTTGAGCGCCTGTATTTGTAATATGATCATCCCCACGAATAATATGCGTAATAGCCATATCTACATCATCAACAATAGACGGCAATGTATAAAGATAGGTTCCATCTTCACGAATAAGAACAGGATCTGAAAGAGAAGCTAAATCAATCGTCTGCTTTCCCTTTATTGCATCATTCCAGCAAACTTCTGTTCGCTTTGTGTGTAAAGGATCACTTTCAAAATTAGGAAGAAGAAAACGCCAATGGGGTTTACGACCTTGTGATTCAAAGTTTTTTCTCTCTTCTGTTGTCAACTTCAATGCTGCACGGTCATAAACAGGAGGCAATTTGCGTGAAAGCTGGATTTTACGACGCCGCTCTAATTCCTCTGTTGTCTCATAACAAGGATAAAGAAGGCCACGTTGTTTGAGAATTTCTGCCACTTCATCATATCGATTAAATCGCTTGGATTGGTAATAAATTGCATCTGGTTGAATACCAAGCCATTCAAGGTCAACAGCAATAGCATCGATATATTCTTGTTTAGAACGTTCAATATCTGTATCATCATAGCGTAAAATAAATTCTCCCTTATACGCTTGCGCATAAAGCCAGTTGAAAAGCGCAATACGGATATTGCCAATATGAATATAACCTGTTGGAGAGGGAGCAAAACGAACTTTAACCATAAAATAATACTCAATTTTTATCGCGAAAATGATTGACTATAGGATAGCGACGATCGCGTCCGAAATTTTTGTAACTGATTTTTACACCAGGCGCAGATTGACGCCTTTTATATTCGGCACCATAAAGAAGCTGTTCAACTTTCGCAACAGTTTCTCGTGAATGTCCACGTTTAACAATATCACAAATACTCATGTCATTTTCTACAAGAGATTGTAATATATCATCTAAAATAGGATAAGGCGGAAGAGAATCTTCATCTTTTTGATTTTCCCGCAGCTCTGCAGAGGGTGCTTTTTCTATAATATTGGATGGAATGATCATTCCTTCTGGTCCTCTCAAATTGTGCAAGTGATTTTTATTGCGCCACTCCGCTAATGCATAAACCTGCATTTTATAAATATCTTTAAGAGGATTAAACCCGCCATTCATATCCCCATACAGTGTTGCATACCCCACAGCCATTTCTGACTTATTGCCTGTCGTTACCACCATTGAGCCGAATTTATTTGAAAGCGCCATTAAAAGTGTACCGCGTATACGACTTTGAAGATTTTCCTCTGTGACGTCAGAGGGTAACCCTGAAAAAACAGGTGCCATTGTCTTTAAAAAAGCCTCAACAGGTTGTGCAATCGGTATGATTTCATAACGACATCCCAAAAGATCAGCACATTCTTTGGCATCTTTTAATGATTCTTGCGAAGTATGATGATAGGGCATCATAATGGTGCGAACCCTCTCAGCACCAAGAGCATCCACCGCCATTGCCGTACACAGGGCTGAATCAATTCCTCCTGAAAGACCAAGAATAACATCCTTAAAGCCGTTTTTATTAACGTAATCTTTCAACCCCAAAACACAAGCTTGATAATCAGCCGCTAATCCATTGAGAAGACTTTCATTAGGACCTGAAATACAGTGCCATCCCGTCGTTGTTTTTTGCCAATGGCTTAAAGCAATATGGCTATCAAAGTGTTTCATTTGAAATATCTTTTTGCCTTGTCCATTCAAGGCAAAAGACCCACCATCAAAAACGAGCTCATCTTGACCACCTACTTGATTAGCGTAGATAATTGGCACTCCAGATTGTAGAGCCTGTGTATGAACAACGTCTATACGTTTTAATGTTTTATTACGATAATAAGGAGATCCGTTAAGGACAAGAATAATTTCCGCTCCTTTATCTTTAAGCTCTGTACTAAGAGAGGAATCATTCCAAAGATCCTCACAAATGACTATTCCTAATTTAATTCCATGATAGACAATAGGCTGAGGACGTGGACCTGAAGAAAATAAACGCTTTTCATCAAATTCAGCATAATTAGGTAAATCAAACTTCAAACATTCGGCAATGACTCTCCCTTCATCAAGAACCATGACAGCGTTGTAAATATTACCATTGCGCCTTAATGGAAGACCAATGACAATTCCTGGTCCGCCTACGGTTATCTTTGCTAATTTCTCAACAGTCTCTTCACATGTTTTTGTAAAAGCAGGTTTTAGAACAAGATCTTCCGGCGGATAAGCACTTATAAAAAGTTCCGTGAATAAAACAAGATCAGCCCCCTCTTCTTTGGCCTTTTGATGCGCCATGACAGCTAAAGAAAAATTCCCCTCAATATCACCGACAATAGGATTTAATTGGGCAATTGATACCCGAAAATCATTTTTCATAAGCCTTTGTATCATTTCATCAGTTTAGCAACCACAACTTTATTCTTCATCATCGGAAACATCATTTTTTAAAATTCTTTTCTGCCATAATGACCTAAAAATATTAGGCAAATTTTTGCCTACCCCCCAGCAGCAATTGCTAACGAGTCAGTCACGCGATTTTTTTTAAGGAGTTCAGCAACAAGAAAAGCCAATTCTAACGCTTGATCTGCATTTAACCGTGGATCACATTGCGTATGATAACGATCAGATAAATCGTCCACAGAAATGGCGTGCGCCCCTCCTGTACATTCAGTAACATCACGACCTGTCATCTCAATATGAATGCCTCCTGGATAAGTTCCCTCTCCACGATGCACTGCAAAAAAATTCTCTACTTCTTTTAAAACATAATCAAAAGGACGCGTCTTATAACCATTGGCAGTAATTGTATTGCCATGCATTGGATCACATGACCATATAACCGCACGCCTCTCGCGTTCAACGGCACGGATGAGTTTAGGCAGATAACTTTCAACTTTATCATAACCAAAGCGCGTAATGAGAGTAAGCCGCCCCAACTCGTTTTCAGGATTTAAAATATCAATTAATTTTAAAAGCTCATCAGGCTCAATGGAAGGACCACATTTTAATCCTATAGGATTCTTAATACCGCGACAATATTCAACGTGAGCATGGTCAATCTGACGCGTACGGTCACCAATCCATAACATATGACCAGATGTTGCATACCAATTTCCTGAAGTTGAATCAATCCGAGTCAAAGCCTCTTCATAACCAAGCAACAGTGCTTCATGACTGGTATAAAAAGATGTTTCACGCAATGAAGAATGTGTTTTGGATGTAATCCCTATAGAACGCATAAAATCAATTGCTTCAGAAATACGCTCTGCCAATAATTCATAACGTTCTCCCTGCGGACTGTTAGAAACAAAACTCAACATCCATGTGTGAACATTTTCTAAATTAGCATAGCCACCTTGTGAAAAAGCACGCAATAGATTAAGTGTTGCCGCAGATTGGCGATAAGCCATAGACATCCGTTGCGGATCTGGAATACGAGAACCGGCTTCAAATTCAATGCCATTAATAATATCCCCACGATAAGCAGGAAATTCAACTCCCTCTTTTCTTTCAATATCAGAAGAGCGAGGCTTTGCAAATTGACCAGCAATACGACCAATTTTAACAACCGGTTTAGAACTACCAAAGGTCAAAACAATCGCCATTTGCAAAAATACACGAAAAAAATCACGAATATTATCAGCTTCATGTTCTGCAAAGCTTTCGGCACAATCACCACCTTGCAATAAAAAAGCTTGGCCTTTCGCAACGGCTGCTAATTCATTTTTTAAATCACGTGCTTCACCGGCAAAAACTAAAGGAGGATACCTTCTCAGTTTTCGCTCAACATCTTCTAACATAGACTTATCCGGATAAGTCGGAACTTGTTTAATTGGCCTTGTTCTCCAAGTGTCAGGCGCCCATTCTTTTATCATTACACTCTCTCTAAAGATTAATCTTACAGATTAGCATATCAAAAGCTTTTTACCGCAATATATGCTGTTTAACTTTATATTTTCTTCCCATTTTCATATATATAACTTGGTTTATACATCGTTACCAATTCTTCTGCCATCGTTGGATGCACTGCCATCGTCTCATCAAAGATATCCTTCGTCAGCTTACCCTTGAGAGATATCCCTATAAGCTGAGCCATCTCACCAGCATTTTCCCCTAAAATATGAGCGCCCACAACAATACGGCTTTCACCATCAACAATGAGTTTCATAAGCATTTTCTCTGAACTACCAGAAAGAATATTACGCATAGGACGAAAAACTGTACGATAAATTTCAAGACGCTTATAACGCTTTACCGCCTCCTCTTCTGAAAGACCAACCGTTCCAATCTCTGGCTGTGAAAAAACTGCTGTTGTAATTAAATCATAATCAGGTGTTGTTGGAATATTTTCAAATGCTGTCTTAACAAAACACATTGCATCATGAATCGCAACGGGTGTTAATTGAATATGACCTGTTACATCACCAACAGCCCAAATATGGGGGATATTTGTTGTCATTTTCTCATCAACAACAACTGCACCAAATTCATTCACCTTAACACCTGCCCGCTCAAGTCTTAAACCCGTTGTATTTGGTACACGCCCCGTAGCCAACATAATCTGATCGGCTCTGATTATTTTCCCATTTGATAAAACAACTTCATAACAATTTTCTGCAGCCTGCACTTTAGAAATTGTTATGCCATAGAGAATAGAAATCCCTTTTTCAATCATTGCATCGCTGAGCAATTGCCGCAAATCATGATCAAAATTACGAAGGATTAAATCACCACGATGAAGGAGTGTTGTTTTTACACCTAATTCATGAAAAATATTAGCAAATTCAACACCAATATACCCTCCACCAACAATCACTATTGATTTTGGGAGTTGATTAAGGTCAAAAATCTCATTAGAAGTAAGGCAAAATTCACCGCCTTCTATGGACGTATTTGGTGCAAGTTTTGCCCCTGTTGCAATCAAAATTTTTTCTGCACTTACCCGCTCACCCGTGGCAGAAAGCTCTAATGTGTGATCATCTATAAAAGTAGCACGACTTTCATAAATATGCACATTGTTATTTTCTAATCCCTTACGATACAACCCTTCTAACCTTGATATTTCTTTATTTTTAGCTGCAACCAACTTTTCCCAGCTAAAAATTGGATCCACATATTCCCACCCAAAACCAACACTTTTCTTAAATTCTTTTACATATTGTGATGCATAAACATAAAGTTTTTTGGGAACGCAACCACGAATAACACAAGTGCCCCCTATACGATATTCCTCTGCTATAGCGACCCGCTTGCCAAGACCTCCAGCAAGCCGTGCTGCACGCACTCCACCAGAACCACTTCCAATAACAAATAAATCAAAGTCAAAAGAGCCCACGAATTATTCCTTCTTATACATCTGCAAGAGTAGGCTAAGATCTTTTATTATCAAATGAAAGTCTTTTTTTCTTTTGAAGAAGCCTTTTTTATAAAGCAGTATTCTAAAAAGACTTATTCTCATTAAAATATTTAAAACGGCGGGAAAACCGCCGCTATTAAAAAAATCAGAAATTGCCCATTGTTGTCATGATATCAATCAAGCTATTTTTTATTTTCTGAAGATTCTGATTTTATAGGCATATTTGTAGGCATAGTAGAATTATTCAAATTAAGTGTTTCAGACATCTCTTTTTTCACATTTTCTACAAGATCCCGCATAAGAGCAGTACGCCATATATCAAATGCTGAATAAGAATCACGTGCAATATTGGGGACTTCTGTCAAAAACTTTTTACCGGTATCAGAATTATAAAATGTTGTTATCGCATCAAGCTCTTTTTGAGTAAAATATTTTGCATATACATGAGCAATCTCTTTTTCTAGATCAGAGCGCCTTTTAATTAAAGCAAGCGCCTGCTTATCAACAATATCAGAAATAGCTGTTGCCAAATTCGGATCATCGCTAATCAGTTCATTTTTGAAATCATGGACCGCATTTGGTAAAAAGCTATCAAATTGATCCGTTGCATGAATAGCTCTGATTGCCTTTCGCGCTGAATCTAAATGTTGATCACTCACACCTTGTGCATAAGCCATGCCAACATTCACAACAAAAATAGCAATTGCACTAAAATATACGACAAAACGCTGAAAAGAAAATATTATTTTCATTTAATGATTACCCCGATCGCTAATTATAATTTTAATTCGTTATTCTACCTAAAATCTTTAAGACCCTTTTTTACTGTGCTAACATATCATCATGTAAATGCCTTTTCTAAAAATCAAACGGTTCTAAAACTTTTATTTGACCATCAGCCATAGCGACAATTGCACGTGAAGCCAACCCCAAAAAAAGGCCATGCTCAACAACACCAGGAATAGCAAGAAGTGCATCCGATAATGGTTTTGGTTGCAAAATGCAGCCCCAAAATGCATCAAGAATAAAATGGCCACCATCTGTTTCAAAAGGATTTTTTCCATTCATTCGCAATGCAATTTTTCCAGAAAGCCCTAAATCATCAGCGACTTTTTCAATGGCTCTGCATGTTGTGTGGATACCAAATGGATTAACTTCAATTGGTAGTGCAAAAGCACCAAGTCTTTTTACCACCTTTGTTTCATCCGCAATGACAAGCATTGCACGAGATGCCGACGCTACAATTTTTTCATACAACAATGCTCCCCCTCCCCCTTTAATGAGCATCATCTCAGGACCAATTTCATCTGCTCCGTCAATATCAAGATCCAGCTCAGGTATTTGTTCTAAAGTGCTAACAGGCACTCCAAACTTATGACAGAGTTGTTCAGAATATTTTGAAGTAGCAACACCAGTCACCCGCAAACCATCCGCAACACGCTCACCTAGAAGATGAATAAATTCATTGACTGTCGAACCAGATCCGATACCAAGCCGCATACCATCTTCAACAAACTCAAGCGCTTTAATAGCTGCCATTTTTTTTAACTGCTGAACATTCATGAATGACTTTGCCTTCTATCCGTATAAGCAGCATTTATCACCCCTATTACCACCGATAATAATGATAATAAAAGATAACCTCTTGACGCAATCTATTCAAATTGACTATCATCTCTTGCTTGAAGAGATGTTACTCGTTATAGAAATATATGATAAGAATAAAATAGAATAATCAACAATTATCTTTTTTATTTCTTTGAGAATATTTGTTAGCATTTTTCTCATTCAATAAGAATTTTTGATTTATTTTGTGCTATCAATAGGATGCACAAAGATGCACATATCAATTTTTTTGAAAAAATTAAAATGATCAGATATAAAAAATCATCTATTTCTAGAAAACTGTAGATTATTATCTCATTTCAATAACGTTGATAAACTTACCAATTTAAATACCGTAAAATATTATGAGAAAAGTCTTCTGTTATTTTTTGTTTTGTCATTATCCAAATGTGAAGCAAAATATGACTGATTATATGTTTTTATGAATGCTGTCTGTGCATATTCCATGGTCTATGAAACCCTAGCGAAGACCAAATAATATCTCCACCTTTGGTCATCATAACGCTTCCTCGTGATAACAATTGTTGAGGTATAAATACTATTTTTGCCTTCTTGTAACAAGTTGGATTATGCATCACAAATGTCTGAATGAGAATATCTGCCTCTACACATTGATCTGTTTCTCTCTGTAAAACGATCACTTTTAATCCATTATCCAATAAAGATGTACATACATGATAATCACAAATAAATTGTCCGTGTAACGAAGGACCATATTTTGTTGGTTTAATCGTTTCATTCACACGAAATGACTTTTTCCATATGGATGTCGTGAACTTAGAAATATGGTAACGATCAATATATAATTTTTTATCATGAATAACGCCCACGAGGCGCATATTATCTGCTATAATCAGTTGTACAGGTGAATGCAATACACAAATAGAAATACCTGCCAAAATAAACAAACTAAAAAAGAGCCGGATGGGTGTTTTGCAAAAAGTCAGTCCAACCAAGCCTATGCTCAATAAAACTAACGCTGATAACGGCATAAAACCAGGATTCAAATCAGGAGAAATAGCCTTGATAGCATGTGCAATCTTTATTACAAGATCAACTCCAAAACCCATAATTTGAAGAGGAAGCCATTCGAATCCTCCTAACATTACAAGAACTGCGATTAATCCAAAGGGAATGACAAAAATTGAGATGACAGGCAAAGCAAAAGCATTACTGATAATGCTCAACGATGCCATATTAGAAAAATGATAAGCAGCATAAATTCCACTTGCACTCCCTGCAACAAAGGAAGAAGCACATGTTGAAAGCATCGATAAGAAAACAAAATTTATCACTCCTCCTCCAACATAAGAGGGAGTTGTTTTTCTTTTAAGAAAAAATGACCTTCCACTCCACCAATCAAAAAAAGCGATCAAAGCAGCAGTCGCAGAAAAAGACATTTGAAAGCTAGGACCTAATATTTCATGGGGTGTCATCGCTAGAGTTATCAACCCTGCAATGGAAAAATTACGCATTGTTATAGCAGAGCGATTACACAATATAGCAACCAACATAACAGCAATCATCACAAAACTTCTTTGCGCTGATATTGCTAAGCCCGACAATAACAAATAAAAAGCTGTTATCATAAAAGCAACGATAGCAGCAAATTTTTTACTGGAATAATAGGAAGAAAAAACTGGAAAAAATGCTAAAAAACTACGGATACTCAAAAGAACTATGCCGCTTAACAACGCCATATGTAAACCTGATATTGATAAAATATGAGCTAATCCAGCTGTACGTAATGCTTCATTTGTCTCATTTGAAATACCAGCACGCTGCCCTGTTATGAGGGCAGCTGCAACACTCCCCTTTTCTCCTTCAAGGGCTATACGGATTCTTTGTGTCATCTTCGTGCGTAAATTTTCAATTTTCTGTAGAATGATAGCGAATATTCCATCAGGCTGCGAAACGGATATTTTTCTTGGTTTTCCTAAATAAACGCCTTGTGCTCCAATTCTTTTAAAATAATTATGAAAACTAAAATCGTAGCCTCCTGGACGCACCGGCCCAGAGAATGCACGAATCTTAACTTTTCCATGCAGTCCATCACCAATCGCTAAGCCAGATGGCAAATATCTTGCCGATAAACGAACACGATGAAGACTATGGCGTAATACAGGATTTTCTGTATTCAAAATATCCAAAACTAAACGAAATCCTCCTTTGGCACCTGACTCAATAGAAACAATTCTTCCCGTCAATGTAGTGACAATGTCACTGCTTAGCATGGGTGTTGCAATACGCCACGTTTCTATTTTTGCCGCTAAAGCACCCAATATAATACAAAACAGAAACCCCACGGGAATCCACATTTTTCGATAAAAACGTGCAACATAGAATATTCCCAGAAAAATACTGACCAACGCCCCCAATTGTCCCCAACTTGGTTCCCACTCTAAATGAAAATAGAAAATGATTCCTAGGGCAAAAAAAACTAAAATCAGCGAAAAAAGGATACCAAAAGAAACTTCTTTATTAATACAATCTTCTAACCATTTGCGAAAAAAAATGATTACTTCTTTTAAGAGTGTCAATAAAAAAAGTTTTTGTTGGTTATAGCTACCGTTCTTTGCATCATCATATCTAGAAAAAACACTCTGCCCTATCTGACATGGCTTTTTTCCTTCTGTAACAGATTTTTCGGATAAACCCTCTTTACTTTTATAAAACATCAGTCCCCCACTTTAACTCGCAATACGGCTATTGCACGCCCCATCACTTATGCTAACATGACTTTTCTATAAAATTCCATAAGTAATATCTTAGTTTAAAGGAAAATATTCGTGTCTGTTATTACTCGTTTTGCCCCTTCACCCACTGGCTTCCTTCACATTGGTGGTGCTCGTACTGCTCTTTTTAATTGGCTTTATGCAAAACATACCGGTGGAAAAATGCTTTTACGAATTGAAGATACAGACCGAGAGCGTTCAACAGAAGCAGCTGTAAAGGCTATTATAGATGGCTTGCACTGGATGGGTCTTAGTTATGATGGCGCCCCTATTTCGCAATTCGAACGTGCAGAACGTCACCGCCAAATCGCTGAACAGTTGGTCAAGAATGGCAAAGCATATTATTGTTATGCTTCACCTGAAGAGTTAGCTGAAATGCGTGAAAAAGCCCGTTCAGAAGGGCGCTCACCACGTTATGATGGACGTTGGCGCGACCGTGATAGTTCTGAAGCTCCTAAAGGTGTTAAGCCTGTTATTCGCATCAAAGCCCCTCAAGATGGAGAAACGATTGTACATGATCGTGTTCAAGGTGATGTCCGTTTTCCTAATAAAGATCTCGATGACTTCATTATTTTGCGTTCTGATGGTTCGCCTACCTATATGCATGCTGTTGTCGTTGATGATCATGATATGGGCATCACACATATTATACGTGGTGACGATCATCTTACCAACGCAGCCCGACAAACGATTATCTTTAAAGCAATGGGATGGGACATTCCTGTTATGGCCCATATTCCTCTTATCCATGGTGAAAACGGTGCAAAATTATCAAAGCGACATGGTGCGCTCGGTGTTGATGCCTACCGAACAATGGGATATCTTCCTGCTGCTTTGCGCAATTACCTTGTCCGTTTAGGTTGGAGTCATGGTGATGACGAACTGATGTCACTTAAAGATATGATTTCTTGGTTTGATATTGAGGATATTAACAAAGGTGCTGCTCGTTTTGATCTCAAAAAGCTCGATTCCATCAACGGACACTATATGCGTATGAGTAATGATCAAGAACTTTTTGATGCCGCTCTTAATATTCTACCAGAAACCGATAGGGGAGCACAAATTATTGAAAGACTTGATGAAAAACGCCGTGTTCAATTTTTAAAAGCAATCCCGCATTTGAAAGAACGTTCAAAAACACTGTGCGAACTGATTGACAATGCCTCCTTCATTTTTACGCAACGACCTTTACAACTTGATGAAAAAGCTCAAATGCTCTTAGATAAAAATGGACGAACCATTTTAAACGATCTTTATCTTGCTCTGAAAGCGTGCCCCTCTTGGGATACAAAAACTCTAGATGAAACACTTCGCTCTTTTGTCCAAACACAGAATCTCAAATTTGGATCTATCGCCCAACCACTTCGCGCAGCTCTTACAGGATGTGCAACATCACCAGGTGTTTTGGATATTCTTATTTTATTAGGACGCAATGAATCCCTTCATCGCATCAAGGACCAACTTATCACAACAATATGCCCATGATGTGCACTGAGTATATTTCCTCAAATAAGGATCTATACAGATATCTCAACGCGCCCTAAAAGAGTTTTTTATGTTATATCATTGAAATACATTTCTTATTGAGTAATAATGATCAATAAGGAAATATTTTTAGATTGCATGTACTCACTTTTAGAGGCAATCTACCCTTAAATAAGTAAGAAAAGCTTCAGTTATACATCCCCCACTCTGATGAAGCAGAGTCTTAATTTTTAGAAGTGAAGGATCTGAAAGGAATACCGAATGTCTGAGAATAACGCATATATTATTGTGAATGATAAAAAAGTAGAGCTTCCCTTGCGTAAAGGCACGAGTGGACCTGAAGTCATTGAAATTGCTTCTCTCTATAAAAAAACCGATATTTTTACTTATGATCCTGGTTTTACTTCAACAGCTTCTTGTGAATCAAAAATTACTTATATCGATGGTGATAAAGGCATATTGCTTTATCGTGGTTATCCTATTGATCAATTGGCTGAAAAAGGAGACTTTCTCGAAAGTTGTTATCTTTTACTTTATGGTGAACTCCCAACACAGCAAGAAAAAAATGAATTTGATCGATGTATTATGCAGCATACCATGGTCCACGAACAATTTGCACGCTTCTTCCATGGCTTCCGTCGTGATTCTCATCCTATGGCCGTCATGGTTGCCTGCCTTGGCGCTATGTCTGCGTTCTATCACGACTCTATTGATATTACAGATCCTCACCAGAGAATGATTGCTTCTGTTCGTCTTATCTCAAAAGTTCCAACGCTTGCTGCTATGGCCTATAAATACAGTATTGGACAAGCATTTGTTTATCCACGTAATGATCTTAGTTATGCTGCAAATTTCCTCCATATGTGTTTTGCTGTTCCTTGTGAAGAATATAAAACAAACCCTGTGCTTGCTCGGGCGATGGATCAAATCTTTATCCTTCATGCAGATCATGAACAAAATGCTTCTACATCTACGGTACGTCTTGCTGGATCCTCAGGTGCTAATCCGTTTGCCTGTATTGCAGCAGGTGTTGCATGCCTTTGGGGACCAGCACATGGTGGTGCCAATGAAGCATGCCTAAAAATGCTACAAGAAATAGGTTCTATTAAAAGAATTCCTGAATTTATTGCACGTGCAAAAGATAAAAATGATCCTTTCCGCCTTATGGGCTTTGGGCACCGTGTCTATAAAAATTATGATCCACGTGCAAAAATCATGCAAAAAACCTGTCATGAAGTTTTAAAAGAACTCAACATTCAAGATGACCCTCTTCTTGATATTGCAATAGAGCTTGAAAAAATTGCCTTAAGTGATGAATATTTTATTGAGAAAAAGCTTTATCCCAATGTTGATTTCTATTCCGGCATTACATTAAAAGCTCTAGGTTTTCCAACTGAAATGTTTACTGTCCTTTTTGCATTGGCGCGCAGTGTCGGGTGGGTGGCACAATGGAAAGAAATGATTGAAGACCCTGCACAAAAAATTGGTCGTCCTCGACAACTCTACACAGGCTATGCTATGCGTGACTATGTTCCTATAGATGAACGTGCAAATTAAAAAAGAGATCAATAAAGCTTCAGTTTACTGAAGCTTTATTGAGAGTAATCAAAAAACATCCTTTAAGAATTTTTATAAAACGTAATTTTAAAACTCTTTCTACAGAGATAACATCATCATAAAAATTTAGTAAAAAATTCTAAGTTTTAGCTCTGTAAAGAAATTGAGAGTACTTTTCTGCGAATTAGCCAAACATTTAGCAAAAAGAAATTGAAAATTTTACCTTATAATCCTCATTATCCTTTAATGGAAATGTATTCCCTATCATTCCCCCATGTTTAAAAGCCCTATTACATATTAAAATCTAGCAATGTCAGAATTTTTCTTTCTATCTTCTTCAGATAAAATTGCAAAAAGCTTACATTAAGTGCTTCTCTAATTAGAATAAAAACACTTTTACATTTTGTCCTGTTAAAAGCTGAAATTTTCTTTGTATTTAAGTTGATAGTTTTTCTTTTAAAGATAAATTATTGATTTTTAAATAAAATTATTAAAAATTACCCTATAATCAATAAGAGGTGACTTTCTTTCCTGTATTTTTTATTCCCATACTTGATAAAAAGAAATTATTTTTTTGATAATGATATTCAGCATAATGATAGCAAAATGAACATAGATAAATTTTTTACATTGCTCCAAAAGAGCTTACAGATTATAAAAATTCATGATGGTTTCATATTTGCCAGCTTATCTAATAGGAGAACATAATGAAATTATTAGCAGGAGCTCTTATAATAAGCGCGACACTGTTTACCCTATCGGCCAATTCTCAAACGCTGAAAATTGCAAGCGATGCTTCTTATCCGCCATTTAGTTATATTGACTCAAATAACAAACTGCAAGGGTTTGATATTGATATATCTTATGCGCTTTGTAAAAAAATGAATGTTGAATGTACTATTGTCACACAAGACTTTGAGGGGATGATTCCCGGTCTTCTTGCCAAAAAATATGATGCTATCGTTTCTTCCCTTTCTCCTACAAAAGAGCGCTTACAAAAAATTGATTTTACAGATCCTTACTACAACACAGCACTCGCTGTTATCGTTACCAAAAATTCGGAAATTAAAGAAATCTCAACACAAGCCTTTAGAGGTAAAAACCTTGGTGTACAATCAAATACAACACAAGCTGCATATGCGGAAGATCATTATGCCTCTGAAGGAGTTAATATCAAACTTTATCCTACAGCAACAGAAGTTAATCGTGATCTTTTAAGCCATCGGCTTGATATCATCATCTTTGATAAATTAAAAGCATTAAATTGGCTTGAAAATGAAGGAAAAGACTGCTGTCTCCTCTTGGGAACTCTAAAAGAAACAAATTTTCCTATTGCAATTGCACTCCGTCAAAATAATAATGATCTTAAAAACAGTTTTAATAAAGCAATAGAAGAAATCCGCGCCGATGGAACCTATGAGAAAATTATGAGAAAATATTTTACTTTCGATATCAATTAGATATCACTATGAATTAAAACTCAATCTGTATATTTAAGGGGTATCTTTAACTCTTTATTGAACATGCAGGTATAATTGGAAATTCGGCATTTTTATAAGAAAATTTACATTTATCAAAATAACTTTTAATTGCTCCTTGAGATCTAAACATTTTGTAGAATCTAATGACAACAATAAGGTTGTATTTTTACCGTATCAAAATCTAATTTTTTTATGTTCAAATTTAATAGCCTTATTTTCAAGAAAAATCCTCAGTTTTTACTCATGAAATGATTCAAATCAATCATTTCGTGAAAATTAAGCTATCATACAAGCAATAAGATATTTATTCTTTTTTTATCAATAATGCCCAACATAATGATCTAAAATAAACATCAATAAATTTTTGAATTGCTCCCAAAAAGCTTACAGATTATAAAAACATAATGATTTCATATTGCCCGCTTATCCAATAGGAGAACATCATGAAACTATTAGCAGGAGCTCTTATAATAAGCGCCGCACTATTCACCCAATTGGCTGATGCGAAAACATTAAAAATTGCGAGTGAAGGCACCTATCCTCCCTTCAGTTATATTGACTCAAATAATAAATTGCAGGGACTTGATATTGATATATCTTATGCACTTTGTAAAAAAATGAATGTTGAGTGTACTATTGTTACACAAGACTTCGAGGGAATGATCCCTGGACTTATTGCAAAAAAATATGATGCTATCATTGCTTCCCTCTCTCTCACACAAGAGCGTTTACAAAAAATTGACTTTACAGATCCTTACTACGATACAGCACTGGCTGTTATTGTTACCAAAGCTTCGGGAATTAAAGAAATCTCGACAAAAGACTTTAGAGGTAAAAATCTTGGTGTGCAATCAAATACAACACAAGCTTTCTATGCAGAAGATCATTTTGCCTCTGAAGAGGTGAAAATCAAACTCTATCCTTCCACAATAGAAGTGAATCGTGATCTTTTAAATCATCGACTTGATGTGATCATTGTTGATAAATTACAAGCATTAAATTGGCTTAAAAATGAAGGAAAAGATTGTTGTCTCCTCTTGGGAACTCTAGAAGAAACAAGATTTCCTGTTGCAATTGCAGTCCGTCAAAATAATAATGATCTTAAAAATAAGTTCAATGAAGCAATAAAAGAAATCCGTTTGGATGGAACTTATGAAAAAATTATGAGAAAATATTTTACAAGTGATGTTTATTAAATATCAATATGATATTTTAATGAAACCCGTTGGTTATTGCTAAAAAATATTATCTAACTCTTTCATGAGGAATACAAGAATGATTGAAAATTTAGCATTGCTATCATTTAGCAATGGTGGATGGGGAGCAGTTATACTTTCCAGTGCAGGAATGACTTTGTCATTGGCATTATGTTGTGGACTTCTAGGATTTCCTCTAGGACTTCTCAATGCAGTGATGATTCGATCCAATATTAAGATGGCCAAAGCTATGGCACGCCTCTTTTCAACGATATTTCGTGGGCTACCAGAGCTTTTAACTTTGTTTTTAGTTTACTACGGATTACAAAGCCTTATTCAAAATTTATTTGACTATTTTAGTTTTGAAATCATGTTCAGTATCAATGCTTTTGTTGCTGGTGTTCTTGCCCTTAGTATGGTTCTTGCAGCTTTTTCTTGTGAAGTTTGGCTTGGAGCATTTAATATTTTTGATAAAGGTCAATATGAAGCAGCTAAAGCTTTAGGACTTTCACGGTCAACCACATTTTTTCGTATTGTCTTCCCTCAGCTCATCCGAAATGCCTTGCCAGGACTTTCTAATAATTGGCTTACTTTACTGAAAGATACATCCCTTGTTTCTACCATCGCGCTTGTTGACCTCATGCGACAAACGAATCTAGCTGTCGCTGCTACCAATAAACCCATGCTATTTTATTTTGTAGCATGCTTACTCTATTTGTTATTTTCAGCGGTTTTTACTGCAATCTTACGCCATTTGGAAACATACACTCAAATAGGCTATAAAAAGGTGCTAAGTCAATGATTCCTGAGTGGCTTTATTTTCTTTTTAATCCTGATCTTTTAAGTCATTATGGACCCAAATTTATTAATGGCTTTATTGTTACTGTTGAACTTGTTTCTATTTCTTGTTCTCTAGGCCTTTTTCTTGGTATGATTATCGCTTTTGCACGTCTATCAGAGAATACATTTTTACAATATTTTGCAAATGCTTATGTCTATTTTTTCCGTGGCTCTCCTTTATTAGCTCAACTCTTTCTTTTTTATTATGGGCTTGGTTCAATGAACAGTTTTTGGCAACAAGTGGGGCTATGGTGGTTTTTTCAAAACGCGTGGTATTGTTGTCTTTTTATTTTTACACTCAATTCTGCTGCCTATCAATCTGAGATCTTTAAAGGAAGTTTTCTATCCGTAACAACTGGACAACGCGAAGCATCAAAAGCTTTAGGTTTAAGCAACTCTGTCACATTTTTTAGAGTTATTCTTCCACAAGCAATGATTGTAGCATTACGCCCCTTAGGAAATGAGTTGATTTTAATGATTAAATCCAGTGCTGTTGCCTCACTTATTACTGTTTATGATTTAATGGGGGTTGCTAAACTCGCTTATTCACGGACTTTCGATTTTCAAGTTTACGTTTGGGCTGCTCTTATCTATCTCTTTATCGTTGAACTCATTCATCGTTTTATTGTTTTTATCGAGCAGCGCCTCACTCGATATTTACGGTAAATAAAATGATCATAAAAAACAGTATCAAATCAAAATGTTGAATTAATCAAGTTCTTCATCAATGAAAGAATAAAATAAGATGAATTTGAAAAATAATAAATCGATCTCTCCCAGTAAAAACCCTGTGATCTCTATCCAAAATCTAAATAAATGGTATGGAAACTTTCAGGTCCTACATGATATCAACTTTAATGTTCAAGCTGGTGAACATATCGTTATTTGTGGACCTTCCGGATCAGGAAAATCAACATTAATTCGTTGTATTAATCAATTAGAACAAGCACAAAAAGGTTCAATCTGTATCCATAACGTTGATATCCATACTGCCCCTGTACAACAGCAAAAAAATGTTCTTCGTAAGATAGGAATGGTCTTTCAGAATTTTAATTTATTTCCCCACATGAGCGTTATACAAAATTGTATTTTAGCACCTATGACAGTTCAAGGGCTGTCCAAACAACAAGCACAAGAACGGGCAATTCGTTACTTAACGCATGTTGGTATTGAAAAACACTGTGAAAAATATCCTTTACAACTTTCTGGTGGGCAACAACAACGTGTTGCGATTGCCCGTGCACTTTGTATGGAACCTGAAGTCATGCTTTTTGATGAACCAACCTCTGCTCTTGATCCAGAAAGTGTGGGAGAAGTTTTGGACGTGATGGCTCGATTGGCAGATACAGGAATTACAATGCTTTGTGTTACCCATGAAATGGGCTTCGCACGTAAAGTCTCAGAAAGAATACTCTTTCTAGAAAATGGAAAAATTGTTGAAGATACAGAATCTGAACAATTTTTTACCAATCCTAAAAGTCAACGTGCTTGTGATTTTCTTGCTAAAATTAAATATTAATCATTAACATATTGCTTTATTTATACAATTTTATTCCTATTTTTTAAAAGAGTAATAATTGTTTGTGCACCAACAACCCCCGATGGTACTTCAGTTTTCATTTTCTGTTCTACCATCTCAAAGGAATCAAGTTGAGCCTGTCGCAATAAAGGATTAGCCAAAAGTTGTTCTACCTGTCTTGCTAACATGCCAGGACGGATTAATTCATTCAAATATTCCGAAACAATAGGCTTATCAGCAATAATATTTGGAAGAGCAGCACTCCATAACATCATTTTAGGAAAAATAAATAATTTAGAAAAGAAATCAAGTTTATAGCAAAGAACCATAGGAACTTTTGCTAAGGCTAATTCAAGTGAAACAGTTCCATGTGCAGCAAGAGCAACATCTGCTTGTGCAAAAGCACGCCATTTTTCATCTTCACCAACTACAATTTCTATCTTGCTTTTCCAGCCCTGCACAAAGTCCCAGATTCTATCTACCAAATGAGGTAAGGTTGGTAAAATAATACGTAAATGAGGAATACGTTGTACAAGAATCTCTACTGTTTCTCGAAAAATAGGCATTAAGGAACGAATTTCTGAATTGCGTGATCCTGGCAAAATAACTAATGCAGGCGATAATGTTTGTGTATCGATCAAATTTCTTTGTTCTAATTGGCTTTTTTTTTCTGACTGAACGCTCAAAAGGGGAGGATATGTCAAAAGACGATGTCCAACATAAGTCGTGGCAGGGCCTCCCAAATCTTGCATAATCTTTTCTTCAAAAGGAAAAACCGCTAAAACATGATCAACAAATCCACACATAGCTTTTGCACGCTCTGGCCTCCATGCCCAAACGGTTGGTGCAATATATTTAATGATAGGAATAGAAGGCGCTAAAGCACGTACCTTTTTTGCAATACGATGCGTGAAATCAGGACTATCAATAATAATTAAACAATCAGGTTGTTCTTGTGCAATAAATTTGGATAAATTGCGAATATGTAGCAACAACAATGGTAGTTTTTTCAACACCTCCTTTAAACCTATTAAAGCAATATCATGGGAATCAAAAAAGCTTTTTAAGCCTAATGCCTTTAAATGGCTCCCCCCAACACCAATCAAATGAATATTGCATCCTATCTGTTGTGATAAACAAGAAATTAAATCGGCCCCAAGTAAATCACCAGATTCCTCACCTGAAACCACTGCAATCTTTAAGAAACAATTATTCATGACCAAACTTTTCAAATGTCTCTATAAATAAAGAATATTTGTTGGCTTTTTCTATTGTTGTTTTCACTGATAATATTAGACTTCTATTTGCCTCCACCGCAACACCAGATAAACCACTCTTTGCAATATTCATTATTGTCGCGGGCCCAATTGATGGCAAATCAACGCGATTATCCTGTTGTGGTTTTGCGCATTTTACAAGAATGCCACCTTTAAGGGGAATTTGCCCTCTTTCTCGCATTTCACAAATACGCCACAACATATTATCAGTTCCCTCAGCGCCCTCTAGAGCAACCACCCTTCCTTGGACAACGACAACGGCTTGCCCGATATCTAATTGACCTAAAAGCTTTGCTGCTTCTACTGCTAAAAAAATATCTTTTTTCTCTTTTGGAGTAGCGCGCCGTACTGTTAAATTAAATTCTATGGGAGCTAAAAGATCTGGGACTATTTCGTGAGCACCAATAACACAAAAACCGTGTGCTTCAATAACCCGTATAAAAGCTTTTAATAACGCATCATCTCCCCTCTTCAAAGCTCCGATTAACTTAGGAAGAGCTAAAAATGTTGTCCAGTCCAGTCGCAATTGTTTAAGAAGTGGACGCTTTTTCACACCACCTGCCAAAACAACATTATATACACCAGCCTCTTTTAAAATTTTAACGAGTCGTGCTAGCTCTACAATTGATAGCTCGCAATGCTCATAGCGATAAAGAACAGAATCTGCCTCACCATGCAAAAGCACAAGAAAAGGATTTTCTCCATTCTTCTCAAGAGTCTGCGCAACAGTAATCGGTAGAACACCATTTCCTGCTATAATAGCAGTACGGCCGGAAAGAAAACTTCTGGCTCCCCAAATAGGCATTTTTAATCCTTATGTTCTTTTATTCTAACACCTTCAAATTTTGGTGTGCAATAAAAACGCTTTCCTTCTTCTTTAATAAAATTAACAACTTCAGAAACAGACTGAGAAGAAGAATAGAAAGAAGCAACATCACTGACACGCTCTTTAAATGGTTTGCTATGATCAAAAAGCATAGCAACCGCATGACGGAGTGCATGAATATCTTGACGCTCAAGTCCTGCACGCTTCATGCCAATAATATTGAGTCCAGCAAGTTTTGCCTGCACACCAACAGCTGTTCCATAAGGTATCAGATCACCAACCAGTGCAGATACGCCGCCGATAAATGCATGATGTCCAACACGAACAAATTGATGAACAGCAGCACCACCACCAATAATCACATAATCACCAATAGTAACATGACCAGCAATCATTGCGTTATTGGCAAATGTTACATGATTGCCTACATAACAATCGTGAGCGATATGCGCATAACAAAAAAATTGGCAATTATCACCAACAACTGTCATTCCTACACTCGAATCGGAACCCCTATGCATTGTTACACCTTCACGAATCGTACAATTCTTACCAATAAAAAGAGTTGTAGCCCCTCCTTTATGTTTATTATTTTGCGGATCTGCCCCCAAAACGGCATGAGAAAATACTTTACTCTTGGCTCCTAACGTTGTCTTTCCCATTATTACAACATGACTTGTCAAACTACATTCATCACCAATAACAGCCTCTGAACTAATATGGCAAAATGGTCCAACGCGTACATTCTCACCAAGCTGCGCTCCCTTCTCCACAAGAGCAGTTGGATGGATTTTCGTACCGGACATTTTTAAATTCCCATCAAATATCGTTTATTCTTCTTCGACAATCATCGCAGCAATTTCTGCTTCAGCGACGCGGACATCTTCTACTTTTGCAACACATGAAAAACGTCTCATACCAGATCTTTTTTTCAAAAGCTGAACATAAATCTTGAGCTGATCACCAGGCATAACAGGCTTACGAAATTTCGCATTATCAACCGTCATAAGGTAAACTAAATTTGTTTGCTTATTGCCTAAATTTAAAAGTGCTATTGCTCCTGCCGTTTGTGCCATAGCTTCTAAAATCAAAACTCCAGGCATAACAGGCTTTGAGGGAAAATGTCCCATAAAATGTGGCTCGTTAATCGTTATATTTTTAATACCAATCGCTTCTTGTTCACCATCAATATCAACGATACGATCAATTAATAAAAATGGATAACGGTGCGGTAATATTGATAATAGTTTTTCAATATCGACAGCCTCTAAGTTTTTAGTTTTTTCACTGCTGATCATATCAGCGTTTCTCCTTTTTAACTTTTCCCATACTGCGCAATGCCGCTACTTCACGAAACCATTGTTTAAATGGTCGCGCTGGACTACCTCCCCATTTTTCGCCATCCGGAATGTCATTCATAACACCACTACGAGCAGCAATCTGAACAGATTTACCTATTATGATGTGATCAGCTACTCCCACACTTCCGCCCAGCTGAGACATATCCCCTATAGATGTACTTCCCGCAATGCCACATTGAGCGGCAATAAGACAATAGCGGCCAATTTTTACATTGTGGGCAATTTGTACAAGATTATCAATCTTGCTTCCTTCACCAATAACAGTATCTTGAAATGTTCCACGATCAATTGTCGTGTTCGCACCAACTTCTACACCATCCTCAATAATAACGCGACCAAGCTGTGGAATTTTTTCGATTCCAGAAACGCCCCCAACATAACCAAAACCATCTTGCCCAATGCAAACACCAGGGTAAAGCTGAACCTTATCACCTATTATAGAACACTGAACTGTTACCTTAGGAGCAATATAGCAGTCACATCCAATACGGCAATTTTCACCGATAACAGCTGTGGATGAAATAAGAGTTCCTGCACCAATCTCAACATTTTTACCAATAACAGCTCCCGCTTCAATACACACATCATGTGCCAACTTAGCCGTTGGATGAATATGCGCATGCGATGAAATCCCCTTCTGCCCCAACCAAGGCATTGGCTTTACAGAATCTGGAAACAAAATACGACCAATCTGAGCAAAGTCACGCTGTGGTGTGGATGTCACCAAAATTGCCATAGTTTCGGGAACTTTAAAAACAATCTCATTCGTACACAAAACAGCAACAGCAGAACTGTCCAGTAAAGCATCAGAAAACTTCCGATGCTCTACAAAAACAAGCGAACCTTCCACAGCACTCTCAAGTGAAGAAAGAGTATTGATAACTTTATGAGAAAACTCTGGATTAAGAAGCTTTGCACCCGTCAACTCAGCAGCATTTGCAACTGTCAATCGTCGGGACGGCGTAAAAAAAAATGTATCCGCCATCAAAACACTTTCTCTCCCAGCTTAAGCTATTCTCTTCAAGTTTTTCCTTCTTAAAATCGCTCAAATCAGAACTTCGTAGAAATACCAAAGTTCAATTGTTGCAAACGATCACCTTCCTGCTTCGTTATTGGCCAAGCATAATCAAAACGCAAAGGACCAAACGGAGAATCCCACATCAAACTCACACCTGCAGATGAACGCCAAGCACTTTTGGTATTGGTAACAGACGGTTCACCCTTAAAAACGGCTTTATAATTATTGCCATAAAGCGTGGCAATATCTGCAAATAAAGCACCGCGCAACCCAAATCCTTCAGGAACGACAGGGATAGGGAACTGTACTTCAGCAGTCGCATTCATATATGTCGTTCCCCCCAAGAAATAAACCTCACCCTTACTAGAAACCTGACGCGGACCTATTCCATTATATTTGAACCCTCGAATCATATCAGAATTTACTTTAAACATATCGAAAATACGAACACCATCTCGGCCCATTCCGTGGATATAACCACCCCCAAAGGAAAGCAAACCAACAATATCCTTCTGGTCAGAAAGAGTCTTGTACATCATCGCCTTACCCGTGGTCTTCAAGAACTTTGCACTCCCACCAAGCCCTGCATATTCCTGAAGCAGATGCACGTACCACCCATCATGGGGGGATCTCATATCATCAATCGTATTATAGGTGAAACCATAACTAATTGATGAACGTTTCCAAGGGCTGTGTTTTGCAGCTTGAACAATCGCACCAGAATATTTCCCATATAATTCTATTATGTCACTCTCTTTGTCAAAATCATACTCTCCGCCAAAATCATATTCTTCCTGCACATAAGAATAAGCTACATTAGCAGATAATTGATTATTAATAGGTAACGAAAACCGCAGCGATCCACCTGTCTGCCGTACATCATAGGCTTTATCAGCACGATAAGTACTACGAAAAACATCAACACCAGCAGATAAACGATACCCTAAGAAATAAGGATCAACAAATGATAAATTATAATTACGAGATTTTTCTTGCCCCGCACCTAATCCTAAACGAACATATTGACCACGTCCCCCAAGATTACGTTCAGTAACAGAAACTTCAAGTGACATACCAGGACTTGTTCCCCCTGTTGTATACCCTCCAGAAAGAGAGAGATCTCCTGTTGAAGCTTCAACGACATCTATTACCAAAACAACTTGGTCAGATTGATCTGTAGGAACCATTGAAATATTAACGGCTTTGAAGAAACCTAAACTTTCTAGACGACGTTTTGCCCGCTGTAATAAAGTTTGATTGTAAGCATCTCCTTCGTTTAAATCAATCTCACGGCGAATGACATAATCACGCGTTTTCTCATTGCCACGTATATCAATACGTTGAATATAAGCACGTGTTCCCTGTTCAATATTATATAAAATTGAAATTGTATGATTTGCTAAATTACGATTTCCCCGCGGTTCAACTTTAGCAAAAGCATATCCCGAATCAGCAACTTTGTTATTAATAGTTGCAACAGACTGTTCAATATCTTCTGCACTATAAACATTACCTGGCTGGGTTTTAAGTATCCTTTTCACAGATTGAACGTCAATTCCATCAACATCACTTTCAACCTGAATATCGCTAATTTTATAGAGCGCACCCTCATCAAGAACGAAAGAAATTTTATACGTATTGCTTGCTGCATCAAAAGTTGCTTTAGAAGAGACTACACGAAAATCTGCATAACCACGGTTATAATAAAAGCGACGTAAAGCTTCTTCATCAACAGCGAGGCGCTCTTCACTGTAAACATCACCTCCCAATAACTTCGAAAAAATTCCCGAAGTTTTTGTTGAAATCACATCACGCAAACGGCGACTTCCAAAGACATTATTTCCCTTAAAAGTGATATCACCAATCTTTGTTTTTTTCCCTTCAACGACATTAAATACCACATTAACCCGCCCTTTTCCAAGGTTAATCGTTTGAACGTTAACAGTGATATTATTACGACCAAGAGTTTTATAAGCCTCACGAATTGTATTTATATCAGCAGAAAGCTTAGCAGAATTAAAAGGCTCATTCGGTTTTAAAGAAATAAACCGCTTAAGATCTGGGTCTTTAAAAGATTTATTTCCTTGAAACAATATTTGATTGACAACCTCATATTCTTTTACGAATACAACCAATTTATCACCCACCGGATTTATTTTAACATCATAAAATAAACCCAATTCGAAAAGGTTCTTCACAGCACTATCAACATCACCACTGGAAACACCTTGCCCAACCTTAATCCCCATATTGTCTCGAATCGCCTGAGAACTTACAAACTTATTCCCACGAACCTCAATAGAGCGGACTACAGACGCTTGTATTTCTCCGACCGCAGCAATTGACATAAAAACCGTTGCTGGGGCAATCATCCCCATCTTTAACACCAATACAGATGCTGCATTTAAAAACTTTGAATTCGTAGTCATTGGCTTTTTTACCTTACTCTCGTTCCTTGGACATGATGCCTTAAAAGCTAACTGCCATAACAACCTTTTTACAGCGAGACTTTTCATTCCTTAATTACTCATTATAATGTACAACGCCACAACATTTTGTAGACATGGTAAACAACCTTCAATTTGTTTTTGCTATTATTACTTAATTTATAAAGCGTTTTCCATAATTTAATTAGCTAAACCAACAAAAATAATCATTAAAAAAGACAAAGATCATAAAAAGGAGAAGAATGGAAAAACCTAAACGAAAAACGATTCCCTGAATTTTAGCAGATATTTTCCTCCCAGTAATGACCTCAATGACATGCAATAAAAGATGCCCACCGTCAAGCGGTAGAATCGGAAAAAGGTTAATAAGCCCAACACTTATTGAAAGAAAAGCTGCCAAATTCAACAAAGAGATAAAACCTGTCTCGCTCACTTTCCAAGCAATTTTAACGGTTTTAGAAGGTCCACTTAGCCGACAACGATCCTCTTTGCCTCCTATTAAACGACTCATAAAAAGAACGGTTTGAGTGGCGATAAACACAGTACGGTCTGACGCTTTTCTTACAGCTGTTACAAAACCATAGCGAATATGTTTTATATAAGTTGGATCTAAACGTGCAGGATTATTTAAATCAACAGGAACACCTACACCTATCATAGCACTTCGTGTTCGATTACCAAATCCATCATCTCGCTCAACGACTTTCGGGGTAATCATCGTTGTAAAGACTCGCCCCATGCGTTCTATTTTAAACTCTATGGGTTCTCTTCCGTGAAAAGCTACATAATTCATCAAATCTTCAAAGCTTTCAACCCGTCGTCCATCCATTTCAACAAAACGATCACCTAATTCCAAACCGGATTGAAGAGCAGGGCTATCTTTTACCAAAGAACCAACAACGGGCTCAATGGCTACACGACCATAGATAAAGAAAAAAAATGTTAGAATAACAACAGTAAAAAGGGCATTGAAGAAAGGACCGGCAAAAACAGTTGCTGCTTTTTTCCAAGCATGCGCACTAGCAAATGAACCATCAACAATCAGAGATGATTGGGATGATTCCGTATCGATTTTTTCCTCATCCCCAACAAATTTTACATAACCTCCTAAGGGGATAAGTGCTAAACGCCACTTCGTGCCATGCTTATCTGTATAACTCGCTATTTCTGGTCCAAATCCAAGCGAAAAAATTAACGCCTTAATACCACACCACCGACCAATGAGATAGTGCCCAAATTCGTGCACAAAAATGATAATCATAATGATGAAAAGAATACTCAAACTTCTTAAAAGAAAATCACCCATAGTGACGATATGATTTAAAAGTTCCAAACTATCTTCTCCCAATTAGATCATACTAAAAAGATTAAAAGGCGCATCCATATCAGACATAAATGAACCAATTAAATAAAGAAGAAAAGCTGCCCCTACCAATCCATCTATACGATCCATAAAACCACCATGTCCAGGCAATAAAGAACTAGAATCTTTAACAGAAAACCGTCTTTTGAGCCATGATTGCCCTAAATCACTCAATTGTGAAACAATTGACAAAACAAGTGTAAGGAGTGGCACAAAAAAACTGGCTAAATTTATATCAAAAAATCCAAAAGCAACCCATATACCACCGAAAACTCCGACAAATGTACCACCAAGTGCTCCTGACCATGTTTTATTAGGAGAAAATTGTGGTGCTAATTTAGGGCCCCCTAATGCACGTCCGATAAAATAACCACCAATATCTGTTCCCCACACTATCGTAAATAAGAAAATAACAACTTGGAACCCCAACATTTCATGATCCCGTAGAAAGCATAAAGCAACAACAGGAAAAGATGCATATAAAAAACCACAAAAAACCCAACCACTCTTTTTTATAGATATAATAGCTAACACTGTAGCTAAAACGATTAAAACACAAAAAATCAATGAAGCAGATACACTCAATACTAAAAAAAAGCCAAAGATTAAATAAAAGATACTTGCTAATATTTTTTGTAAAATACACCATTTCTCTTTAGTAATACTCATCCACTCATAAAGAACAAAACCGCCAATACACCATACAAATAAAAAAAAGAAGTTTCCTCCCAACCATGTTAGATACAACGCAATAATGCCAAAAACAAAAGCTGTCAGAATACGATAAACCAAATTAGACAAAACAACATCCAAACAATAAAAATAGAAAATACAAGCTCTAAAATTAACGCAAGAAAAACTCCCCTACGCAGTATTTTTATCTCATACCTGTATAATTTCTCTTATAATTTATCATAAATAATTCAGTCTACTAAGATAGCGCTTATGAAACTAATAATCAATGAAAACAGCTTCAAAAATCTCCGTCAAAATTATAAAATATTTTTTTAATATTTTCTCAAATATAAAATGAAAAAGCAGTTACCTCTGCCCCATACAAATTAACTAATATAGGTTTCGTATAAAAACACTTTTCTATCAACTATTCGTCATTAAAAAATGAATTACGCCACATAACATCTGCTTGATCAATTATACTCACATGTTTTATAATGAGAAATAAGAGAAAGGTTAGACTTGTTTTTTTGCATTATATTCTTTCCTCAACCTTCATCTTAGAATATTTGAATAATTTCTAATAATGCTTTCATTATGCATTTTAACAAAGACGTGCTCAACTAAAAACCCGCACCATGCTGTTAAATAGTGTCTCCCAGCAAAGGGCATGATTTATCACGCAGACTAAAAAATAAAAACATCTGCCCTTTCAAATCAGTCTCTCCCATATCAAATCAGTCTCTCCCATATCAAAATGATAGAACACCTTCCTGCATCACACCTTGCTACCACAGAGCACACCACTCCCTACAATTATCCCTAGAAACAATTTACAGGCTGGGAGTAAATATCCTTTTTCTAGTGACAAAATCGTCTTAAACGTGAATAATTTCAGATTCTTTTACGGCTAAAATTTTATCAATATCAGCAATAGTTTCATCCGTGAGTTTTTGAACTTTTTCAGACAAACTATGGGCTTCATCTTGTCCAATTTCACCATCTTTTTCTAACTTTTTCAAATTGTCCAGACCATCCCGACGAACATGACGTGTAGCAACACGCGCTTGCTCTGCATAGTGATGCGCAATTTTTACAAGTTCTTTACGGCGCTCTTCATTCAACTCAGGCAAAGGAATACGTAGATTCGTACCATCAGTTATGGGATTTAAACCAAGACCAGAATCGCGAATAGCGCGCTCTACAGCTCCGACCATCGTTTTATCCCATACAGAAACAGAAAGCATCCGAGGTTCGGGAACAGAAATATTAGCAACCTGATTTATATGCACAACAGAACCATAAGATTCAACGGTCAACGGTTCTAATAAACTGGCCGATGCACGTCCAGTCCGCAAACCACCTAATTCATGTTTAAAAGCCGTAATGGCACCATCCATGCGACGTTTCAGATCATCCATAATTGATGTAACATTCATATTTCTGTCTCCTTCAATTGTCCTTTGAAGCTTACCCTTATTCCGATACTATTGTAAAGCGTCCTGTTCCATTCAAGACCTTAGCCAAACCGCCTTTTTCATGAATGGAGTACACAATAATCGGTACATTGTTCTCACGTGCTAAAGTGACCGCCGTTGAATCCATAACAGATAATCCCCATTGCAAAACTTCAACATGTGTTAATTGGTCAAAACGCTTAGCCGTAGGGTCTATTTTGGGATCTGCTGAATAAATACCATCAACTTGTGTTCCTTTAAGAAGGACATCCGCACCAATTTCTGCTGCACGTAAAGTAGCAGCAGAATCAGTGGTAAAAAATGGATTTCCTGTACCACCTGCAAAAATAACAACTTTTCCCTGATTCATATAAGCTATTGCTTTACGTTGCGAGAAACTTTCACAAATTTGTGGCATAGCAATCGCAGAGAGTACAACAGTTTCAACCCCTAATTTTGTCAAAGATGTTCGCAATGCTAAAGAGTTAATAGCAGTTGCAAGCATTCCCATATGATCACCTGTCACTCGGTCCCCACCATGCGAAGCAACAGCAACGCCACGAAAAATATTTCCCCCACCGATAACAACCGCAACTTCTATCCCCATTGTGCGCACTTCTGCAATATCAGCGGCAATACGGTCTACAACAGAAACATCAATGCCAAAATTCTGCCCTCCCATAAGAGCTTCACCAGAAGCCTTTAAAAGAATACGTTTATACGGAAGTGCTAATGCCATTAATAATCTCCCCAAAAGCCCATTTACTTTTTGCTTTTGACATCACGAAGGGCACCACTTTTTTCACGTGACGCCCTCTCAACAATTACATTGTTCCCCTCAGAGATTCTACAACCAATGATATGACTTTAAATCTCTGATCAAGAGTTTGCAATAACTAGCCTTTTACAGCAGCAGCAACCTCTGCAGCAAAATCAGACTCCTCTTTTTCCACACCTTCACCTAATGCAAAACGAATAAAGCCTGTAATTTTTGCTGGAGCACCAATTGATTTCTCAGCATCCTTTAGAGCGGCCTCAACAGTTATATCAGGATTCATAACAAAAGCTTGAGAAAGCAAAACAACCTCTTCAAAAAACTTACGCATACGTCCTTCTACCATTTTTTCAATGATATTTTCAGGTTTTCCAGACTGACGCGCTTGATCTGAAAAAATTGCTTTTTCTCGCTCAACAGCAGCAGCATCAACATCTTGTGCTGTAAGTGCTAATGGATTGGTTGCCGCAATATGCATCGCGACCTGCCGACCAAAAGCAAGAGCAGCTTCCTTATTTCCTGTTGTTTCAATCGCAACCAAAACACCAAGTTTTCCAAGCCCATCAGCCACACTATTGTGTATATAAGTCGCAACAACACCATTCTCAACAGACAATTTAGCGGAACGACGAAATGTCATATTTTCGCCAATTGTACCAATTGCATCTTTAATCGTAAGCTCTACAGTCTTCTCAGAACCTGGATAAAGAGAAACAGAAACAGATTCAACATCCCCTGGCGTATCTAAGGCAGCAGTTGCTACTTTACGCACGATGTCTTGGAATCCATCATTGCGCGCAACAAAATCTGTTTCAGAATTAATCTCAACCAAAACTGCATGTGAATCTTTTGATACGACTCCGATTAATCCCTCAGCTGCTGTACGACCAGCCTTTTTATCTGCTTTAGCTATTCCTTTTTTACGAAGCCAATCAACAGCAGCTTCCATATCACCATTGGTCTCTGCTAGGGCGGCTTTACAGTCCATCATACCAGCGCCAGATAGTTCTCGAAGTTCTTTTACTTGTGCAGCAGTAATGCTCATATTTGCCTCTTTATTTTATAACAGTGAAAGCGTGCAAAATCCCTCTGCACGCCTATAACTTCTTCTTTAGACAATAAAAGTACCTTAATTAGGCATTTTATATTATTCAGAAACTTCTGAAACTGCATTTTCTTCCAAAATAGGCTCCACAGGTGCATCAACTTGAGCTCCTAAATCGATACCCATTGCTCCTTGCTGGCGTGCAATACCATCAAGAGCAGCACGGGCAAAAAGATCGCAATAAAGAGAAATTGCACGTGAAGCATCGTCATTACCTGGTATTGGATGTGTTACGTCATCGGGATCACAATTGGTATCAATAATAGCAATCACTGGAATACCTAAACGTTTTGCTTCTTGGAGTGCAATATTTTCTTTATTCGTATCGATAACAAAGATAAGATCTGGAACAGAACCCATATCTTTAATACCACCAAGCGCACGATTAAGCTTTTCACGATCACGTTCAAGATTTAAACGTTCCTTTTTAGTAAAGCCTTGCGCTTCAGCAGCAAGAATTTTGTCAAGCTTCCGCAAACGATGGATCGAATTGGAAATCGTTTTCCAGTTTGTGAGCATGCCGCCAAGCCAACGTGCATTAACGTAATACTGGGCAGAACGATTCGCCGCATCTGCGATAATGTCAGATGCTTGTCGTTTCGTACCAACAAAGAGAATACGACCACCACGCGCTACAGTATCTGAAACAAGTTTAAGTGCTTGGTGTAAAAGTGGAACGGTCTGAGCAAGGTCAATAATATGAATATTATTACGCTGACCATAAATATAGGGAGTCATTTTGGGATTCCAGCGATGAGTCTGGTGACCAAAATGCACACCGGCTTCTAAAAGCTGGTGCATAGTAAAATCGGGTAGTGCCATAAATCTTATCCTTTCCGGTTCAACCTCCGCGGAAAAAGCAGGAAGACCTGCTACCGGCGGATGCTTGCTAGAAGTTTCTCACAGATCATTTGCAAACACCCAGACTCCGCGTGTGGAATAGCGCAAACATACTAATATTTGATTCTTTTTCAAGTTATTTTCTTTAATCATTTAATATTTGCATTTTCACATTGATTAAGATCTTTTCCAAGTTCCAAGAATTCGAGACTGTTCAATTTTGCACGCACTGAAAAAGTTCCATAATCTATATGAAGATCACGCATGACACCATTCTCATGTAAGAGAAAACTGCTACGATAAACCGGCAAACCATCTTTATTTTCTCCATCATCAAAATAAGAAATTGTAACAGGCCAATATTCTTCTTCATCCAATTTTCTTACTTTTTCCGTTTCGTTATCAGATAAAAGTGTCTTCTTTTCCCCTATGACGATACTTTCTTTTATAACTTTATCTGCTTTATTTGTCCCATCAAATACAGTAACATTGTAAAAATGATCTCCTGCTTTTGCATGGCGGATAATATTTTTTAGTTGCATCATTGGAAATTCAGCCATTGCAAGCTTATACTCTTTTTCCTTTGGCTTTTTTAAGGTAACTGTGATACCATCTTGCGTACGCTCTGCAACCCCCTCGGCACGATGCACAACCTCTTCTCCCTCTTGATCTGTAATATTAAAACGAAATGTACGGCTGTCTCCTGTTTCATAACTCGTCGTCTGTTGATCCGTCAAACGTACTGGCATATCTTCAATGTGAACACGGCTAATGAAACGAAAACGTGTGCTATAGCCTTGGCATGCCGAACCAGTAAGCTCGTAAACCATTCGTCCTGACATCGCAGAAATTGTCATTTCATGAGAAACACTATCGAGATGAAAATCATAAATTGCTCGATGAGGCACAATAAAAATGCGCTCTTCAGCTCTCGCAGTACATAAAAAAACAATATATAAAATTATTATAAATAATGATCTAATCATTCCCAACTTCCGAACTTTATCCCCGTTGCATAACATCATACAATAAGGCAAAAAAGGTTAATTTCTCAATTAACCACACATTTTCTTAAATCAAAAAATAGATTATGCAATGAATATATTATAGAGCAGCTATGGAGTTAAAATTATGACCAATATGATTGAAAAAAACTTAGAAAAATTTGGAATCACTCTTCCTGAAGTAATCTCCCCCCTTGCCAATTACATCACCACTTCACAAAGTGGCAATCAACTCTTTATTTCTGGACAACTCCCTCTTATTAATGGAAAACCAATAGCCATCGGTAAAGTTGGTGCAACTGTGAATACCGAACAAGCCCAAAAAGCATCTGAAGCTTGCGCTCTCAATATTCTCGCGCAACTCAAGGCAACTCTGGGTGACTTAAATAAAATAAAACGTGTGGTCAAAATTACTGTTTTTGTGGCTGTAGATTCTCATTTTACCGATATTCCTTTTGTTGCCAATGGAGCTTCTAATTTATTCGTCAATATCCTTGGTGAAATTGGAAAACACGCCCGTTCTGCTATTGGTGTTGCCTCTCTTCCTATGGATGTTCCTGTAGAAGTTGAAGCCATCATAGAAATCTAAACCTTCATTAAGACAGTGCATTATCCTAAATATAACTGAAGTCAAAATACTTCTTTGTCTTACACTCTGATAAACCTTGCATTTTTTCGTTTTTAAATTAGAATCTTAAACTTACGATAAAAGGAAATATTTGTATGAAACAAGCTTATGACAATAACAATATTTTTGCTAAATTGATTCGCAATGAAATCCCTTCTGTTCGTGTCTACGAAGATGATGATGTTATTGGATTTATGGATATCATGCCACAGGCACCAGGTCATACGCTGGTCATTCCTAAAAAAGGCTCTAGAAACTTACTTGATGCAGATCCTGAAACATTATTTCCTGTTATTAAAGCTGTTCAAAAAATTGCAAATGCTGTCAAAAAAGCCTTTCAAGCAGATGGCATAACTGTCATGCAATTTAATGAAGCAGCTAGTCAACAAACCGTCTATCACCTTCATTTTCATATTATACCACGTATGGAGGGAATAGAGCTTACCCCTCATAATGATATGGTAACGCCTCCAGAAATACTTGAAGAGAATGCAAAAAAAATTCGTGCAGCTTTATAACACACTCTTAAGTTGTTGTGCTTTTTTTTCCTACACGTTTTTTTGTAAAGTTTTCCATTTTACTTTTCTTTGAACTTACAGATATATCGGAAGATGAAATTTCTAACTGTAAGCTTTCTTTTTTACCATTTGATTTTTGTGTCAATACGCGAACGGTACCACCATTGCGTAACTTTCCAAATAAAATTTCATCAGCTAATGGCTTTTTAATATATTCTTGTATAACACGCCCTAATGGGCGTGCTCCCATCTGAGAATCATATCCTTTATTAGAAAGCCATAAAGTTGCAGAAGGGCTTAATTCAAAACAAATTCCCCGATCAGCTAATTGTGCTTCAAGCTGAAAAATAAATTTTTGCACTATCTGATTGATGATTAAATGAGATAACGGTGCAAACGGAATAATTGCATCTAACCGATTACGAAATTCTGGTGTAAATAACCGATTGATTGCTTCTATATCCTCACCATCACGATGTACTTTCCCAAATCCAATAGCTGATTTTGCCATATCTGAAGCACCAGCATTGGTTGTCATAATCAAAATAACATTGCGGAAATCAATTTTCTTACCATTATGGTCTGTTAATCTACCATAATCCATTACCTGCAATAAAATATTAAATAACTCTGGATGCGCTTTCTCAATCTCATCTAGCAATAGAACTGCGTGAGGTTTCTGATCAACGGCATCTGTAAGGAGACCTCCTTGATCAAACCCTATATAACCTGGAGGTGCTCCGATTAAACGTGCTACCGTATGCCGTTCCATATATTCTGACATATCAAAACGCAATAATTCAATGCCTAAAGATGATGCAAGCTGTTTTGCAACTTCAGTTTTTCCTACACCTGTTGGTCCTGAAAATAAATAACTTCCTATTGGTTTATCCGGTTCGCGTAAACCTGCTCGCGCCAATTTTATGGATGAAACTAAGACGGAAATTGCCTGATCTTGACCATAAACAACATGTTTGAGTTCTCTTTCAAGCTTACTCAGTATCTTCTGATCATTCCGGGAAACTGTTTTTGATGGAATTCTTGCAATTGTAGCAACAGTCGCTTCAATTTCTTTAACACCTATACTCTTCTTGCGTTGTTTTTGTGGCAAAAGCTTTTGCGCTGCGCCACTTTCATCAATAATATCAATTGCTTTGTCAGGTAACCTACGGTCAATTATATAACGTGAAGATAATTCTACAGATGCCTTCATCGCCTGATCTGTATATTTAATCTGATGAAAATCTTCAAAGTAAGGCTTCATCCCCTGCAAAATCTTAATCGCATCTGTAACAGAAGGTTCATTAATATCAATCTTCTGAAAACGACGCTCTAAAGCACGATCTTGTTCAAAGAATTTGCGATATTCTCTGTAAGTCGTCGAACCAATACATCGCATAGTTCCAGAAGATAACACAGGTTTCAAAAGATTTGCTGCATCCATATTTCCCCCTAATGTCGCTCCTGCTCCAATTAAGGTATGAATTTCATCAATAAATAAAATAGCATCTGGATACAGCTCAAACTCTTTAATAACTTGCTTTAAGCGTTCTTCAAAATCACCGCGATAACGTGTACCTGCAACAAGTCCCCCCATATCAAGAGAAAATATTGTTGCATTTGATAAAACTTCAGGCACTTGCCCATCAACAATACGCTTTGCCAACCCCTCAATTATAGCTGTTTTCCCTACTCCAGGATCACCAACCAAAAGCGGATTGTTTTTTGACCTTCGACATAAAATCTGTATCATGCGTGAAATTTCTATTTCACGGCCAATTAATAAATCAATTTTTCCATTACGTGCTTTACAATTGAGATCAACACAATAATTCGTTAAAGCACTTGTTCCTCTTTCACCATTATCCGAAATCTGCTGATCTAATTGCTCTTCAAGTCCTTCAAGTAACATGGATAACCCATCATCACGCGTGACACCCTGTGAAATAAAACGTACAGCATCGTAGCGTGTCATTCCCATCTCTTGAAGAAAATATGCTGCATGGCTTTCACGTTCAGAAAAAATTGCAACAAGAACATTTGCCCCCGATACTTCATCTTTTCCAGCTGATTGTGCATGAATCACCGCACGTTGGATAACACGCTGGAAAAAAGCTGTAGGCTTTGTATCCTCATCAGCTCTAATCTGTTCATCTAACTCTGAGCGAAGATAATTGGTTAAGCGCTCTCGCAATTCCTCCACATCTACTTGGCAAGCCTGAATAACGGAATTTGCATCGGCATCATCTAACAGCGCAAGTAGAAGATGCTCTAGTGTTGCATATTCATGCCGTGCTTGAGTAGCAATTGTTAATGCACGATGCAAAACCTCTTCAAGACTAGGTGTAAAAGATGGCATAGCTCCTCACTTCCATTCCATTACACATTGTAACGGATGTTCATTTTGACGCGCACATTCCCTCACTTGTAATATTTTCATTTCAGCGACTTCATAAGTGTAAGTCCCACATTCTCCTATCCCATTGTGATGAACATTTAACATTATCCGCGTTGCCTCTTCGAAACTTTTTTTAAAAAAGTTCTTCAAAACGAAAACAACAAAATCCATAGGTGTGTAATCATCATTAAGCAAAAAAACTCGACATAATTTAGGTTTTTCGAGTTTTTCTCTAGCCTTAGGCATTATAACCGCACCATGCCTACCTTCATCCCAATTCTTGCCCTTTTCATTATGCATAATATGAGCTATAGAGTTTATTATGAGCATCTGTCCCATTATCGTTTTCCATGCAGCACATTTTTATTAATTTTAAATTCTTTCATAACTATTGCAATACCTGTTTGTATTAGAAAAAAAATTTTCCTCTATGGTTAGACTTCAATCACTCACTCATAAAATAACTTCTGTAAACAAATTAGTAATACCATTCGTCTAAACTGCATCAATAAATTACAGAAAAGGAAGCTTTATAGAAGTTTTTTAGGATAAATGGAGAAATAGGATACTGCAAGTGTATATTAATTATCAAAAAATTATGCGCTACTGTAAAACAATAGCAATTTCTTTTGTTATGTTAGCTTTTTCTTACTGTTGGGCATCCGCCACACCTCAAGGGGCCTATCCTGATAAGTATGCGGCTATTGTTATAGATGCTACTACGGGAAAAACTTTATTTCAAGCCAATGCAACACTGAAACGTTATCCTGCTTCTTTAACAAAAATGATGACATTGTACTTACTCTTTGAAGCTATGCAGATGCGTCGTGTGACACCAAATACACCAATTCCTGTTTCACATTATGCAGCAATGCGTCCACCGACAAAAATTGGATTTAAAGCAGGCCAAACAATTTCTGCAGAATCAGCAGCTAAAGCACTCATTACAAGATCCGCAAATGATGTTGCTGCTGCCATTGCAGAATATCTTGGAGGTAGTGAAAAAAAATTCGCTCAAATGATGACAGTAAAAGCCCGTAAACTTGGCATGAAACATACACATTTTGCAAATGCTTCAGGACTTCCGGATGTGCGCAATTATTCTACAGCACGAGATATAGCGACTTTATCATTAGCTTTACGTAAACATTTTCCCAAACAATATAAATTGTTCAAAACAAAAAGTTTTAATTTCCGTGGACATAAAATTAACAGCCATAATAAACTTGTTAAAATAATGAAAGGTGTCGATGGAATTAAAACAGGCTACACACAAATGTCAGGTTCTAATTTAGCAACTTCGATGCGTCTTGAGGGGCGCTCTATTGTCGCTGTTGTTATGGGAGGTAAATCATCTACTGCACGTGACGAGCATATGGCTAGCTTATTGAATCAATATTTGCCCAAAGCAAGCCAAATGAAAAGTGGTGAACGTTTAATAGCTTCTGTACGCTATCACTTACCCACTGGGGCCAATACTCCTATACCGACCATTAAAGCTGATTCAAGTAATTTTGACGATGAAATTTCGACTATGTTGACAGCATTTGCAGAACAACCTAAAAACTCCAATATCGCAATAACGGCTGTCAATAAGGTAATTATACCAATACCGAATCCTCAAAAAACTATACCGGCTGAGACTCATAAAATTGTAACAGTCTCTTTGTCCGAAAATGCCGGATGGGCTATCCAAATTGGTTCTCTTCCTAGTGAAGAACAAGCAAAAACTCTACTTTTAAAAGCAAAAAATACAGCTTTTTCCACTTTAAAGAACGCATCTTCACATATGCAACTGTTTGAAAAAAATGGGCAGCGTTATTACCGAGCGCGCTTTACAGGGTTTCAATCAAAAAAAGCTGCATTTGACGCTTGCTCTACATTAAAGAAAGCAAATTTTAACTGCTATACTGTAGCCTACTAAAAATTTTTGAATTCTGCGTTAAGGATAGTATTATGACAGATAATGCTTTTGCTTCATTCCATAAAAAAGAAGTTTTATTGAAGCAATCATCCCTCCTTTCATTGCGTTCTCTTCACGATGCTGCCGCAAAACTTACTGGTTTAAAATATAATTCTACTGCATTAGATACACAGTCTCTTGTTAACCTTCTCATTTGCCAAACAATGCGCAACCGTCGTCTCATAATGCCTCCTGTACGCATTCATTTACGCGTTGCGAGCCAAACTGGTAATGTGCCTATTAAAATCCGTTTAGGAGCAACAAATATTTAATTCTACAGACCCTCTCTAAAAAATTATTTTATTATTAACCATTATCTACAGCCTTAGAAAACCTTTTGATAAACATACTTTTTTCTTAAATTGTTGAATTTTCTGACAGCTTTTCCAACTATCCAATATCTCCAAGCTTTCAATAAAACATTGTTAAGGACATAAAAATACCCAATATTTTTCCACTTTTGGATTTAATATAAAAAATTATCCTTGATATCTTTCTGGAAAAAATGAATAGCTTCATTAGATGAAAGCTTATCATTTGGTGGGATTATTGTAAAAGTTCAATAAAGAAAATCCCTCTTAATAACGCTCCCTATACAACATAAACGCTGTAAAAAAAACAATCTCACTTCTCTTACTTGTATTTATGTCAACAGGCACAGAAAATTGGAAAATACAAATACTATCGATGAAAAAACGTAAATAAATTATCAGATTAAATATTATGATAACGATTCCCATAAGATTTTAATTTATAATTATAATTTATTTTTTGCATATTGAACAAGAGATTTTCGTAAAATACTCTTATTTTACTTCTTATATTGAATCAGTCAAAATCGCTCGCTTGCTCATCACGAGCAAAATTGACATATAAAGCATTTACAAAAGGAATCAAAGTATCCCTTATGAATCATTTCAAGTACTAGGATCTTTTGTAATATTGAAAGTTGAAAAAAGGATGATAGTGCTGGTTTTCTCCCTTTATAAATAAAGATGCTAATACTCTATAGATTTTATACCATTCATGGAAAACTTACATTATATTATTCATATGCAAGATACTGATTTATAAAGATAATTAATTATTTTGTTTGTTAGATGAGAATCTCGAATATCGTAAGATTCTCTCATTTAAAATCTGTTTATGTTGAATCAATCAAACCCGTCTCTTGCATGTTATGAGCGAGATTAGTGTGTAGCGTGAAACTGTCCCAAAAAGACTAAAAATGCCTATAATGAACCGTTTCAAATGCCAAGTGCTTTAGTCCCCCTGTACAGAGGGGGGCTCTGGTAAAGTGTGTAACCATGCCAGCGTACTTCTTTTTATTAAGCATAAAGATAGAGACAGCTCAATGGATTTACCGTTATATCATTCACAGGTGCCATCGCGAAATGAGCTTGGGGGGAGGCCTGAGAGATATTTTTTTAAAACGAACTCACGAACGCGTAACACGACAATGTTCTATCGTTTGCATTCTATTCTCATGAGAATTTTTATAAATATTTCTTAATGTATACGTTATTATTTATTTTAATTTTTTTGTCGGTACAAAATTTATAAATAAAAAAGATATTTCCAATATATCTCTTAATTATTGTAAATTAGTGTTTTTTTAAGGCATTTTTTACCATACTAGGTAGAAAAAAACTTCACTTTTAAAAAATTAAAACCTTTAAAATTCTACTTTCTTCATCATAATTATTCAGACTTAAAACAAATTTTTCTTGGATACTCAGGCATAATCTTCCATTACTTAAAAGATATATGGCTATGGAAACTTTTTAAAGCCATAAAACCCAGCTAAAAATAATGGCAGATTGATCACTAATTTTACTTTACGCTTTCTTATTTTTTCCAAATTACACTTTTTCCCCACTTTAGAGACAAATCAAACAGATGTACAACACTCTCCCCTCCAAGCTTGCATGCAACACCTATTATTCGTTAAGAAAACACTGAATCATCTCAGATTTATTTCAAACTACTGCTGCATTAAAGTGGAATTTTGATTTATAAGGAACAAAAAACATAAGCTTTATTAGGAAATACGATCTCTCTCCAAAAAGTCCAGTTATGGATTGAAAAATGTTCCAGCTCTTAACAAGATATCGCATTGACTGCAAGACCACCTTTACTTGTCTCTTTATAGCGTTCACTCATATCATGACCAGTCTGGCGCATTGTTTCTATACAAGCATCAAGAGAAACAAAATGATCTCCATTACCATATAATGCAAGAGAAGAAGCCGTTACCGCCTTAACAGCTCCCATTGCATTACGCTCAATACAAGGCACTTGTACAAGACCTGCAACAGGATCACATGTCATTCCCAAGTGATGTTCAAGCGCAATTTCTGCCGCATTTTCAATTTGAGCTGGTGTTCCACCTAACGCTGCGGTCAACCCTGCTGCGGCCATTGAAGATGCCGTTCCAACTTCACCTTGACACCCAACTTCTGCACCAGAAATAGAGGCATTATGTTTGATAACACCGCCTATAGCTGCTGCCGTTAATAGAAAATTATGTATTCCCTCTCGATCTGAATCATCATTAAACTGAAGATAATAACGCAAAACGGCTGGGACGACACCGGCTGCTCCATTTGTTGGTGCTGTAACAACACGACCACCTGCTGCATTTTCCTCATTGACTGCTATAGCATACACCGAAAGCCAATCATTTGCCCAAAGTGGATAATTGTAATTTTTCTTTTGTTTTTCCAAAAGCGTTTCATGCAGCTTTTTAGCGCGCCTTAGAACACGCAATCCACTAGGCAACTCACCTTCTTGTGAAAGACCTCTATCAATGCAATTTGTCATCGCTGAAAAAATTTCATCAAGCCCTACATCAAGAGAAGAACGCTCTATCTTTGTTTCTTCATTTAAGCGCTTCATTTCAGCAATTGAAAGTCCTGATTTTTCTGCCATTGATAACATTGTACAAGCAGAATCGAATGGATATGGTACCTCAAATGCTTCTGGTTGTATATTATCATTCATATGGCTTAATTCATCCTCAGTCACAACAAAGCCACCACCGATAGAATAATAAATCTGCCGCAACAGAACATTCCCATCAGTATCAAGTCCTTCAAAGGATAGTCCATTTGTATGTCCAGGGAGGATTTGCTTTCGTTCAAAAATAAGATCACGTTGCACATCAAACTGATAAGCGGGATGACCTTCTGGTTGCACTTTTTTTTCACGTATAACTTTTTCTAACAAAAACCCCATGCTATCAGGATCAACAGTAGAAGCTTTTTCTCCTAAAAGTCCTAATATGATAGCTCTATCTGTTGCATGACCAATACCCGTGAAAGCTAAAGAACCATAAAGATAAACACGTATACGAGAAACTTGAACATCAGACGACTGAGAAAAATCCCCTATCTTTTGCAAAAACATATTAGCAGCAGTCATTGGTCCCATCGTATGTGAGCTAGAAGGACCAATCCCAATTTTAAAAAGTTCAAAAACAGATAGAAACACGTATCACCTTAAACTATAGTACAGCTTGAGCATATATGCTTTTTCATAACGTTTCTTCCATTTAAAATCAAATTGCGAGATAAACTAAAAAAATGACAACAATAAACACGAATGTCGCTCGTCTTGCTACCACCCAACACTTTCTTTCTATAGTGTTTTCCATTAGCCAACCTTTAAAACGAACAATGCCCCTAGAGTCACCACTCCCAATGCTCCAAACGTAGTAAAATAAGTGTTAATATGCAATATTAAAATTCAATAAGGATGAGAAATCTTATCGGAAATATTTTTCATAATGCACTAAGTTCTTCAAAACATATGCTTAATTGTATAAAATATTTTATGGGTATGTTTCAATGAAACGTACAAATTTTTCTAACGATTCTCGTTCTGTCTCAAAATTGTTTTCTGGAGCACTCATATCGCGATAACCAAGTGCCATACCACAGATAATATGGCGATCAGAAGGAATAGATAAAAGCGTACGAATCTGTTTATGATAATCAGCAAAAGCAGCTTGAGGACAGGTATCTAATCCAAATCCACGTGCAGCTAACATAATGGTCTGCATAAACATACCCAAATCAAGCCAACTCCCCATTTCCATGTCGTGATCCATTGTAAATAAGAGTCCTACAGGTGCATCAAAAAATAAAAAATTTCGCGCCTTTTGATGAAGTATTTTTTCTTCATCACCTTTTTGAATTCCAAGACTCTGATAAAGATCCAAACCAACTTTTCGACGCCTTGAAATATAGGGCTCACGCCACTGACGTGGATAATAACTATATTCACGCTCTCCTTTTACACCTGAAAGCACAAGTTGTGAAAGCTCTTGCCCTACTTTCTGTAATACACTTCCTGTAAGCACAATTACTTGCCATGGCTGAATATTTGTTCCAGATGGTGCACGTGCTGCAAGTTTTAAGATTTCTTTGATTGTTTCCAAACTAACTGGCTGATCAGTAAAAGCGCGAATTGACTTTCGTGACAATATAGATTGAAAAACACTCATAGGAGAAACTGTCATTGTTTTTACTTTCTTTATGAAAAATAGTTTTTTCTTATCAAGAATAATATACTGCGAAAATACCTTTGCAGCTTTTTCAAACACTCTATTTCTTTAAATGACTTACACATTTCACGCAGTGGTAAATATTCCCCTTAGAGACGGTATAATCTATCTCTTTTAAGAGAAAGAAATTAGTCTAAAAGAAGACAAAATAAATTTATAATCAATGACTACCCCCCAACTCCGCTAAGCTCTCAAAAAAACTCTCTTCAATTCGTTCTAAATCCTGTAGAAGATCATCAACATCATGCTGCATCTGCTTTAAATCAGTTCGTTTTTTATGAATTCCTGCAATTAATTTCTTAAGCTTTTTCTCATCATCAGGTGGTTTTCCAACCATTGTCAACATATCAGATATTTCAGACAACGAAAATTTTACTCTGTTAGCATACAGGATTTGTTTTAACTTATGACGATCCGTTTATGTATAAAGCCGTGTACTTCCACACCGAAAAGGGATAAGAAGTCCCTCTTCTTCATAGCAAAGTTCGAGCTATTATTGAAAACTCACGTGTTAATTTTCCAATTGAATAATATTCGTACATTTTATTATTCTGTCTGCATAGATCACATTGTTATAAGAAATATGTCTATTTTTTATAAAACTTAGTGAGCACCTTAATCTCTACTTTTCTGCATTCTAATTTAGAAGAAAATACATTCACAAACATTGTATAGTAGAGAATCAATTATTTTTTAGATTATAGAAAAGACTCTTGATCTTTCATCATAAGTCCTTTTAAATTTTTATAGAAGATATCAATCAAAAATTTTCCTAAAGTTCAAAATCAATCTTATTTGATTTGTAGATAATCAACTCTTTTCCTTGAATATGATTTTTGAGTTTCACATATTTTGGAAAAATTCTATACTGCTTTTAGAAATTAAGAAACTTTAAAATAAAGTAACAAAAAAGATAAGCATCATTACAAAATAATAAGCTACTAAAGATGTTTAAAATAACTATCGCCTTATAATTTTTGATATTTTTCAAGAAAATATACAACTTCTGCATTTCGAAATAAAAAACGTCTGAACTTTCTATTCAGACGTTTTTATATTATGTGGTGTTGTATTTAAATTATTCAGTAACGGCCCCGGTTGTCATATTTGTCAACATAGCCTTAGCCACTTCGTTATTACTAGACTTACGCTGCTCATCTACAATCAAATCATCACGAACTGCAGCAATACGACGGATTTGAGAAATTGTACCACCCGTACCTGCTGGAATAAGACGACCGACAATAACGTTCTCTTTAAGTCCTTGCAAAGTATCAATTTTACCAGAAACTGCTGCTTCAGTAAGAACACGTGTTGTTTCCTGAAACGATGCCGCCGAAATGAAAGAAGGTGTTTGAAGAGAAGCTTTTGTAATTCCAAGAAGAATGGGATTACCAGATGCAGGTTTCTTCCCTTCTGCAATCAAATTATCATTGATTTCATCAAGTTCAATACGATCAACATTATCACCTGGAATATAACCAGAATCTCCAGATTCAGTAATTTCAACTTTTTGCAACATTTGACGAACAATCACTTCAATGTGCTTATCATTAATAAGAACTCCCTGCAGACGATAAACCTCCTGAATCTCATTAACAAGATAAGATGCCAAAGCTTCAACCCCCTTAATCGCCAAGATGTCATGAGGTGCTGGATTACCATCAAGGATATAATCTCCCTTTTCAATTTGATCGCCTTCTTGGAAGTGGAACAACTTACCTTTTGGAATCAAGTATTCTACTGCCTCAAGAGTTTCATCATTTGGTTCAATAATGATACGACGTTTATTCTTATAACCACGGCCAAATCGAATTGTACCACTTACTTCAGCAATAATCGCATGATCCTTTGGACGACGCGCTTCAAAAAGCTCAGCCACACGAGGAAGACCACCCGTAATATCTTTCGTCTTGGCACTTTCCATTGGCAAACGAGCAATAACATCACCAGCCTTAACATGAGCACCAAGCTCAACAGAAAGAATAGTTTCCACTGACATCATATAACGGGCTTCACCTCCCTTATACAATTTAGCAATGGATTCACCTTCTTTATCCGTGTGAATAATAATAGCTGGTTTAAGATCCGCACCACGTGGATTAGCGCGCCAATCAATCACCAAACGCTTCGTAATACCCGTAGATTCATCAGCTGTTTCAGTGACAGATAAACCATCAATCATATCTTCAAAACCCACATAGCCTTCAACTTCCGTTAAAATTGGACGTGTATAAGGATCCCATTCTGCTATACGTTGGCCACGTTTAACCACATCACCATCATCAACAAAAATATGAGCACCATAGCTAACACGATGTACAACGCGCTCTTTTCCTAACTCATCCTTGATAAGGATAGCCATATTACGCCCCATAACAACCAAATGGCCTTCAGAATTACGAACTACATTACGATTACGAATTTCCACCTTACCTTCATAAGATGCCTCTAAATACGATGAATCAACAACCTGCGCAGTTCCTCCTAAGTGAAAAGTACGCATAGTAAGCTGTGTTCCCGGCTCACCAATGGATTGAGCAGCAATAACACCAACCGCTTCTCCCTGATTAACAGGTGTTCCACGCGCCAAATCACGACCATAGCATTTTGCACAAACACCAAGACGTGTTTCACATGTTAATGCAGAACGAATTTGAACAGATTGAATCCCAGCTGCTTCAATCTTCGCGACATCAGCTTCCTCAATCATTGCTCCACCTTCAAGGATAACCTCTCCAGAGACAGGATGTAGAATATCAACAAGCGCTGTACGACCAAGAATTCTTTGCCCAAGGGAGGCAACAATTTGTCCTGCATCAACAATCGGCTGCATGGTAAGCCCTTTTGCGGTACCACAATCAACTGCTGAAATAATAGCATCCTGTGCAACATCAACAAGACGCCGTGTTAAATAACCAGAGTTCGCCGTCTTTAACGCAGTATCAGCAAGTCCTTTACGTGCACCATGCGTGGAATTGAAGTATTCATTAACAGTTAGACCTTCTTTAAAATTTGAAATAATGGGTGTTTCAATAATTTCACCCGATGGTTTTGCCATTAATCCACGCATACCGGCCAATTGTCTCATCTGGTTAGCAGAACCACGAGCACCAGAGTGCGACATCATATAGATAGAATTCATCGGCCGTTGACGACCTGTTTTAGGATCAAAATCCACAGCTTGAATACGTTTCATCATTTCATCTGCGACGCGATCTGTACATTTACCCCAAGCATCTACAACCTTATTGTATTTTTCACCTTGTGTAATCAAACCATCATTATATTGCTGTTCGTACTCCTTAGCCAAAGCTTCTGTTTCTGCGACTAAACGCGACTTACTATCAGGAATAACCATATCGTCCTTACCGAATGAAATTCCTGCACGACAAGCATAAGAAAAGCCAAGCTGCATAATACGGTCACAAAAAATAACCGTCTCTTTTTGTCCACAGTGCCGATAAACATGATCAATCATTTTAGAAATGTTCTTTTTCGTCATCTCTTGATTGACAATATCAAATGAGATATCCGCACTTTTTGGCAAAAGCTCACCGATAATCAAACGACCAGGTGTCGTATCATAAAGTTTAGAGACTTCTTTTCCATCCTTCCCCATATTCTTAACACGGCCTTTAATCTTCGTATGAAGCGTTATAACCTTATTTTCCAAGGCATAATGAAGCTCACCTATATCAGAAAAGGCCATTCCTTCACCTGGTTCTTTTTCAGAAACAATTGAAAGATAATAAAGACCAAGAACCATATCCTGTGAGGGAACAATAATGGGAGCACCATTTGCCGGATGAAGAATATTATTGGTGGACATCATCAAAACACGGGCTTCAAGCTGTGCTTCAAGAGAAAGCGGCACGTGAACCGCCATCTGATCACCATCAAAATCTGCATTAAAAGCAGTACACACCAATGGATGTAGCTGTATAGCTTTTCCCTCAATTAAGATAGGTTCAAAAGCCTGAATCCCCAAACGGTGCAATGTTGGCGCGCGGTTGAGTAAAACAGGGTGTTCACGAATAACCTCATCCAAGATATCCCAAACTTCTGGATGTTCTTTTTCAACAAGCTTCTTTGCCTGCTTTACCGTTGATGAATAGCCTTTTGCATCAAGCCGCGCATAAATAAAAGGCTTAAATAATTCAAGAGCCATTTTTTTGGGAAGACCACATTGATGCAATTTTAATTCAGGACCCGTCACGATAACAGAACGCCCCGAGTAATCAACACGCTTCCCAAGTAAGTTCTGACGAAAACGCCCTTGCTTGCCCTTCAACATATCTGATAAAGACTTAAGAGGACGTTTATTGGCTCCAGTAATCACACGCCCACGCCGTCCATTATCAAACAATGCATCAACAGCTTCTTGTACCATACGCTTTTCATTGCGTACGATAATTCCAGGAGCACGCAATTCAATCAGCCGTTTCAAGCGGTTATTACGATTAATAACACGCCGATAAAGATCATTCAGATCTGATGTCGCAAAACGCCCACCATCAAGCGGAACCAATGGACGCAAGTCCGGTGGAATAACCGGAATTGTTTTCATAATCATCCACTCTGGCTTATTTCCAGATTCAAGAAAATTTTCAACGATTTTAAGTCGTTTAATCAATTTTTTCTGCTTTAACTCTGAAGTTGTTTCAGCTAATTCAAGACGCAAATCATTAGCGATTTTATCTAACTCCATACTAGCTAAAAGCTCGTAAATAGCTTCAGCGCCAATCATAGCTGTAAACTGATCTTCTCCAAATTCATCAATAGCAAGCATATATTCTTCTTCAGAAAGAAGCTGATGGAGCTTAAGAGATGTTAACCCTGGTTCGGTTACAATATAATTCTCAAAATAAAGAACCCGTTCAATATCTTTTAAAGTTAAATCTAAAAGTGTAGAAATACGGCCTGGTAATGATTTAAGAAACCATATATGCGCAACGGGTGCCGCAAGTTCAATATGCCCCATACGCTCACGACGTACGCGCGAAAGAGTAACCTCTACACCACATTTTTCACAAATAATGCCCTTATACTTCATGCGTTTATATTTGCCACATAGACATTCATAGTCCTTAATAGGGCCAAATATACGTGCACAAAAAAGACCATCACGTTCTGGTTTAAAAGTCCGATAATTAATAGTCTCAGGCTTCTTAATCTCACCATACGACCAGGACAAAATTTTCTCAGGACTCGCAATAGAAATACGAATAGAGTCAAATGTCTGCGCTGGCGCTTGAGGATTGAAAAGATTCATGACCTCGTGGTTCATGCTGTTCTCCTTCAAAGATTCTTAGAACCTGTTGTAATATCTCATTTATTTTATAACAGATCTTCTTTAAAATACATTTACTTTTAAAAATGACCTGTATAGCCTTAATAAGGTTATTGAGCCTCTTAAAGTAATAAGAGCGCAGCCTTTTTCTAGTGCGCTCCTTGAATTATTATTCTGCCGTATCAGACAATGCCCGCTGTGCAATAAGTTCACGCGCATCATCAAGCTCCACATTAAGAGCAAGTGAGCGCATTTCTTTTACCAACACATTAAAGCTTTCGGGTATACCTGCCTCAAATGTATCATCACCACGCACAATTGCCTCATAGACTTTTGTTCGACCAGCCACATCATCTGATTTTACTGTTAGCATCTCCTGCAAAGTGTATGCAGCACCATAAGCTTCAAGCGCCCATACCTCCATTTCACCAAAACGCTGACCACCAAATTGTGCCTTACCTCCTAATGGCTGCTGCGTAACAAGTGAATAGGGACCAATAGAACGCGCATGAATCTTATCATCAACAAGGTGATGCAATTTCAACATGTAAATATATCCCACCGTTACTGGACGATCAAAAGGCTCCCCAGTACGACCATCATAAAGCGTAACCTGCCCTGAACTATCTAAGCCTGCGTCTTCCAGCATCATGTTAATATCAGACTCATGTGCTCCATCAAAAACAGGCGTTGCAATTGAAACCCCTTTCTTCATCTGCAATGCCAATTTGTAAAGGCTTTCATTATCATACTGACGAACTGGTTCATTATGATTATCATCAGGCATAAGATTTTCAATACGCTGACGCAACGGCAATATATCCCCAGTCTCTTGATATAACTCTAACAAAGCACCAATCTTCTTGCCCATCCCCGCACATGCCCAACCAAGATGCGTTTCAAGAATTTGTCCAACATTCATACGACTAGGCACACCAAGCGGATTCAAGACGATATCAGCATGGGTCCCATCTTCAAGAAATGGCATATCTTCTACGGGAAGAATACGTGAAACAACACCCTTATTCCCGTGACGTCCCGCCATCTTGTCACCTGGTTGGATTTTGCGCTTCACAGCCACAAAAACTTTCACCATTTTCATGACACCAGGAGGCATTTCATCACCTCTTTGGACCTTTTCAACCTTATCCATAAAGCGACGTTGTAATGCTTCTTTTGATTCATCATATTGCTTGCGCAAAGCTTCAATTTCATTTTGAAGCTTTTCATCCTCAACAGCAAATTGCCACCACTGGGATCGCGGATAATGCCCCATTACTGTACTATCAAGCTTTTTACTACCCGAAAAGCCTTTCGGACCTTCTACAGCAACTTTACCTGTCAACATATCGGTGAGGCGCGCATAAACATTGCGATCAAGAATAGACTGTTCATCATCACGGTCTTTTGCTAAACGCTCAATTTCTTCACGCTCAATTGCCATCGCACGTTCATCTTTTTCCACGCCATGGCGATTAAAAACGCGAACTTCAACAACAGTACCAAAAGTCCCAGGAGGCATACGCATAGAAGTATCACGAACATCGGATGCCTTTTCCCCAAAAATTGCACGCAGAAGCTTTTCTTCCGGCGTCATGGGACTTTCACCTTTCGGGGTAATCTTTCCAACTAAAATATCACCTGGTTGAACTTCAGCACCAATATAAATAATGCCAGCTTCATCAAGATTTCTTAACGCTTCTTCCGCAACATTAGGAATGTCGCGCGTAATTTCCTCAGGTCCAAGTTTTGTATCGCGTGCCGCAACTTCAAATTCCTCGATATGAATTGAAGTAAACACATCATCAGCAACAATGCGCTCGGATAACAAAATAGAATCTTCATAATTGTATCCATTCCAAGGCATAAAGGCTACGAGAACATTCCGCCCAAGAGCCAAATCACCAAGATCCGTGGATGGACCATCTGCAATGATATCACCTTTCTCTACCCTATCACCGACATGTACAAGAGGACGCTGATTAATACAAGTGGACTGATTAGAACGCTGAAATTTCTGTAAGCGGTAAATATCAACGCCTGATTTTGAAGGATCTAAATCTTCTGTTGCACGGATAACAATACGGGTAGCATCGACTTGATCAACAACACCACTACGTTTTGCACTCACAGCAGCTCCTGAATCGCGCGCAACAATAGATTCCATTCCCGTCCCAACAAATGGCGCTTCAGCGCGTACAAGAGGAACTGCTTGACGCTGCATGTTCGATCCCATAAGCGCACGATTCGCATCATCATTTTCCAAAAAAGGAATAAGCGCTGCTGCAACTGAAACCAACTGTTTTGGTGAAACATCCATCAAATCAACATGATCACGCGGCGCCATTAAAACTTCACCAGCATGACGGCAAACAACAAACTCTTCTATAAAACGACCTTCGTTATCTAATGAAGAATTAGCCTGAGCGACATAATGCTTTGCTTCTTCCATCGCTGAAAGATAAATAACTTCTTTTGTGACTTTTCCATCAATAATTTTTCGATATGGGCTTTCAATAAAGCCATATTTGTTAACTCGCGCAAATGTTGCTAAGGAGTTAATCAGACCAATATTGGGGCCTTCTGGTGTTTCAATCGGACAAATACGACCATAATGCGTAGGATGTACGTCACGGACTTCAAAACCCGCACGTTCACGAGTCAAACCACCTGGACCAAGAGCAGAAAGACGGCGCTTATGGGTAATTTCTGACAATGGATTGGTTTGATCCATAAACTGCGACAATTGTGAAGACCCAAAAAATTCACGGACTGCTGCTGCCGCAGGCTTTGCATTGATCAAATCCTGTGGCATAACTGTATCAATTTCAACCGATGACATACGCTCTTTTATCGCACGTTCCATACGAAGAAGACCAATGCGATATTGATTTTCCATCAACTCCCCGACGGAACGAACGCGACGGTTGCCAAGATTATCAATATCATCAATTTCACCACGTCCATCACGCAATTCAACCAACATCTTAACAACAGCAAGAATATCCTCTTGGCGTAAAATGCGAACTGTGTCTGGACAATCAAGATCCATACGTAAATTCATCTTAACACGCCCGACAGCTGAAAGATCATAACGCTCTGGATCAAAAAACAATGAATGGAACATTGCTTCTGCTGTATCGATTGTTGGAGGTTCACCTGGACGCATCACCCGGTAAATATCAAATAACGCATCCTGCCGACTTTCATTTTTATCCACCTTCAAAGTATTGCGGATGTAAGCGCCAATATTCATGTGATCAATATCAAGAATATTGACTTGATCAGCACTAACATCGAGCAGAACTTTTAATACTTTTTCGTCAATTTCATCACCAGCTTCAAGGTAGATTTCACCTGTTTCGTAATTGACGATATCTTCGGCTAGATAACAACCTAATAAATCATCTTCACTAACTTTAACCGCTTTAAGTCCTTTTTCTACCAAAGACTTCGCAGTACGAACTGTTAATTTTTTACCAGCCTCCGCAACGACTTCACCACTATCTGCATCTATAAGGTCAGAAATGAGCTTCATTCCTTTAAAGCGATCCACAGAATAAGGAACTCGCCATCCTTCTCCATCACGCTCATAAGTCACTTTATCATAAAACGTCGATAAAATATCCGACGCATCCATACCTAATGCCATCAAAAGACTAGTAACAGGAATCTTGCGCCGTCGATCAATACGCGCATAAATGATGTCCTTAGCATCAAACTCAATATCAAGCCAAGAACCACGATACGGAATAACACGAGCAGCAAAAAGAAGCTTTCCTGATGAATGGGACTTTCCTTTATCATGGTCAAAAAAGACACCAGGAGAACGATGCATCTGAGAAACAATAACACGCTCCGTACCATTAACAATAAAGGTACCATTCGTCGTCATTAAAGGCATATCGCCCATATAAACGCCTTGCTCTTTAATGTCTTTGATATCTTTGGAGCCAGTATCCTCATCAACATCAAAAACAATCAAACGCAATATGACCTTTAATGGGGCAGCATAAGTTAAATCACGTTGACGGCACTCTTCAACATCAAATTTTGGTAAATCAAATTCATAACCTACAAACTCAAGCATAGCTGTACCGGAAAAATCTGAAATAGGAAAAACCGATTTAAAAACAGCTTGCAAACCTTCATCTGGTCGCCCACCTTTCGGTTCCTCAACCATGAGAAATTGATCGTATGAGGCTTTTTGAACCTCAATAAGATTCGGCATTTCTGCTACTTCAGGAATCTTACCAAAAAATTTCCGTACGCGCTTACGACCATTGAATTGAGACATCATTGCGTGAGTCTGAGCCATCGTCGCTCCTTGATCTTTACTCTTCAAGGTAGACCAACCTTGAAAGCCTTATACCATTAACCTGCATATGCAGACCAGTTCACTTGACACTCAATAATGAGCATCATTAACTTTCCCCACCAACATAAGCCATTTATCTCTTTGACTCTATGATGAAGGGGTAAGTAATCCAAACCTATCCCATTCCTGTTACGAAACCATTGGGAAAAGTTTTTTACTCATTATTTTCCCTCTTTGTATTAAGAGAAAGAAAATCGGCGAACATAAATGCCCGCCGATAAAATTAAATTTACTTAAGTTCCACCTTAGCACCGGCAGCTTCAAGTTGAGATTTAATTTTTTCTGCTTCTTCTTTAGAAGCAGCCTCTTTAATAGGCTTAGGTGCACCTTCAACCAGATCTTTAGCTTCTTTAAGACCAAGTCCAGTAAGAGCACGAACTTCCTTAATAACATTAATTTTTTGTGCGCCACCTTCAACAAGAATAACATCAAATTCTGTTTTTTCTTCAGCAGCTGGAGCAGCAGCACCAGCAACAGCAGCGACAGCTACAGGAGCAGCAGCCGAAACTCCCCACTTTTCTTCAAGTAACTTAGAAAGCTCAGCGGCTTCCAAAAGGGTTAGATTAGAAAGGTCTTCTACGATCTTCTCTAGATCAGCCATTTTTAAATTCCTTCAATTAAAAGATTTGAACCATTATTAAATCTTATTCAAAAAAACAGAAAAGCATTAAAGCTCTTCCATAAACGTGAATACAAACAGCCTTAAGCCGCCTTATCCTCCTGAGCATATGCTCCAATGACACGTGCAACCTGACCAGCAGGGGCATTAACAACCTGTGCAATACGGGTCGCCGGGGTAGAAATCATACCCACAAGTTTTGCACGCAACTCGTTTAATGAAGGCAATGAAGCCAATGACTTCACAGCATCTACAGTTAAACTTGTTGCACCCATTGAACCGCCAAGTATGACAAATTTGTCATTGCTTTTCGCAAAATCAACAGCAACTTTCGGTGCAGTGATTGGATCTTCTGAATAAGCAATAAGCGTTTGTCCAGTAAACAAACCCACTATCGATTCAGATTCCGTGCCCTGAAGAGCGATTTTAGCAAGACGGTTTTTGGCGACCTTAACGGCACCGCCAGCTTCACCCATTTTCGAACGCAGATCATTCATCTGTGAAACTGTCAGACCGGAATAATGTGCAACAACAACAGAACCAGACTTCCGAAAAGCCTCGTTAAGCCATGTAACAAATTCGCGTTTTTCCGCTCTATTCACTGTCTCTCTCCATTTAACAGATTTGCTTAAAACAAACCTGTTGGTTACCTTTGATAACATAAAATACTTCATGTCACCGATGAGGATCCTGTCCCCTTTTTCACGCACAGCGTTCAAAGGCAACCTTGGCTCAAACCCTTTAAGTCTTTTAACTCTCAGTTTTTACCCCAGTCTCATGCAGGTTTTTTTGATTAAGATACTTAAAAGCATCACCTACAATCTCGGACAGGATATTCCGGAATTTCTCCCGGTACAACCTAAGCCCTATAAAGCTTAGATAGCGAGCTGATCAAAATCAGCATTTTAAATACAATTTTGATATTCCCATACCCCAAAACAAAATTATAAATCAGCTTATACTAGCTCTGAACGAACCGTTGCTGGATCAACTTTAACACCAATTCCCATAGTCGACGAAACAGCAACGCGCTTAATATACTCACCTTTTGCACCTTGCGGCTTGGCTTTAATAACTGCACTTGCAAAGGCTTTTATATTTTCTACGATTTTTTCAACACCAAAAGAAGCCTTACCAATACCAGCATGCACAATACCAGCTTTTTCCACGCGAAACTCAACAGCACCACCTTTAGAAGCTTTGACAGCACCGGCGACATCAAGTGTTACAGTACCAACTTTCGGATTCGGCATCAAACTCCGTGGACCAAGAATCTTACCAAGACGACCAACAAGAGGCATCATGTCTGGCGTTGCAATACAACGATCAAAATCTATAGTCCCTCTATTAACGCTTTCAAATAAATCTTCGGCACCCACAATATCAGCTCCTGCCGCCTTAGCTTCCTCAGCCTTATCCCCACGAGCAAAAACGGCAACACGAATATTTCTCCCTGTTCCATTAGGCAAATGAGCAACGCCTCGAACCATTTGATCAGCATGACGAGGATCAACACCCAAGTTCATTGAAATTTCGATTGTTTCATCAAACTTAGCAACGGCACGCTCCTTAACCATTGAAACGGCATCTTTTAAAGCGTAGAGTTCATTAAAATCAATATCTTTTCGGATATTTTTTATTCTTTTTGCTACTTTTGCCATAATATTAGCCCACCACTTCCAAGCCCATCGAGCGAGCAGAACCTTCAACCATACGCATTGCTGCCTCAATGTCATTCGCATTAAGATCTTTCATCTTTGATTCCGCAATCGAACGAATTTTATCGCGAGAAATGCTTCCTACAGACACTTTACCAGGCTCTTTTGAGCCAGATTTCAGGTTTGCTTCCTTCTTTAAAAAGAAGGATACAGGAGGCGTCTTGAGAGAAAAGGTGAAAGACTTATCTTGGTAATACGTAATAACAACTGGAATCGGTGCCCCCTTTTCCATTTCTTGTGTCGCTGCATTAAACGCCTTACAAAATTCCATGATATTAATACCACGCTGCCCAAGAGCTGGACCAATTGGTGGAGATGGAGTAGCAGCTCCTGCAGGAACCTGCAACTTAAGCTGACCTATACTTTTTTTTGCCATAACAATCTGCCCTTAATTTCACTGGTATACTGACAATTCATCTTGCCCGTTACCCGCTTGCAGTCACGTGGTTCGGATCATTAAGCCGACAAAAGCTATAAATCACCTCCCACTCCTTCCTTAAAGTAATTAAAACTACTCTAAGTTTAATCAGAGTTTTTCAACCTGACCAAATTCCAAATCAACAGGCGTAGGACGCCCAAAAATAAGCACTTCAACCTTAAGACGAGAGCGCTCTTCTTCAACCTCTTGAACAATTCCATTAAACGAAACAAAAGGACCATCAGCAACGCGAACTTGCTCTCCAACCTCAAACAATACAGAGGACTTTGGAGACTCAACCCTTTCCTGAACTTGTTTGAGAATTTGTTCAACCTCTCGATCAGAAATAGGAACAGGACGCGCATCCGACCCTAAAAAACCTGTCACTTTAGGCGTATTCTTAATAAGATGATAAACTTCATCTGTTAACTCAGCACGAACAAGAACATAACCAGGAAAAAATTTTCGCTCAGTATCAACTTTGCGTCCACGACGAACCTCTACAACACGCTCTGTTGGAACAAAAATCTTTTCAAAAAGATGATCAAGTCCCTTTTGCTTTGCCTCCTTATCAATAGCTTCCGCTACTTTCTTTTCAAAATTTGAATATGCCTGAACAATATACCAACGAGCTGCCACAGTCACACTTCCTTACATTCTCAACTAAAAAGATATTTCAGAAGATCAATAACCCGCCAAACACCAAAATGCATAACCTGATCCACAATAAAAAAGAAAGCTGAAGCCAATGCAGTTACCAACAAAACCATAATAGTAGAAATAACCGTCTCACGACGTGTAGGCCATTTCACTTTAATTGTTTCTGCATAAACCTGCTTCAAAAAGGTAATCGGATTGGTTTTAGATGCCATCGTCACACTATACTCTCTCTAGTCCCATTGTGTTTTATAGAACAAAATAAACAGGAAAAAAACGCAAAAGCCAACTTTCAGACTTATGCAATTTCCTTACTTTCTATTCAATACCGTTTCACACACAAAAAAACAAGCCCCATATCAAAAAAAGCGAAAAAGGCAGCAAAATCCACTCCCTTATATGTAAAATCCCTCTTTGGCAGGGGCAGCAGGACTTGAACCCGCGACCTGCGGTTTTGGAGACCGCCGCTCTACCAACTGAGCTATACCCCTAACTCTCAAAACTAAAACACTTTTAACACCCCTTTAACAAGCATTATTTATTCAATGATCTTAGAGACGATACCGGCACCAACAGTACGACCACCTTCACGAATAGCAAAAC
>NZ_JBHIPX010000010.1:0-1782 GCF_042196245.1 Bartonella sp. AP19HLJMH
ATGGGACCTGCAATTGAAGGCGGCGTTGGCATCAATGCGCAACTGTCTCACAACTTCTCCCTTCATGGTGATGTAAGTTATCAACAAAAGCTTCAGAAAACTGGTATAAGTGGTGCAAGCTTTTCAGGTGGTATACGCTATCAGTTTTAAGGAAAGGAAATTCTTCTCGGAACCTCTTATTTTAAGCAGAGCAGCCTGTGCCCTACATGAGAAGGAAAGCACATGTACAAGCGTATGAGACTGAAAAAAGTGTAAAAGCGAGCGTTGCTTTCCCGTTCGTTTGCACAGAAAGGCTGCACAACTCTGTATTGTGCAGCTTTTTTAATTTTCTATAATATTATGTAGCCCTTTTGTTGATATTACCTCTTGTAAATAAACCCTGCTTTTCTTTTCTGCTAAAGTCCTTTTTATTCCTTAAAGAAACCTCTTTCTTCTTCATGCAGTAGATGTACTAGCTTTTCTTTAAAGGAATTCCCTTCACCTCTTTACGGCAGAAGATCTGCTGCAAAATACCTTTTTGCGCAGAAAATCCAATCAGGCATAACAAACATAACACAATGCTTTGTACTCAATTTATCTAAAATGCTCAGGAAATCATAAAGAAGAGCTAAAGCTTTATCAATCATCATAAGTATTATTTAAGTATATACATAAATATATTTTAGATATACAGAAAACAAATATTAAATTCATTATGTGATTGAAATTATAATAGTTTATATTTAATAATTTGTTTTATAAATTATAAATTACATAGTTATTTACAAAATAAAAAACCCTTTAATAAAAATTAATTATAGAATACAAGTAAATAAATAAATTTACTATATAAATGTAAAAATAAATAAAGTATAAAATTATATTATATTTTATTATTAAATAATATTTTTATTTAATAATAAAATTATATAAATACTTTATATAAAAGTTAAAATAATATAACCTCCCGATGAAAATTGTGTGTTCTTTATCCTTTTTATAAGCGGGGAGAGAATATGCGGAGGCTTATAAGTTAAGGAAAATCTTCATGTCTAAAAAATTTTTACTATCCTGTACAGCTGTTGCGACAATCGCGCTGTTTAATGCTCATACTAATGTAAAAGCCGAAAAAATCTTAATGAATTTTCATGGAATAACCGAGGAAGCATCCAACTTCACTGTTGGCGGTATAATAGTGATAAAAGGTAGTGGAATAATTGGAAAAAATTTAGCAATAATTCACGACAGCAAAAACATGGAGGACGACTGGTTGAGCACTGTACGCATTATCGAACCTAATAGCTTTCTTGACTTATCAGAATCAACGATTAAGGCTAAAGAAATCGGTGTGATGGCAACAGACGGTGGTATAATAAAAATGAATGCAGTAGGTATTATTGCTCCTACAGTAGGCTTATTTCTCGAAGATAGCAAAAGTGATAAAAACAAGCTGAAAAATGTGACAATAACGAGCAGTAAAGATGACTTAATGGAAAAAGGAATAGCTCTTTATAAGGAAAGTAAAGTCATCTTGGAAAACGTAACAGTTACTCAAGCAAAAGTGGGTATAGAAGCGTTGGATAATTCTCAAACAACGGTATCAGGAGGATACTTTAATGCAAAAGAGCATGGAATATACGCTGGTACAGGCTCTACAATTACTTTAAAGAACAATGTTACAGTGTCCTCTGATGAATATGGCCTCAATGCAAATGGTGCACAATCCAAAATCACAATGACTGGAGGAACTGTAAAAGGGCAAAAAAGTGCTCTGTTGACAGAAAATGCCGGATATATTGATGT
>NZ_JBHIPX010000010.1:1882-78434 GCF_042196245.1 Bartonella sp. AP19HLJMH
CAAGCAAGGCAGCACAATTACTTTAAATGATAATGTTATAGTAACATCTGAAAATAATGGGCTTCATGCAGATGGTGAACAATCTAAAATCACAATGACTGGAGGAACTGTAAAAGCAAAAGAAGCTGCATTTGTCTTAAAAGATGGCGGATATATTGATGTCACAGATATTTCTGCGAAAGCACAGTGCAATGGGATAAGCATTGATGACTCCAAAAACGATCAGACTTCAAGAATCAACCTGACCAATACAAACCTTTTTGTCGAAGATGGAACGGGTATTGTTGCCAACAATTCATCAAATGGTAAACTCAACCTCAAAGATTCAAAAATCAGTGCCGACAGGTTATTCGTGGGTATAACTCATGATACGCCAAAACCTGATCAAATCTTTACACTCACCGCAGAAAACTCTCTCTTACAGGGGGGAGTAAGAAATGACGGAAACAGCAGAACAACTTTCGATCTCAAAAACGATACAACATGGTTCGTAAACACTAGCACAAAAGAAAAAGATGATGCGGGCAAGTTACTTGATATTGCCCAAAGATCTCATTCTGATGTTTCTATACTTAATCTCGACAATAGTTCCATTGTTTTTCAACAGCCGACAGAAAACCATTATCATACATTGCATATAGGTTCTGGGAAACCAGACACGCAAGCAGTCTACAATGCTTCTGGTGACGCAAAGATTTCTTTTAATGTTGGATCTGTTGAGAGCTCTGATATAATCGATCAAAAAAATGATCGACTTCTGATCCAAGGGGATGTCTTAGGTACAACAACAGTTTATGTTATGAGTGATTTCAAAGATAGCAATAATATAACAGAAGCTTTTCACCCTTCTTCTAATACCAGTGGAGTTTCGCTCATTCAAGTTTCCGGGAAAGCAGATGAAAATTCCTTCAAATTAGCCAATGGTTATATCCAAGCAACTGGTTCACCTTATAAATATAGGCTTACCGCTTATGGACCAACATCCAGCTATGGTGCTGCAAATGAAACACTAAACCTGTTGGGAGAAAATGATAATTTCTGGGATTTCCGTTTGCAGAAATTTATTTTACCACAAGTAGCGAGCTATTTGGCCGTACCTAATGCTCTCTTCTACGCTGGTTTTATCGATATGGCTCAACAAAGTACTCTGTTAGCTGATCTGAGAACAACAGCTATAGGGATCGAAGATAACGTCAAAAAAAATGGATTCTTTCTCTCTTCCTATGGAAGTATCGCAACCCTATCGTCACAACAATATGGCTATAACACAAACATTCGCTATGCTGCTACACAAGCAGGTTTTACAGCTTCTGCACAAAAGAGCCAAAATACAATCCTATATTGGGGTCTTACCGGAACCTATGCTCAATTATCCCTCACCCCCCAAAATATAGAAGATGCAGACAAGAGTACGCTTAACAAATGGGCAGTCACAGCCTACAGCGGTATAGAGCATAATAGCGGTTTCTATATGGATACACTCTTCTCTTATGGGATCTGGAAAGGAAATATCTCTACAGCCATCGCTAACAGTACCACTAAAGTCGATGATATAAAAATGTTAATTGCCTCAACAACAATAGGTCAAAAATTCACAACGGGTATTAAAGCCCTCACGTTTGAACCCCAGGCACAACTTGTTTACCAGCGTCTAATCTTTAATGCCTTTTCTGATGCTGATAATCTTAAAGTTGATATCGGTGAACCTTATCAATGGTTAGTACGCATTGGTGGACGTTTGACAAAAACTACTACCTCCACAGAAAAGAACCGTGTCATTTCTCTGTATGGAAAAGTGAACTTTCTCAAAACTTTTGGTGATGATGGTAAAGTACAGATTGGCGACACCTTTCCCCTTGATCCTACAGGATCTTCTATTGAAGGAGGGCTTGGCATCAATGCAAAATTGTCTCGCAGTTTAGCCCTCCATGGTGATATAAACTATCGAAAAAAGCTGCAAAAAACTGGTATATCCGGAACAAACTTTTCAGGAGGGATACGCTATCAGTTTTAAGGAAAGTCTGTAAATAGCCTATTCATTCTATTCAATTTAACAAAAAAGGCAGTATACATACTGCCTTTTTAATCTATGTAAGCTACTATTCTTATCCCCTGAAACTTTTTTCTTTTCTCCTCAATGATCTCCTTCCCTCCTATTTACACGAGTCACGCGGCATATTCATTATCGAATTTGTCTATAAAGCTAAGCAAAGTGTATTTTTAGATAATAAAAAGAAGACTACATTGGAAAAGATAATGATAAAAGAAACTCTCTCTTCATACCTTTTCTATGTTTATCCTCCTGTTTCTTCAATCCATTAGCTTAACACCACCCTGTAAGGATTCATTTATATGTCCATGTACCGTTTTTAGGCAAACCATTTTGACAATGCTTATCCCTCTAATTCCATACAGTATATTGATTTATAAAGATAATTCTTTGTTTTCCATGTTGAATGAGAGTCCCTAATATCGTAGGATTCTCTCATTTCAAACTTGTTTTATGTTGAAACAATTAAAAATTTTCTTGCACGTTACAAGCAGGGCTGGCGTGTGGAGAAAAGTTATATAAGAAAAGCCTGAGAATTCCTCTCATGAACTGCCTCAAGTGCCAAGGGCTTGTCACAAACATTGGGAGCTGGCAAAGTGTGTGATGGGCTTGCTCTTTTATTAAGCGTAAAGGTTATCGGCTTGCTCCTTCGTAAGCGTAAAGATGATGGAACTCTATGGCTTTAGCGTTATAGCATTCATGAACACCATCGCGAAATGGGCTGTGCTTCCTTAGAAAAATGGACTTTGGTACCCTTAGCCTCTTTAAAGAAAGCCTGTGAATAGCCCCCTCATCTCTTCTTCTTATAGCAGAGAAAATTTGCTGATCATTTTGGTGAGTGCATCAAATAATACATCTCAACGCTATAGAGCTTTTTATAGCGATTATCTTTAATAGACAATTTTTAAATATCATACTTCATAGTGCTTTTAGCATAAGCTTAACCAAGCTAGGTTTTATGAAATCTACTTTTCTCGACTTTTTATGATCATGAAAAAAGTTTTTCTGAAGCAAAACTTCAAATCATAGAGTAGACCACCAATATAATTCGTTTTGTTATTTACAATAAAAACATAATGATATAGAAGTTGTCTGGGTACTTGCGCCATCAGGGGAATGAAGTAAGCATCAAAGCATACCAAATACTAAAGGCATATCTATGTGTAAGAAATATATTTATAAGAAAAATTTTTTGTTATGTACAATTGCTGGAACTTTGATTTTTTCTCATTTCGGTTCAACTTATGCAAATACATCGGCTCCTGAAACTCCTGAAATTTTGGGGAAAATTGAATTAAATAAGGGAGAAGAAAAGACTTTAAATAATGTTCTTGTCCGCGATAAAGGACCTGGAATATTAGCGCATGATAAAGCAGCTATCACAATTGTAAAATCAACAATACACACGGAAATGTCTGCACTTTCTGTATCAGAAGGTGGACGCATTCATGCTAAAGAAATTAAAGCAAATACAGTATACAAAGGTTTAGAAACAAAGAATGGTATAATCAACGTTGAAGATTCAACCATAACCGTCCAACGAGGAGGTGCCGGTGGTATCATTTTTTATGAAACAAAAGATTCTTCACTGAAAAGTGGAGAAAAAGTTGTCAATAAGGTTGTTCTTAGCAATACAAAACTTCTTGTGAAAAACGGTACCGGTATTCTTGGTCCCTACTGCTCAAGAGCCGTTGCTGAAGTTCAACTTAAAGACTCAGAAATTCGATCTGACGTATTATTGAGAAATAAAACGAAACGTAAATATTATGACAACGATACTCTTCCTGTAACTTTAGCATTAACCGCTGATAATTCAACAATAGAGGGACGAGCAAGAACTTTAAAAGTCAATACAACGGTTTTGACTCTGAATAACAAAAGCAAATGGTACTTAAAGACCTCTCAAGAGGAAGTCGATACTGACTTTAATGTGTTTAACTATGAGCTCAGTGATATTAAACAACGAGCCCTTTCTACCGTTTCAGTACTGAATCTTAATAATAGTTCTATCATATTTAAGACACCACAAGGGCGGGAAAAAGATCATTATCATACCTTGTATGTAGGGCGAACAGCTGAGGTTCGTAGACCTCAGGGAAGTACAATCCCCGATATAGAAAGCACTTATAATACAGTTTACAATGCCACAGGCGATGCAAAAATTTATTTTAATATTGAATGGAGTGATGGTCTAGTAAAAGAACAGCAAAAAGCTGACCGCCTCCTTATACATGGTGATGTATCAGGCAGCACAACAGTCCATATCAAGAACCTTGCGAAAGGTGAGATATTAAAAGCTGAAGATTCTGTGTCTTCGAATATGCGTGGTCTTTCACTCATTCAAGTTTCTGGAAATGCAAATGAAGATTCCTTCAAACTTGCACACGGCTACACCACAATGGGGGGATTGCCCTATAAATATATACTCAAAGCCTATGGTCCAACATCCAGCCATGGGACAGCCGATAGCACACAAAGTCATTTTAGCGGAATATCACAAGAATCAAAAGAAAATACCCTCAAAGACTACACAATCTACACGATATCAGCATCAGGAACAATGATTGAAGGTGTTTCACCAAAAGAGAAAGAAGCGCAAAATACCGGTTCATCATCCCTTGGACAAGCAAACAACGCACAAAACATCTTGGAAAAAAATCAGAATTTCTGGGATTTTCGCTTGCAAAATGCGACTCTCGATAATGAAGGAAAGATCAGAGCTCTCGTTCCTCAAGTGGCAAGCTATTTGTCCATGCCTAACGCACTATTCTCAGCTGGACTGGCTGATATAAACAATCAAAACACTTTACTCAACTCGATGCAGGAAAACACCTTTGAGACAAAAGATCATAAAAACAAAGGAGTCTTCTTCTCAACTTATGGAAATAAGATGACATTATCCTCTCACCGTACGCCATTACAATATGGCTATGGTGCCGATATTCACTATGCAGCTTTACAGGCAGGCATTACATTAGCAGCTCTAGAAGATCAAAATATGACCGCCAATTTCGGTCTTTTGGGGACATATGGGAAATTAGCTTTCACCCCTAAAGACATGGAAGGTGCTGACAAGAGTACACTCAATAAATGGTCAATTACTGCATATAGTGGGCTGCGCCATAATAATGGGATATACATCCATGCGCTCTTCTCCTATGGAATGCTCAAGGGAGATATCACCACAGCTCTCATAGGAAAGACTGCAGAATTGAAAAATGCTGATACATTCAGTGCATCAGCAACCATTGGACAAAAATTCGAAACCAGTAAGAAAGGATTGGTCTTTGAACCACAAGCACAACTTGTTTATCAACGCCTCATGCTTGGCACACTCTCAGATGTCGATGGCTTTGATGTGGATATGGGAAATCCTTCTCAATACTTAGTGCGTGTGGGTGGACGCTTAACGCAAACGAAGCTTTCTATTGAAAACGGCGGTATTCTTTCTTTCTATGGTAAACTAAACGTTGTTAAAGCTTTTTCTAACAATGGTACGATACAGATTGGTGAACCATTCCACCTTGATTCTATAGGAGCTGCCCTTGAAGGTGGATTTGGTGTAAATGCGCAATTATCACAAAATATCGCCCTTCATGCTGATGTTAACTATCAATATAAGCTTCAAAAAACTGGTATATCTGGAGCAAGCTTTTCAGGTGGAATACGCTATCAGTTTTAAGAAAACGCAAAAAACAATTTATATTCTATTCATTTTAATAAAAGGCAGTGCAAATGTGCTGCCTTTTTACAATCTATCGGAAAGAACCGTTAACAACTATTCTTTCTACCACCTTTCTTGAGCCAATTAATCTCACTCAAACCAAATGTAATAAAATCTGTTATCTCTAAATGAATACTGAATTCTCAAGAGAGCTGCCTTTTTGATTTATAAAAATCAAATGCTTTTAATAAATTTTTTTGTATTTTAAAACACGTAATAAATAATTCTCTGTGTAAGAAAATCAATTAAAAGCTTTTTGTAAGCACACAACAACAGCTTCTCCAAAAACTTTGTAGAGTTTCCATAACAACAGCCTTAAGCAACAAACATCCTTGCAAAATATTTTGTTTCTTAACACTTTTAAACGGAATACTGATCAATCTAGCTTTTCTGCAATTCATAGTTTCTAACTGCAATCTCTATTTTAAAAGCTCTTCTAAAATCATTTTTTAAACGATAAAGAACACGACGCAATGTTTCGTTTTGTTGTTTACAATAAAAACATAATGATATAGAAACTGTCTGGGTACTTGCGCCATCAGGGGAATGAAGTAAGCATCAAAGCATACCAAATACTAAAGGCATATCTATGTGTAAGAAATATATTTATAAGAAAAATTTTTTGTTATGTACAATTGCTGGAACTTTGATTTTTTCTCATTTCGGTTCAACTTATGCAAATACATCAGCTCCTACAATGGTTATGGCTCGTGCGGATAAAGCAGGAGAAGAAAAAACCTTTAATAACGTTTTTATCCGCAGCGCATATACAACAGTGGTTGCTGATGACAAAGCCTTTATCACCATTACAAATTCAACAATGCGTTCAGACTCAAATTTATTTACCGCAACAACAGGTGGACGTATTCATGCTAAAAAAACTGTAGGAAAATCAAATTCCCGTGGTTTAGAAATTTCAAACGGCATCATCCATATTGAAGATTCAATCATAAATGTTTCCGGACATCACAAAAGTCGTGGTATCCTTTTTGATTACATCCCAAGTTCCCAAGTAAAAGAGGGCGAAAAAGTTATCAATAAAGCAATTCTTACCAACACAAAACTTCTTGTTGAAAATGGTATTGGTATTCTAGGACCAGATTATGCAAAATCTGTTGCTGAGGTAGAACTTAAAAGTTCAGAAATTCGTTCTGATATATTATTAAAAAATAAAATCCCAGAAAACTCAAAAGATATCGATCCTCGCACTTTTATATTAAGCGCTGACAATTCGATTATAGAAGGACGAGCAAAGACTTTACCTCAAAATACAACGATTTTTACTCTCAACAATAACAGCAAGTGGTCCCTAAAGATTAGTCAATTTGAAGTAGACAAAGAATTTGACAGCTCTAAAGGATACTTGCTCACTGATATTAAACAACGTGCACAGTCTATTGTCTCAGTATTGAACCTTAATAATAGCTCTATTATATTTAATGCGCCGCATAAACTAGCAGACAATCAATATCAAACCTTGCATGTGGGAAAACAGCCAACAGCTGAAGCTGCAAAAGCAGAGCAAAACAGAAGCTTCGATGCAACAACGGTTTACAATGCATTGGGCAACGCAAGGATTTACTTTAATACCGAATGGAGTAATGGTCTTATAAAAGAACAACAAAAAACTGACCGTGTTCTCGTTCATGGTAATGTCTCAGGCACCACAACGATCTATTTCAACAATCTTTCAAAGCGTGCAGAACCATTCGATGATGATGAAGTTTCAATTCCTTTGAATGCGCGTGGTCTCTCACTTGTTCAGGTGTCTGGAAAAGCAGAGGAAGCCGCCTTCACGCTGGCAAATGGCTACACTACAATGGGTGGATTGCCCTATAAATATGTATTAAATGGCTATGGACCAACATCCAGCCGTGGGAGAGCTGACAAACAGCAAAGTCTCTTGCAAGAAAGTGAAGAGTTTTGGGATTTCCGTCTACAAAATGCGACTCTTGATGATGAAGGAAAAATCAAAGCTCTTGTTCCTCAAATGGCAAGCTATTTGGTTATGCATAATGCAATATTCTCCTCTGGCTTGGCTGATATAAACAATCAAAATACACTGTTAGATAATATGCACTCAACAGTTTTTGGATTAGAAGGCCATAAACAAAAAGGGATATTTTTATCGACTTATGGCAACAAGATGACGTTATCTTCCAGCCGTAGTCCATTGGAATATGGTTATGGTGCTAATGTTCACTATGCTGCTATACAAGCAGGCATGACATTAACAACGTTAGAAAATCAAAATATAACCGCGAATCTTGGTCTTTTAGGCACATATGGAAAGCTCGCTTTTACGCCAAAGGACATGGAAGGTTCTGACAAAAGCATACTGGATAAATGGTCCTTTACGGTATATGGGAATCTCCACCATGACAATGGTCTCTATATTAATGCACTTTTCTCCTACGGCATTTTAAACGGACATATTACAACAGCCCTTATCGGCAACACCACAGAATTAAACAATACGGATACATTAAATATATCAGCTACCGTTGGACAAAAACTAGCAACTGGTGTTGAAGGGCTGTCTTTTGAACCACAAGCACAACTTATTTATCAACATATTGCCTTTGGCACTCTTTCAGATATTGATGGCTTCCAAGTTAATATAAAGCCCCCTTATCAATGGTTGGTCCGTATTGGAGGGCGTTTAACAAAAACAATGCTTCCTATTGAAAAAGATCGTGTTCTTTCTTTTTATGGTAAATTGAATGTCATCAAAGCTTTTGGTGAGAAGCGCGCTATCGATGTTATGGAATCTTTCCATCTCGATTCTATGGGCTCTTCCCTTGAAGGTGGGCTTGGCATTAACGCGCAGCTTTCTAAAAATATCGCACTTCATGCTGACGTTAATTACCAACATAAACTTCAAAAAGCTGGGTTCTCTGGAATTAATTTTTCCGGAGGAATGCGTTATCGCTTTTAGAAATCTTAGCTCTCTATTTTGACGCATAAGCAGCGCTGAGATGAAAACAGTGCTGCTTAACTACATTACAAAAAACCGTAATGTGTCAAAAAGTGGTTCATTTTTAGCAAAATAAAGAAAATATCTTAAGGAACATCTCTATGCATAAGAATCTTTTGTTATGTACAGCCGCTTGTGCTTTATTTTTTTCTTCTTTTAACTTCACATCTACCAGCACCGCCTCTGGTCTAAGCCCCCAGGAACGCCATGCCATTGAAGGGATTATGAAATTACCTGAACAATATCGCCATGCCATTGATTTAATAAACACACCAACACAAGCAGAAAAAAATCTTGAAAAGATAGCCTCTGGCGCCATGATGGAAGATAATGCGCACTTCAACCAAGCACTTGAAAATCATATGGATCGTGTAAGAGATACGATTAACAGCTCTTTTGCAGGTGCAGGTCGTTATGGTTCTGGTGCTCATATAAACGTGGTGAACCGTGAAATGGATAATATACGTGCCCAAGCCATGGCAAACAAACACCATCAAGATATGCAAATCATGATGCAAGCCAGAGCAAAACTTGGACAATTACGTCAGAATCGATTAAAAACAAGAGAAGATTTATTACGTGGCTACGACAAAGCAGTTTCCGATGCCGTAAAGGCGGCAGCAATCCTTGAAGCTGATAACCAACAGCGTGTTAATGCTGCACACCAACAATGGGTAAGCCAAGACAATCGTGATTGGCACAAACTGCAAAATACAGCAGAAATATTACATAAGGCGGCACAAGTGGATACTGCCTTACAAGGACAAAACAAAGAACTTTCTGATGCTTTACGCAAAGCAGTATTAGAGACTTTGAACGCGGATGGAATAACCAACGTGGAGAGAAAAGAAAAAACATCCCCTCCTCCAAAGAGCACTTCATCCACAAGAACAAAGCATGGAATTACACGGCCTACAATAAATGAAAATTCGCAATCTGATATTGATCCCCAAACAAACACCACTTCCTCGGAATCAAAAACGACTCTTAATACATCAGAAAAAGCGCATATGAAATTGCTCCCAAAGGTTGAGAATACCGCTACCGCGGCTACAGAGAGCACCTCTAAACTTACAGATGACGATAAAGCAACCGCAGCTTCTACTTCTCTTGATGGAACAGAAAAAAGCACAACTCTTACACCACAAGGAGAAAGTTCTTTAACCATGCCTATTGCGATGTTTGCTGTTGGGTTTAGTGATGTCAACAATCAAAATATCTTGTTAGACAATATGCAAATAACAATGTTTGAACCCAAAGATCATCCAGAGAGAGGCGTTTTCTTATCCTCTTATGGCAATAAAAGCACCTTTTCTTCTAAGGTTCAAGCAAAACAAGATGGTATCCAAGCAGATATTCGCTATGCTGCATTGCAAGCAGGAGCAACACTAATAGCGCTAAAAGATCAAAATATCAGCAGCAACTTTGGTCTTTTCGGAACATATGGGAAATTATCTTTTACTCCTAAAAACAAGGAGAGCTTTCAAAAAAATATGTTTGATAAATGGTCACTCACCGCATATGGAAATATTCAGCATGACAGTGGCATCTATGCAAGTGCATTTCTCTCTTATGGAATTTTCAAAGAAAATCACGCTACAGCTCTCATCAAACATACCTCAAAAGTGAAGAATAGTAAAACATTAGGAGCCGCTGCAACTGTTGGTCAAAAACTGTCAACCAGTTTTGAAGGTGTAATCCTAGAACCGCAAGCACAACTTGTTTATCAACGTCTCATGCTTGGTTCTTTATCAGATAAGAGCTCTTTCTCAGATGACGATAACTCTAAAATAGACATAAGCAAACCTCATCAATGGTTGCTCCGTATTGGTGGACGTTTGACACAAAACAAAGGCCATGCCCTTTCCTTCTACGGAAAACTGAACATGATCAAAACTTTTAGTGAAAACTTTTCGCTTGCTGCTATGGAATCTTTAATTGAAGGTGGTTTTGGTATTCAGGCGCACTTATCGCAAAATATAGAGCTTCATAGTGATATCAGCTATCAACATAAATTCAAAAAAGCTGGCATCTCTGCAATAAATATTGCCGCTGGAATGCGCTATCACTTTTAAAAATACTTGTATTCCTATCTTGAAATATAACGCGCTCTCATTATGTTTCGTTTTGTCTCTTACAAAAGAGACATAATGAGGCCAAAGTTTTATTTTTTATGAGAGAGGGGAGAAATATTTTAGGAATACATCCATATGAAAAAAAGCTTCTTACTATACACAGTTTCTGGAGTTCTGTTTTGTTCTTTCACCAGTATGTCTTATGCTATTCATAGTACAAATCCATCAACAACGATAGATTCTTCTTCTCTACAACCTGCTCGTGTCAAGTCACAAATAAATCTATCCGGAGTTTTTGATCCGTATAAAGATCTATATGATGGAATCGGACAAGTTATGCCATCATATCCATCTTCAACCCCTAATGGCCTCCTTCCCCCTACAGCACCTAGCTCCACAAGAACGAGCGCAAGCCCTATTTCTACAGGAAGTGAACTTACAACGCCTACTTCTACAAGCACTCTACCTCCCAAAACACAACTTGAAGGAAATTCAGCTGGAAATATAATTTCTTCTTCAAAACAAAACTCTGATCTTAGTCAAGGAAGTACACAAACACCAAAGACTAAAGTTACAGAAGGTGTACAATCTAACCCTACAACACAAAACACTCCTATTATACAATCTTCAACAACAGGAATGGAAGCAAAATCTAGAAGACGTTCAGGGGCGCCCTCCTCTTCTGCAGACTCTTCCAGCGAAAAAACACTATCGAATTCTGCTGTGTCTTCACAGCCAGAACCTACACAACCTTCACCGAATTTACAACCAGCACTTACAAAGTCTGAACCTACAAGAACGGAACCTACAAAACCAACAACAGAGCAAATACCAACATCTAATGAACCAGAACTCGCACAGCCAATATCTTTAAGAGTAGAAACTGAAAAACCAGCATTACTGGTACCACCAAAATCTGCAAAACCAGCGCCAGTGCCATCTTCATCTGCACAAAAAATATCTGAAAAATCAGAGATTGAAAAACCAATATCACCAATAAAACAACCTGAAAAGTCTACACAAATTGAGGATATAAGCTCTGGAGTTGAGGCTACAAACGGTAAGACCATAACGCTACATAACAAAAAAATTCAAGACAATGGTTTTGCTGTACATGCAGATGGAAATAATTCAAAAGTCAACATGATAGGAGGAACAGTTGATGCACGTTTTGTTGCACTAAGCGTATCAGATGGTGGAGAAATTGATGCTACAGGTATTACTGCAACAGCAGAAACAGCTGGTTTGCTAAACATGAGGGGCACAATCAAACTTAAGGATTCAAGCGTACACGTCACGGGAAATTATGAAGCAGACGGTATTATTTTCCGCAACAATCCGTATAATGCCCCTAGAAAACGATATACACGCAATGCTGAAAGGAACACCAATGCCGTTCAAGAACAAGATGTAGCCAATATTGCTGATAAAGTAATCCTAGAGAATACAAAGCTTTTTGTTGAACATGGTAGCGGTATCAACCTTTATGGAACAGGCGTAGACGGAGAAGTCAACCTTAAAAATTCAGAAGTCCATGCCGATATTTTATTAAAAAATATCAAGAACGAAAGTGCCTCCACAAACACTATTACATTAGTTTCAGACCACTCTTCTTTAGAAGGTCGGGTAAGAACTTCTAAAGATAATAGAACAGTTTTTGATCTAAAAGAGGGGACGAAATGGCTTTTAAAGGCGAATAAAAATGCCACAAATAATGATAATATTTTAAATGACTATAGACAGTTTGGTGTTGATGAAAAATCATACTCTAATCTTTCTGAATTGCACCTTACAAACAGCGCCATTATGTTTGACAAGCCCATTGAGGGACATTATCAAACTCTGTTTATAGGACCTAATCTTTCGCAAGAAGACGAAACAACTCACACAGCAGCGGTTTATAGTACAGCGGGTCTTGCAGAGATTTATGTAAACACTCAATGGGATAAACATTCTCCTATCACGGAACAACAAACTGATCGCATTGTGATTAATGGTGATGTCTCAGGAAGTACTGTTGTTCACATCAATCTCCAAACCGATAGCTCTGCTGTTTGGGAAGAGACGATGGCTTCACTTCCTTTAGGGACACATGGGATTTCAATCATTCAAGTTTCCGGACAAGCAAACGAAAATTCCTTCACGTTAGCAGAAAACTATATGACAATAGGGAAACAACCTTATAAATATGTACTCACAGGCTATAAGCCTGGAACATCTCATGAGAGCCAAAATCTTTTTGGCAAGAAGAATAGTGATTTCTGGGATTTCCGCTTACAGAATGCCTACATTGATAAAGACAAAAAAGTTCGAGCCCTTTTACCACAGGTAGCAAACTATTTAACCATATCTAATACTTTATTTTCTGCTGGATTTACTGATGTAAACAATCAAAACACGTTGTTAGACAATATGCAAACAACAGTATTTGGGGCAAAAGACAATAAAAAGAATGGTATCTTTTTCTCTTCCTACGGCGAGAAGGTCACCCTATCTTCCAACCGCGATCCACTGCACTATGGTTATGGTGCTGATGTAAACTATACTGCCTTACAATTAGGGGGCATATTAGCCGCCTTAGAAAGCAAAGACATAAGCGCACATTTTGGTCTTTTAGGAACGTACGGAAAGCTTGCCTTTACGCCAAAAGAGATGCAAGATTCTGAAAAGACAACGCTTGATAAATGGTCACTTACCGCTTATAGCGGCATCCAGCATAGCAATGGTATATATGTCAACGCTCTTCTTTCTTACGGAACCTTAAAAGGAAATATTACCACAGCTCTTGTTGGGAATGCCGCAAAATTGGATGGTACCGAGATGCTTAATATATCTGCAACCATTGGTCAGAAATTAGCAACCGATACAAAAGGGCTTGTCTTTGAACCACAAGCTCAATTCATTTATCAAAATCTCATGTTTGATATTTTCTCAGATACCAATGGCTTAAAAGTAGACATGGGCAATCCACATCAATGGTTGATCCGTTTTGGTGGACGTTTAACAAAAACGATAATGGCTGTTGAAGAAAACAAAGCTGTTTCCTTCTATGGTAAAATGAATGTTATCAGAACTTTTGGCGATGGTAAAACAATAAAAATTGCTGATACCTTTCATGTTGATCCTACCGGCTCTTCAGTTGAGGGAGGCATGGGGGTGAATGCATATCTTTCTCAAAATATCGTACTAAACGCCGATATCAGCTATCGGCAAAAACTGCAAAAAGCCGGTGTATCTGGCACCAATTTGTCTGGCGGAATACGTTATCGTTTCTAAAGCAGAAGTTAATTTTAACTTAAATAAAAAAGCAGCACAAAGTGCTGCTTTTTTATTTAAATTTATATATTTTTTTAATTCTCAAAAATCATTATCACATCAAAGAAGATTTTGACTTATAATATTTCTTTTGCATATTGAATAAAAAACTAAATACCATAACATTCTCTCATCAAAATACCCCATGCATAAAATTTTATGTCTTATATTATCACCACAACTCAAGCGATGATGTTTTTACAGCACAACAGAATAAGCATTTATGCCGATTTAAAAAAAGTCAGCCCCTTCTTCGCTGTGGACGCTCCATTTATTTTAGATGATGTACATTTAATATACCTGCTATAAAGACTAGTATCTGGTATAAATTCTTAAAGGCAAGTTTTTCCTCTAAAATCTCAATGCTACAGCAGCTCCATTATAAGACAAGATATTGATTTATAAAGACAATTAATTGTTTTCCATGTTAAATAAGAATCCAGAATATCGTCAGATTCTTTCATTTTAGACCTGTTCCATGTTGAATCAACAAAAACCATATCTCTTACAAGTGACAAGGGGGAAGAGCCATAGGGATAAAAAACTATTAAGAAAGGATTAAAAATGCCTCTAATGAACTATCTCAAGTGCCAAGGGCTGTAGCAACATTGGGATCAAACAAAGAATATGACAGTGTTGAAAAATATAACAATATCAACTTGCTCTTTTATTAAGCATAAAGATGGTCGCGCACTATAGATTTTATATTATTTCGATGGGAACTTTCTTATTATACCATTCACAAGCACCGTTGCATCAAAGATGTCGTTGCGCCGCCCCACAAACACCATCACGAAATAGACTTGAGAGCTTAGATATCTCTTTAAAACAAGGCCGTGAATTAGGAATAACAAATCCATTCTATTTTGAGTATTTTGTCGTGCATGAAGGACATGCCCGCAGTAAAAAACACAATAAAAAAAGCGTGAAACAATGCGGAATCTTCATTATTTAACAGATAGTGCTTTAGATACTTTTGAAAGACATAAAGCTAAATTAAAGAACGGCGGAACAGAGGGAAGCTGATTTCTACCTCTTTATTCTTTCCCAATGAGATTGCCTCCCCATTTCAAATATTACGCCAACAAAGATATACGCACTATATCCACTCAGATCTGGATGCTCTCTCCAATCTGACATACAAAAACTAAAAACAGCAGAAGGAAATAATAAACCGCTTTAATTTTTATCTCAAGCATATAGATTTAAACAACGAACCGCGTCATATCACCACACTTTAAAGGACAATATTCCATGAAGCTTATAGGCAATATTCATCACATACTCTTCATCATTCATGCTTTTTGCTGACTTGGTGGTTATGGCGGAGTGAACGCACCAGATCCCATCCCGAACTCGGCCGTGAAACACTCCAGCGCTGATAGTACTTTGCCTTAAAGCAAGGAAGAGTAAGTCGCTGCCAGATCTGCTAAATGCAAGCAAAAGACTCAATGTATAAACCTTACATTACCACACCCCAAGGAAGCTGTTTTTAAGGCATCACAGGCTGGTCTAAATATTCTCTTGATCGCGCCTCTCCCTAAACTAAAAAATGAAGCTCCCTACTGACTTAGTCTGCAAACAATTCTCTGTAAATAATCCGCCTTCTCTGAATTCTCTTCTAGCCAGCTTCTCACCGCATGCGGTTCACATCACGACAGCTTAAAAGACATTGTTTTAAGAACAGCGTTTTACAGTACATCAGGATAATAATTTAAATACCAAAATGCGCTTAAAACACGTCTACTCACTAAACGCACTATTTATCCAAATCAACTGCCCTACCTAATCATTGTCATGACTTAGAACAGCCCGTATTAAGCAGATTTGATCATTCCTCTATTTCTTTTGCACGTCCAGATAGTTGTATAGCTCTAGAAAGATCATTAACTGCATTTAAATGTGTTTGAAGTAATTCACTATTACGCTGTAATTTTTCTTGTAAATCAGACAACAAACTTTCAACCTCATGCTCAATATCTTGATTCATATAGCGCTTCACATCACTCATGGATTTATTAAGATCACGCAAACCACGTATTTTACGCAAATTTATTTCTTCGTAATCTGGAACACCACTACTCTCTAGCATATTGCTTTCATAATCAACAACTTGAGCTAATCCTTTAACAGCAGCAACAAATTTTGTCATCGCCCAATCACGATCAATAAGGTTGTTATCAAGAACTTTTGCTTTTGCCGCAAAACTATCATCACCATATTGCACTACAGACATTTTTACTTCCCCTTCAACACTATTGTTCAATCTTACTTTCAAATGAGGGAGACTAAACAGGTTCTCTTCAATGCTGATACACTCAACCAAGCTCGTGGTGCAAACATTGCTCAAACAACAGCACGACAATCCTTCAAAGCGTATACCACTTCAACTTTCAACGAGTTCTCTCAAATATTTTTCTTGCTTTGCTCCAAAACCATCATTGCGGCTATACTAATCCATAAAAACGCTATAGACTTAAACCTTACAGCAATATCGAAATTTCCATATTTGCTCTGTCTATTTCGCCTTGCCGATTTTATCTTTGCCGATTTTATCACGAGCTCATCTTCAACAGAAAATAACAATGCTTTCACGACAACTTCAGCCACAAAAAATATCTGCCGACAAAAAACCGCAGCCTATCTTGCAGCATATAAGGACGTAAGCCCATTAAAAATTTCAGCATTTTACTGATAGAAGCACTTTACCCTCCATAACCTTATGGCTCTCTCTGCACTTAAACTTGTATACCTTCCTGCGCCCCATAAGATGGCGCCCGACAAGATCAGTTTGCACCCATTCAAAAGGACACCCCCTCTCCCATGCTCGTTCTGCACACATGCAGTATTTTGCATAAAACACAAAAAGAATGTTCTTTTGAACAGATCAGCCATACAGCAATATAAAAAAAGACATCTTCAAATAGCTAAACAGCCATCAATCTTCCTTTTTTAAATTATCATTCGCTTTTCTTTGCAATGAATGACTATATAAGATTTTTTGAACCTTTTCAAGAGTTTCTTAGCCAATCAGTTCGATACGTCTTCAATCGCATATTTACGCGCTTGTTTTAAAGAAATATCTCTTAAGTGCACCCAAGCCTATTTCGCACCGCGGCCCATCAATGGTATAATGATAAATCTTCCATGACATGTATAAAATCCATTGAGCACTTTCCATCTTTACGCTTAATAAAAGAAGCAAGCCAGCACCATCACATATTTTTCTAACCCCTTATGTTCTGATACCCTTGGCACTTGAGACGGTTCATAAAGCATGGCCTTTCTTGTACAATTTCTCTGCGCATGGGAGCTCCCTGCTTGTAACTGCAAAAGACGTTGTTTTGGTTAATTCACCACGAAACAGATTTGGAATGAAAAAATTTCCAGTATTAAGGAATCTAATTCAAGTTGAATAACGATAGATTATCATCTATAAATCAAAATATTATCCAATGCATAATGCTTAACGCTCCCCCATTGATATTTTCAGAATTTTCACAGCATCTTCTTACAGATTATTTCATTCCATAACACAGTTTGCTCTTAATATCGCGACTTTACATGTGCTACTGGTATAAAAACAGAGAAACAATCATTTTATAATCAAGGTACAATTTTTGTTTACGATCTTTCTCTCGTTTTCAACCTTTTAAATGCAGCTCTTCTCTTTCATAATCATCACATTTCAAATCTATTCCATGTTGAATAAATTAAAATCACTTGCTTGCACATCACAAACAACGCCCTGATGTGTTGATAAAATACGCTGAAAGAAAAAGACTTCTTATGAACCTTAGCAAATGCCAAGAACTATAATAAACATTGGAAGCAAACGTACGATGATTGTGACTTGCTCTTTCATAAGTATAAAGATGATAGCATTTTATAGATTTTTATATTATTCAAAGTTTATATTATTTCACGAGAGCTTTACTGTTATACTATTCACATTTACCGTTATACCATTTACGAATGTCATCGTAAAATGTCTTTCGTGTGCGTTAAGAGATATTTCTTTAAAACAAGTACATAAATATGCAATACAAATATACTAATATACAACATAAGTATATTTCTTTTGGAGCGTTCTTTACTTTTGTGCAAAACATGCCCCATTAGAGCAGCATTAACCAATCTTGCTATGAGATAAACGATCAGAAAACATTTTTATCTTCCGCCGCTCACCTTAAAGGACTAAGATCTTAACTCAATCGGCTCTGTACGCAGTCCGAATTTTTGTCAAACGATCTTCTCCTGACTTTCCCCTCATCTGATTCACTTAAACGAAAGACTCAACAAATAAACCTACGAATATTCATCGTACACTAAAAAATACTTAAACGTTCCAAGAAAACTTATATGTCTTATATTACCGTTATAAATGACAGTGCTTTATAGCATAACAGGATAAAAAAGTTTCCAGCAACACAAAACTTACAAAATCAATCAATAGTCCTTTTAAAGCTTTCTTTTTTAGGATTCACAATACTCCAACTCCTTAAGCTTTTATAAAAAAAGGAACGATTTTAAGCTTGCCGAATATGTTGTATCAGCATATATTACAGATTGTAACATATTGTTATTCATAAAATCACCTCAAAAAGAACAGAAAGAGGTTTTTATGGCTGATCTCGTAAAAGCCGCTATGCTTTATTCAACCTTGATTATCACCATCAATGCTTTTGTTGTTATTTTAGTTCTCGTAATAGAAATATACTAAGCATACTCTTTTGGCTTTTTATAATCTGTGCAAATGAGCATCTTAATTTCACATAAGAGCAAAGCAGAATTTTAATTCTACAGATAAACCACACACCCAATTTCAAACATCGCTTGCAACTATTTGAGTATAAACTCTGCTTTTTGTATGCATTTTTAACCATCAGTGTCCGTCTTTTCACGCTATCTTGAATCTTAACTTCACTCCCACCTTAAAAAACGAAATTTTCTATCAGATATGATCTGTAAATAATTTGTCTCTTTATTGAGTAAATTTCCCCTTCAGGGCATATCACAATTCTAAAGGATAATATTTCATGAAGCTTATAATAAATCTATTGAACACCATCTTTACCCTTATGAGAAAATAAACCAGCAGCATCACACACTTTTCCAGCCCCAAATGTTGCAACAATCTTTAGCACTTGAGATCGTTCATAAGAGGCATTTTTACTTCTTTCTTCAACAGTTTTTATCCACACGGCTCTCCATGCTTGTAACGTGCAAGCAGATGGTTTTAATTGATTCAACCTAGAACAGATTTGGAATAAGAGAATCTTACTATATTCGAGATCTTTATTCAGTATAAAATAATTAAATTATTTTTATAAATCAAAGTGTTATTCAAAAAACATTCATCACACACTCGAGAACAAAAAACACCTCATACGTAAAGTTTTATATGAGCTCCACCGCTCAACATGATAATATTACGACACAATTAAGATAAAACATAACAAGGGAAAACCTTGCAAACTCAGAAAAGAGAAGGGGAAAAATGAAAAGGTGTGGAGGACGCTCAATTCCTCATACATCCGGCAAAACCATCCTAGCAAAACTGTCTCACAACTTAACGAATGTTATAATATTCTCAAATCAAAAGAAATTTTTTAAAAATAGTTTGAGAAAAACATTTGAGTATGAAACGATAATAATTCTATTCAGAATGTTTTTCTCTTTATTAAAACAGAGAACGTAATTTCCAAACAAATGTTTCCTCCTAATTTTTCCGAAATTAGCCGCAACACTTAAAGACGATCTTAGTGTGATGAAACATTTATTTGTGATAAACGCAAAAAAAAACACCCCAAAGATAGATTAATCTCATATTTTAAATACATGTAACCAAAACATAAAAAAATTAGCAGTAACACATAACAACTCATTGGGAGGCAATACTATCTACAATTGAAAGCACTTTTGGGCTGAACAAATGACAGTATAGCATCCGTTTACACAAAGAGTACTGATCGTAAACGACTAATTCTTGAAGCCATAAAAAGACTCTCTAAAAGTTAGAGAGAGCCTAAAAATGTAATAGAATCAAGAACTTAAAAATTCCTTATTTATTGAACTGTATGTTTTTAATGAATGCCAAACATAAGTTCCATATATGCTTGTCTGGCATGTTGGCAATTTTTAGATTTCTCCATAGAAGATTGATCCAGCTTTTCACATTTTTTTGCCCACTCTTCGAGTAATGTTTTATCTTTCTTAAATTCCGCTACGCTATAAGTTTTTTCACAACCAGAAACGACAAGTCCAGTACAAACCAGCAATGCTGTAATAATGGCTTTATTCATCAATAAATTCCCCTTTTTCAAATTTACAAAGTTTAGGACACAATTTAGGGCCTTAAAAAAAGTTCTACATATGCTTGTCGAAGGTTTTTACAATTTTGAGAGGATTTGAGCGGTGAATCATCGTTCTCACATTTCTTTGCCCATTCCTCGTATAATTTTTCATTTGTTTTAAATTCTTTTACACTATAAGTTTTTTCACAACCAGTAACGGCAAGTCCAGTACAAAGCAGCAATGCTGTAATAATGACTTTATTCATAATTTAATTCCCTTCCTTTTTATCTTCAGTTTTTTCTTGGTCGTCCTTTCCAGAGCCAAAAATTCCCCATTTTTTACGAGTTTCTAATTCAGCTTGTTCTGCGTTTTTACAATTTTTTGAATCAAAACTTCCTGCAATAAAACATTTCTCTAACCACTGATTGAGTAATTTGGGATCTTTCTTAAATTCCGCTACGCTATAAGTTTTTTCACAACCAGAAACGACAAGTCCAGTACAAACCAGCAATGCTGTAATAATGGCTTTATTCATCAATAAATTCCCCTTTTTCAAATTTACAAAGTTTAGGACACAATTTAGCACCCGATTAAAATTGTACATTCGGTTCATTGTGCATTTTCAAAAATTTTAAAATCCACTTCTGTACGCGAATATTTTATTAACAATATCTTTGGGTTCACATCCCCTCCTATATTGTGACCTTGCGTCTACTTTCCTTTGCAAATACGTACACTTCCAACGCAAACATGTTAAATCATGAAAACTGCCTTTCATTTATCAGACTTGCATTTGTAACATTATCTGCACGGCAGCTCTTTGTATTTGAAGTGTTAAAACTTCAGCAAAAATTCTGATATCTTGACATTCTCAAAAAGCTTTTTAATCATTTCTTTTCCTTCAAGAACCTTTTGGTAACGAGAAGCAGCACGATATCTTACCCAAAATTCGTCATGCCTATATCCATTGCAAATTCTCTGCAAACGAAAGAATACAGCTTTTAATCAACTAATTGCGCTCTTATCATTTCTAAACCACCGGAAAAGAAAGAAAGCTTTAAGTCCCCCTGTACTTTTTAAAAGCCAATAGAAATGCTAAAAAAGCGATCTTATACATTCCAATTGAAGAAAAAAGCCTATTGCCTTGCGTACCATTACAACTGGCATTAACTATTTAAGACTATAAAATCATATAAATGTAAGAAATATTTTCTATAATATACTCAATGACTTCTTTTGTTTATTAGGAAAAATTATAGCGCGTCAATATCAGTAAATTTTACTTATTTTTATCCCCCCCCTTTATAAACATGAATATAATTTAATAAAACGGATTGCTGCATAACAGAAAAAAATAATCAACGCTACTCTTAATTACATTATTTACGCATGTATTAAGTAAAATAAACAAAAAAATAACCTGATGTTTTAAATCATTATCAAGATAATTTTTATGGAAGAAGAAACTTATCTATTCATCTAGCGGATAAGGTCACAAGTAGTATGATGATTATCACATTTATAGGGAAAAGTTTGAAACGGAGAATTTTTCGCAAACTCATAGCTCTTTCATGAGATAATACAGAACCTTATGAAAAAAAACTTGAATGAAGCAACCATCGTGAAAAAGGAAGAGCGCTTTTATTATTAACTTCGTATAAAAACAATCAATATCATCTCTAGAAAAAGCATTCAAAGCAACGAAATTATCGTATCATTTTTTACACTTTTCCGTATTTTTGTGAAAGCAATTCGCGGACCTCATCAGCTATTTTAGTTCCACGACTTGCACAACTGACCTTAATCAACCGATGCAAACTTTCTGGTATATCAATCGTGAGGCGCTTCATACCTCCACTCATGCTCCCTTTGTGGCTTCCTACCCATGCATCCGCTGTTAAAGGGATTGATTTATTCGTTGGTTTTGTGCCGATTTTAATTTTTTTATTCATCGTGCTAACTCCTTGATTTCCGCTGCAACCGCTTCAATCTCTGCTGCTGCTGGTCCTTGCTTATCAACTTCATAAACCGCCTTCCCCTGTGCTGCTGCTTCTGCAAAAATCACACGCTGCGCAACGCTAGAAGAAAGAACATGTACGGGGTATATGCCAAGAGCTTCGTTCACATCACGCCCTATCGCTGTATTGACGATTTTACGATTAATAACAAAAGCAGATTTGAGATTTTCTTTATAAACACGTGCTTCGTCAATCAGCTTTACAATTCCATCCGCTGCCCAAATATCATAGGGACTAGGCAAAACAGGGATAAGCACCAAATCCGAAGCCATAAGAGCACTACGAGCAAGATCAGTTACACGCGGAGGACCATCGATAATAATATGATCATAACCATGACCAATCTGTGTAATCTCTTTGTGAACCGTTGCACGCGGTAAACCAATAACCGAAAACAAAGGTGCATCTTCACGCGCAGCAGCCCAATCCAATGCGCTTCCCTGTGGGTCAACATCAATAAGCAATACCCGTGTACCAGTACGTGCAAAACTGGCAGCAAGATTAACACTCAACGTCGTTTTTCCGACACCTCCCTTTTGATTCAAAAGTCCAATGATCATCCATTACGCCTTTCAGTATTATCGTTTTTACGATTATACTGAAAGTAATAAAAGAAACAAGCATCCAATACGTGCAAAATAATCATTTCTCCCATTTTCAGGATAAATAATAATAGCCCGCAATTTTTTATAATATTCTTTAACATGAGCAAAACATTATGAAGATGATATTCTTGAAAATAACAAAATAAATTTAAAAGAGGCATGCTCTTCTTCCCCCCCCCCACCCTAAAACGAAGATTCTTAAATCCATGTCGATCTGTAAACAATGCGCTGTAAATGATCCAGCTTCTTATTTTGCACTGGCCTTTTGGGATTCTCCCTTCATGCAATCCACTTAATGCAACTCTACAAACAAGCTCCACTCTGAATATACAACAAACTATAAGGAGAATTCATTGTTTTGCACGTTGAATGAGAGAGCCGAAATCAGGAAGATTCTCTCATTTCATGCCTCTTATATTAAATTAATCAAAATCATATCTCTTGTACGTACAATCAGGGCTGGCGTGTGGGTAAAAACTGTACAAGAAAGGATTTAAAATGCTTCTTATGCAGAATCTCAAGTACCAAGAACTATTACAATATTGGAGGTTGGCAAATATAACAATGGTACCGACTTCCTTCTTCATAAGCATAAAAAGGGTGGTGATCCATGAATTTTATACTCTTTGACGCTCGACAGAGTAAAATGGGCTTAAGAGAAATAAGGGTACCTCTAGCAAACGCGTAAACAAACAACACAATGAAATGTCTATGCTGAGTAAACACTATAGATTATCCATAAAGACCAAACATCCGTCTTTCATAAGATCGCATAACGAACATGTTGCGGAGTGAGATATTTTGCATCTTACAGCTCATTTTTCCCAAATAGATTTTCTCGACAAAAAGAATATTTTTGTTAAGATGCCACTGAAAAACTTACCTTCATTATGTTCTTTCTATATACCAGACCAGAGGGTATCGTGAAGATCGTGCAATTGGGAATAAACAAAAATGAATTTACAACAAATTGAACCTGATATTTTTATCAGCGCCCAAATTAGCATAGAAAATATCAAAACATTGGCACAAGCTGGTTTTAAAACAATTATCTGTAACCGCCCCGATCACGAAGAGCTCCATCAACCTGACTTTTCTAGCATTAAAACGGTCGCAAATGAATATGGCATAAAAGCCTATCACATTCCCATTTCTCCTCCAACTATAGAAAAGTCAGCTGTTGAAGCCATGCAAACAATTTTAAAAACAGCCTCTCTGCCTCTTCTTGCCTATTGTCATCACGGATCACGCTCGCTGCATCTTTATCGTTTAGCGCGTCTTTAAACAGAGGGTTCGCACATTTCCTCCGCACCTTAAAAGACGAAGATTCTTAAATACGCATCGATTTGTAAAAAACAATCTGTCAATAATCTTTGTCTTGCGCCTTTCCCTTGGCTTGCCACTTCATAAAACTCTACAAGCAAGCTTTGCTCCTCAATATACAACAAGCATACACACCCGAAGCCATAAAAATGCGTGAAAATTCATATGATGATCGAAGAAAATTATTTTCACCTCACCTTTTATCACTGCTCCACCTTCTTTTTCTCTTCCTTTACCAATACGAACTCATTCGTACGCCACAGACACCTAAAACGACAGTAAAACCACTAAGAAAACCCTATATTCCGAATAAAAGGCATGCAGAGTATTTTATAAAAAAAGCCGTAAGCCATAATCTATGGTTAACTACAACATATTGATTTATAACAATTAATTATTTTGCACGTTGAATGATAAATCCTAATACCGTAAGATTCTCTCAAGCCTATTTATATTGAAGCAATCAAAAGCGTGTTTCTTGCATGTCACAAGCAGGAAGTGTTCGTGTGAAATAAAACGAGTTAAGAAAAAACTCTCATAAGCGCTCTCAAATAGCCTAGACTGTACAACACTAAAGGCTTGTCAATATAACGGATGGTGTCGGATTGCTCTTTTATTAGGCATAAAGATGATAGCGCTCAACGAAACTTGTATGATACCATTCATGAGAGCCATCATGAAAATGAATATGAGAAGCGTTGAGAGATATTTCTTTAAAAGAAGTGCATAAATTAGCAAAACAAGGATATTCCAGCATTTTATTTTACCTGTGGGACGTGATATCCTATTCAAAGAACAACAAAAGCCTGAAGCTGTTATTTTCATGATTTAAGAGATATTGCTCTGGACCCTTTTGAAAGTGGCAAACCCGAATGTAAAAAAGACTGTCATCTGGACTGATTTTCCCCTTGATAACTTCATATTTTTCCCCAATAAGGCTGTAGATTGATTTCAGAGATTATCCAAATGAATATAGCAATAGACTCTCCCCATCTGGTATACAAAAGCTGTAACAGTAGAGAGAGCACTAAAGCGCCTTAATCCTTATCTCAAACATACTGCTCGCGTTGAGAATCGCTAAACAAAAAGTTTTATGAGAAAAACAACACCATAAAGTCATGAATAGACCGAACATAGATTGGAAAGATGTTCTAACTTTTATCCAATATTTCTATCAAAAAACAACAAAACATTATTGGCTTTGTGTTTTCATATCCTTACAAGACTGTCTTTCCTTTGCATTATAGGCGTTACATTTGTGAAAGACAAAGGAAATATATGGATAGTTTTTAACTTGAAAATCTGAAAGATTGACGTGTTACGACAACAAAATTGTGCCTTTATCCATCAAAAGCATTAGAAATTTTGAAACAATACACCTGCTTTCTCGCAATGATTTCTTTTATCTACAATCAATCGCAGTCTCCTTAATATGCATTCCCCATCACAATATACAAGAGAAACGAAACTTAAAGCATTTTCCAGCAGCTTCATTCTCGTTTACGTGATTGGTTAGCACGAAAACTGCTGCTGACCACTAATCTTCTTCACAAGACTCGACAAACAAAACTTTTGTAAAAATATTCATTACATAATACAAAATATCACATGCGTAAGGTTACACGAACCAACTCTCATCATAAACGATGATACGGCATAAATGACATAATAAGCCAAATTAGAAAAAAGAAACAATAATCTTTTAAAATAAAAAAAGTCATCAATTAAATTTTATCAAACTATAAGCTTAAAATCGCAAGAAATTTTAAAAACAGCCTTTCTCCTTCTTCACGTCTATTATTGCTAAATAGGCTGGTTGCTTATTCTTTACTGCATCTTTTATGACGAGTTTTAACGGATCAGAAAGAAACAAGCAGTAAAGTTTTGAATGACAACAAAAACCATAAAGTTAACTTTGAAAAAAATGATGCCAAAATCAGATCTTCAGATATTCGATTCTCCCTCTCAACAACGGAAAAAACATATATTCCACGATGTTTTGGAATATATCTTTGTGATTATAATCACTTTAAGTGCTATTTTTACAGCTCTTCTCTCTTTTTCAGATCAGTTTAGGACATATTTTTAAAAGTAAGCAGCCTATCCAACGTTGATAATGGTTGTACTGTCTTTAAAATTTCTTTTGCTTTTTTTTCATCACGATGCATTTGCGCAATCAAAGGTTCAAGCCCATCAAATTTTTCTTGTCCTCGCAAAAACTGGAAAAAAGAAACGATACAGCTTTCCCCATAAAGGTCGTCGTTAAAGTCAAACAAATAGGTTTCCAAAAGGGGCGCCCCATCCTTAACAACCGTTGGACGACAACCAAAGCTTGCAACACCATCATACAAAACACCGTTCGCACGACGCAAACGTACCGCATAAACACCATGAGCCAAACGAACTTGGGGAGGCAACATTTGATTAGCGGTAGGAAATCCCAAAAGACGTCCAAGTTTTTCACCTTGAATAATATTGGAGCGTATCCGATAGTGATACCCTAACAAATGGGCTGCTTTGTCCACTTCCCCTTGTGAGAGAAGTTGCCGAATAAAACTCGAGGAAATGATCAAAGATTGTGACTCTTGAGGACGAGCAACGCAAGGAACTTGCACAACCTCAAATCCATATTTCTCTCCCCTTTGGCAAAGAAGATGTACATTTCCACTTTTCTGATGACCAAATTGAAAATTTTCGCCTGTCACCACAACTGAAACATCAAAAACTTCCTTTAAAAACGACTTAATAAATTCGTCCGCTGAAAGAGCGGCAAACTGTGCATCAAAGGGCTGTTCAATCACGCCGTCAAAACCAAGGGTTTTAAAAATTTCAGCTTTTTCAGCTGCCTCTGTCAAACGATAGACAGGAGCTGAATGTTGAAAAAAACTTCTTGGATGGGGTTCAAACGTTAAAACAACAGATGGTTTCTTTTTTATACGCGCGAAATCAAGTGCTTTTTGCAACACCACCTGATGCCCACAATGAACACCATCAAAATTTCCAAGTGCCAACACTGCTCCCCGCCAAGCCGAGGGAAACATATGAATTCCCTGAAGACGCAAAAAATTAGTCATTACTGAAGTGCCCACATGATTGCTTGTGGTTTATAACCATGATGTTCAAGAAAAGAATGCAAAGCTTGCTTATCAACCACACCCTTTTGCGTATAATCATAATGATGAATCCCCCCCATAATATAAAGGGCATCAAGACCAAAGTGAGCCGCCCCCTTAATATCCGTTAAAAGACCATCACCAATAGCTAAAACTTGACTTTTTTCTACTGTTCCCCGTATTTTTTGAAGTTTTTCAAAGGCACATTCATAAATAGGCGCGTGAGGTTTTCCAGCAATGCGCACTTCCCCCCCTAATTGTTGATAAAGACGAGCCAATGCACCAGCGCACCAAAATTCTTTATTTCCATAATGGACAATCACATCTGGGTTCGCACAAATAAAAGGTAAATTCCGCGACCGCATGCGACGAAACATCTCCTCATAAGCAGAGGGTTCTTCGTCAAAATCTTCAAGAAAACCGCTACAGACGACAACAGAAGCCTCCCATTCTTCAACAAATTCACACTCTAACCCTTCAAACAGCACCAAATCACGTTGTGAACCAATGAAAAAAACTTTACGTGGAGCAGTCTGAATGAGATCGCGCGTTACATCCCCTGAAGTGATAATGGCATCATAATAGTCGCTATGAACATTCATGCTTTGTAATTGAGCAGCAACATCTTCCCGTAGCCGAGGAGAATTAGTTAATAAAATGACAGTTTTTCCCATTTGTCGGATTTTATACAACGCCTTCAACGCTGGTTCAAATGCATGTACACCGTTATGCACAACACCCCACACATCACAAAAAACAGCATCATAATGCGCTATAATAGTCTCAATATGGGTAAGTTCATTCATGGAGCACCTATCTCTATTTGTCATTTAAAGCTGTCTTTTACTTCAAAACTACTTACCGAAAGATAATACTTGTGTCATCTGCTTTCTCAAACCATATCCCAACTTTTTATCGTCTATAGAGATCATAAGAAATGATAAAATAACTAAGTTATCATTAAGTTGTGCAAAATTCTAAAATGCTTGATAGCAAAAGCTTATCATTCCCCAATGCTATTTTTCTCATAAAAATTTTAATTCTAACAACAACGACGTTGATAGAGTTTTTTATCTAAAATACTCAAATTCTTCACTGAGAAAATAAACGTATCCCCCTCTTAAAAACATGCATCATGAGAAAGCCCAATATATTTTCTCATTTCAAATTTGTTTATATTGAATCAATCAAAACCTATTCGCTTACATATTATAAGCAGAGAGCGTACAGATAAAAACACGTGAAGAAAGAAAAAATAGCTCTTAGGCTCCCTTTCAAAGGCAAAAACTGTCGTAATATTTTGAACTGGCAGAGAGTATGTGCCGTCCGAGCATCTTTTTTTCAGTAAAGATAGCAATATAGCTTTTATCCCATTCATAGAGGCTTTTACGCTATATACTTTACGAAGCACCATTGTAAAATAGGCGCTAACATTGAGAAATATCTTCTAAAACAAACATGTGAATATACAACAATAAGATCTATAATGTTTTGAGTTTATTTTGCATGAGGGCTCTTTACTCATAAAAGCTTTCCCCTATCATCATGATATCTCAGACGCATCAAAACAAGTCATTTTGATTATTGGTTAAGGACAGCACCGTAAGCGGTGACTTGAGCTTAAAAACCAAGCTTTACCTTCGTAAAATGCATATCTGATGTCATGAGTTGAGTAAGCAAACCTTAAAACTTTGAAAGGCAAACAACCTCCTATTTAAAAAAATCTATCCGTCTCAAGAAAAACTATTTTTATTGCCAATCTCCTAAAATTACTTTATGAATCGAAAAATGTTTTGATCGCATACGCAACGATCAAAAGGGGTCTTGAAAACCCGAAACCCTAGCGTAAAAATAAACCCACTATGTGGGTATCCCGGAATTCCGGGAGATTTTGCTATGTCCAGGTGCTCCAAGCACTAAAAGCAAAATGCTGACTAGGGTTCAGTGTTTTCAAGCTCCCGGAATACCAATGCGAGGGCGCTCGCACCTGGAGGGGGGAAATGCAAGCTCAAAATCTTAATATTGATCTTTTTGTAGGCAAAAAAATTCGCTTTAGGCGAAAAGTGCTAAAAATGTCTCAAAAAACATTAGGGCATCATTTAGGTGTCACTTTTCAACAAATCCAAAAGTATGAAAAAGGCTTAAATCGCGTGAGCGCAGGACGTTTAAAGGAAATTTCCGATATTTTGAATGTTCCACTTGCCTTTTTTTACACTGATATCATCAAAAAAGACAACACCCCGTACCATTATGATGAAATCGCCTCGAGCAAAGAGGAATATTTGCTTTTAAAAAGTTTTAGAGTCCTCACATCTGTCAAGCAGAAAGCGATTTTAAACTTAATTTGTGATCAAAATTAAAACGCTTTAAAAGCATAGCTATAAAGTGCTACACACCCTATTCTTGTCTTTCTCCCCACACCCCAAAAGGATGCCCCCCCCTCCTCAAACCGGTTGATAAACGATCCGCCTTTTCAAAAATAGCTCCTTCTCAGCTTCCCATTTCATATGGTTCCTTTCACAAAATTATATAAACAAGCCCTCCCTTGAATATTCATCACACTCTCTTATCAAAACACCCCATGTATAAAGTTTTATGTCTTATATCACCACACCCGCAAACAATAGCGTTTTACAGCACAACAGAATAAGTATTTATCTGTATTTAAAGAGTGGCCCCCTTTTCGCTATGGACGCTCTATTTATTTTAAATGATGTACATTTAATATACCTGCTATTAAAGACTTAGTATCTGTTATAAAGTCTTAAAGGCATATTTTCCCTCTAAAATCTCAATGCTACACCAACTCTATCATAAGGCAAAACATTGATTTATAAAGAAAATTTATTGTTTTACATGTTGAATGAGAATCCAGAATATCGTAAGATTCTTTCATTTCAGACTTGTTCCATGTTGAATCAACCAAAACTATATCTCTTGCAGGTTACAAGTGGGAAGAGGCGTATGGATAAAAACTATTAAGTAAGAATTAAAAATGCCTCAAACGAACCGTCTTAATGCAAGATCTGTCGCAACATTGGGGGCTGGCAAATATAATGATGGTGCCGGCTTATTCCGTTATGAAGCGTAAAGATGGGGGGCTCAATGGATTTACCCTTATACCCCTTTACGAACAGCGTCGCAAAATAGGCTTGGATACCTTAAGAGATGTTTCTATAAGACAATGCTATCCTGTTTTCTCATGATCATAATCCTCAATCTAACAAAGATGAAACAAACAATAGGATTGCGAATATGATTTGGGGAGCTCATCTGAAAGATAAAAAATGATAAAAAAATTCCGCTATAACAATTGAAGAAGCGAGCATTCGTTGAGCCGTAACTTCTTTATTTTAGAATTTTTATATCACACTTTACTGTTGAGATGCATGACCACGGTCTGTAACATCAAGCTTTGGCGAGAAAAACATTTCAGTATCTGCTTGTAAAACATTTTGACAGTTTTTAGATTCCTTAACAGCTTGTCCTGAAAGAGAACACTTCGTTCCCCATTCTTCTCTTAATTTTGCATCTTTTTTTAAATCTTCTACGCTATAGGTTTTTCACACCCCACGACGAATAATAGAGTCATGCATAATAAATAATTTTTTTCATTTTACTCCTCTTTAAATACCTTATCTGTTAATATCATCCCCCCAAATGAGGGTTGAATTTTCACACTGTATGAGAATACAGCCTCACTATCACTTGCTTGCTTTCAAAGTGAATACTCTGAGTAAAATAACGCAAGAAGAGCTCACAATAGCCATCGTATGAGTTTGTCATAAAATACAATGAGAAGGGAAAGAGCCCAAACTGAATACAAATGATGAAATCAGAAGACGCATTAATGCTTTTGTCCAACTGATTTCAAATAGTTACATTGCAATAGGCATCGCCCCTAACCCTATAGAAAGCCTATGAGCATTATAATACTTAAGTCTCACGATCAATGGACTATGCAGCCATAACAAAAAAGTATGAGCTCTTTTTACCTATTTGTATGTTGATTATTGTTCCTCCATCGAGGACTAAATAGAAACGTTTTGTGATATATAGAAAACAATCAGCAATGCAAATCATTTTACGAAGATTTCTTCGTGTAGAGTCTATTTGAAATCCATCCATCATTTGGAAGTCTGAATTTAAAAGCAGATAATTATGAAAGCTTTTCAAGGAATGCAACAGATTGATCACTTTTAAAGAAGTAAAAAACGTGATCCAATCCTGAAGACAAAAATTCTGATGAAAAAACTTTTGCTATGAATTCTTTTAAGGCATTGTGAAAGATTTTATCCGTTATATCAAACGTTACACCATTTTGGGGTCTGTTTATTTTTTACTTTTATCAACACCGCTCTAGAAATCCGTTTCTTGAGCGTTTTTTATCGCCTCACTTTCTCCTTCAAACACAAATACTCAAAAATGCTTTGCCACCAACAATGACATTTTCCTGCTTTTATAAAACACATAAGTAAAAATAGAGAAGCGATTTTGAAAGCAACCCTCCCTTGAAAAGGGAAGTACCATCCATTTACTTCCTAAACGAAAATAATCTCACCGTTTATTCAAATTTGCTCTACGATTTGGTACAATTTTATTGATAAAGTTTTCTCTATAAAAATTTAAGTAAATATGTTCGTTAAAACCAATCATAGACTAGCAAAGGGGTTATAGGATCCATTATCTCGCCGCCATTTTAAAGGTTCAGTGAAATCACTCGACCAAAGACCAATCTTATTGCCACGTGCTTTTTCTTCCGCATGATGATACTGGGCTGGAATAGGATTTTTCTCCTCTTTTGAGAGTACCAACATACCTTCTTTAAGACCTTCCTCAGCTAAATCAACCCCTTGAACAAAACATTGCGCATAATAAACACCATTGTGCATCAAAGCCTGTTTACAGGATAAATCCTGCCCAAGTGTTTTGGTGACAAGCCAAGCCGTTGTAACCGCACCACAGGGCCATTCTTGATCATTTAATCTTGCTTTTTGACGGGGTGCACATGTATCCACACCATAAAGATGAATATCACGGGAGATATGTGAGCGCCAAGATTGTGCAGCAGGCGTCAGTAATTTAAATGTAACCCCACTTGTAACAGAAGCCTTACCATGAAAAACAACAGCATTATTTGCAACATCATTTAATGAAACACTCTTCTGCACATCGAGAGCTGTTTCATTTTTTTCTAATTGCTGTTTGGTGATAGATTTACCTAACTTTTTTTCTTCTCGATAGAGATCGACAATACCTTGGATATCTTGCATCTCAAATGTTTTAAGAATGCTGAAATCCATTTTATCTTTATATTGGCTTAATCCCCACACCGTAGCCCCCATAATGTAAATAATAACAATCAATTTAAATAGCATCTCTTAACACGCTCGCTCAAAAAAATCGTTTTTTTCCTATCATGTCAGATTATTGATCAGCAATCCCCTTGTTTTTAAAGAAAAAATCCAAATATAAGTGTTGCAGATTAACTACATTTTGTAAAGAATGATATTCTTTCTTTCATTATTTTAATATTGTTATTTTTACCAATATACACAACTTAAAATTGCCATTTTCATATAACACAATCTCAATTTGAAAAGACTTCTGTCTCTTTACGAAGAAGAGCTTGAGAGTGAACAGATCCACGATCAAGGCTTTTAAAACAAACAAACGAGAAGAATTAAACTGTCATCAAATGACAGCACTCTCCAGTTTGTTAGAGGCAATGGAAGGTCGACATATGAACAAATATTATTTGTTAAAGAGAGGTAAAATGACAGATAATAGATTCCAAAACATCATTTTTATCGTGACCATGCTGCTTTTTACGGCAGTTTTTGTATCTGATCTTTCTTATGCTGCTTCTTCTACTACTGGTGGAGGTGGTCTGGGAAATCTTGATGGTGTTTTAGGCAACATTGTCACAATGATGACGGGTCCAACGGCAAGGCTCATTGCAATTATATGTGTTGCTGCTGTGGGGATTGGCTGGATGTACGGCTTTATTGATTTACGCAAAGCAGCTTACTGTGTTCTGGGGATTGCTATTGTTTTTGGTGCCCCTGCTCTCGTCACTAAATTAGCGGGCACAACATAAATGAATGAAGATACTCTTTTCCTTGCCTGTACGCGCCCGGCCATGTTTGCTGGTGTTACAATGGAAGCGATGGCGCTCAATGTCATGGCGACATCCATTCTTTTCATTTTGACCAGTGATTTTACCATGTTTGGTCTTGGTATTGGGATGCACTTTATTTTGCGAGAAGTGACAAAGTACGATCACAATCAATTTCGCGTATTATTTGCATGGCTCAATACCCGAGGAAAACAAAAAAACCTCAACAGATGGGGAGGAGGTTCTACCTCCCCTTTACGCCTTATCCGCACGTATAAGGAACTAAGCTGAAGGAACGAAACTGGTGAAACAGATGTCAATAATGAAACGGGAAACTTTGCCTGAAGAATATATTCCCTATATACGCTACATCAACCAACATGTCGTTGCTTTAAATTCACGCTGTTTAATGGTTGTGATGGCTGTTGAAGGTATAAATTTCGACACTGCGGATATTGATCAATTAAATTCTTTACACAACCAATTAAACACCCTTTTAAAAAATATCGCAGATGAGCGGCTTGCTTTATATTCTCACATCATCCGCCGCCGTGAAACGATATACCCAGAGGGTCATTTTCTTTCATCTTTTGCAACAACATTAGATGAAAAATATAAAAAGAAAATGGTTTCGCAAGAACTGTATAGAAATGATCTATTTATTTCACTGCTTTGGAATCCGGCCGCGGATAAAACAGAAAAGCTGGTTTCATTTTTTCAGCGCTTGAGCAAAGCCAAGAAAACACAATCTGAGCCCGACGAGGAAGCTATTCGTAAACTCGAAGAGTTAAGTCAAGATCTTATGCAAGGTTTGGAAGAGTATGAAGTCCGTCTGCTATCCATCTATGAACATGAAGGACTTTTATTTGCCGAACAAAGTGAATTTCTCCACCAGCTAGTAGGGGGAAGACGTGAGCGTATTCCTCTCACATTTGGAACTATTGCTTCAACAATTTACTCGGATCGTGTTATTTTTGGGAAAGAAATTATCGAAATTCGCCATGAAAGCAATGAACGCTTTGTGGGCATGTTTGGATGGAAAGAGTATCCTTCTAAAACACGCCCAGGTATGACTGATGGTCTGCTTACGGTGCCATTTGAATTCATCTTAACACAATCCTTTGTCTTTAAAAGTAAGGCAGCCGCCAGTGCGATTATGAGCCGCAAACAAAATCAAATGATCAATGCAGCTGACCGTGCTAGCTCACAAATCGATGCACTGGATGAAGCGCTAGATGATTTAGAATCAAACCGTTTTGTTTTGGGAGAACACCACATTTCTTTAGCTGTTTTTGCTGATCATCCTAAAATATTGTCTGAAAACTTATCAAAAGCACGTTCCCATTTAACCAATGGAGGAGCCGTGATTGCCAGAGAAGATTTAGGATTGGAAGCAGCATGGTGGGCACAGCTTCCTGGAAACTTTAGCTATCGTGCGCGTTCAGGCGCCATTACCAGCAGAAATTTTGCCGCTTTATCGCCCTTCCATTCTTTCCCTGTTGGCAAACTGAACGATAATGTTTGGGGAGCTGCTGTCGCATTGCTAAAAACACAGGCTGGTTCACCTTACTATTTTAATTTTCATTATGGCGATCTTGGAAACACATTTGTTTGTGGTCCATCAGGATCTGGTAAAACAGTGATTGTTAATTTTCTTCTTGCACAATTACAAAAACACAATCCAACAATGGTTTTTTTTGATAAAGATCAAGGAGCAGAGATTTTTGTACGGGCTGGAGGAGGGAAATACAAACCTTTAAAAAATGGGCAGCCCACGGGTATTGCTCCCTTAAAGGGCATGGAATACACCGAAAAAAATAAAATCTTTCTTCGTAATTGGATCTTAAAGCTGGTGACCGCTGAAGGGCAAATCGTAACAGAAGAAGAGCGACAAGATATCGCCAAAGCCATTGATTCCTTGGAAAACTTACCCCCAACCCAGCGCTCTCTTGGTGCCCTTCAACTGTTTTTTGACAACACATCCAAAGAAGGAATTGCCATACGGCTGCAACGCTGGATTAGAGGCAATGATTTAGGATGGGTTTTTGATAATGACCAAGATGATCTCAATTTAAATGCGCAGTTCATTGGCTATGACATGACCGATTTCTTAGATAATGAAGAAATTCGGCGCCCCTTAATGATGTATCTCTTTCACCGCATTCTTGATCTGATTGATGGGCGGCGCATCATTATCGTCGTTGATGAATTCTGGAAAGCTTTAGAAGATGATTCATTTAAAGCTTTTGCGCAAGATCGGCTAAAAACAATTCGTAAACAAAATGGCATGATGCTCTTTGCAACACAAAGCCCTAAAGATGCTTTGAACTCAACAATCGCGCACACAATCATTGAGCAATGCCCCACCCAAATATTTTTTCCAAATCAAAAAGCAAATTACAATGATTATGTCGAAGCTTTCAAACTTACTGAGCGTGAATTTGAACTGATACAGTCAGAGTTAAGCAGAGAATCCCGTCGTTTTCTCATCAAACAAGGACAAAGTTCCGTCGTTGCAGAACTTAACTTACGTGGAATGAATGATGAGATCGCCGTTTTAAGCGGCACAACAAAAAACATTGAACTCATGAATGAAATTATCAACGAATATGGAGCTGACCCTGACAAATGGCTGCCCATATTTTATCAAAGGAGAAAAAATCAATGAAAAAATATGGCTTAATTACACTGTTATCTTTTTCTTTTATTTCTCATGCAATATCACAAACAACACCCGATGTAGATGAATATTATAAACAAGCACTCGAGAACACACAAAAATTAAATACTGCAAAATCAGAAACAGCTGAAACTATTTATAAAACAGCAACTGAAACTGCAAATAAAATCAAAGAAATAAATCATCAACTTGAAAATATTCAATCAAAAAAAGACACTAAGCCTGAAGAATTGCAAGCCCTTCGACAAGAGCTTCAAATAAAACTTTCTCTTCTTCAAGCCGGTCTTCAAGTGAATTCTTTAAAACTTCAGTCTCTTGATATGATTCAAGCAAAAGATACGAAAACAAAAGACGAATTGCGTGAAGAAAAAGAGCAACAAAAGCATAAATATCTTGAGGCACAATTAAAAGAAAAAGAAAAACAATTAAAAGAAAAACTTGAAAGTACGAGTACAAATGTCAGACTTTAGTTTTTCTCCCTTTGAAAGCGTTTCTGGGTATATTTTAAAACCCCTTGATAATGTGATGGACACGACGGTGAGTGGGCTGTCTTCTGCTATTTCAGCGCCCTTAAATCTCGCCGCAATCATTTTTATCTTTCTTTATGGCTATAATGTTATGACAGGTCGCGTTGCGCTTTCCATGCATAGTCTTCTCAATAATGTTGTTAAAATCGTTGTTGTTACAACAATGGCAACGAATGCGGATACATTTAATACTTATGTCAAGGATATTTTCTTCAATGATTTATCCAATGCTATTGGGAATGCGCTTAACAGTAATCCTGCAAGCTCCAATGTTTTTGATTATATTTTGTTAAAGGCAAGTTCGCGTTATCAAGAAGTCTTATACAATGCTTGGTTTTTTGAAAAGATCATTGTGGGTCTTCTTGGTTCTATCATGCTTCTCGCGGTTATTCTTTTTTGTATAGGTGGTTTTATTGTGCAAATGTTTGCACAAGTTGCACTCGTCATGATTATAGGTCTTGGGCCTCTATTCATTAGTTTGTATTTGTTCAATGCAACGCGAAAATACTCCGATGCATGGATTACAACTTTGATCAATTTTACCATTTTACAAGTTCTCGTAATCATGCTTGGAACCATTATATGTCAAGTTATCCTACAGGTTCTCAAAGTTTCATATGAATCAATTTACGTTCTTTTTCCCCCTGTCATCGTCATTTCGATCATAGGAGTTATTATCTTCCGTGCGCTTCCTGGTATTGCAACAGCGCTGGCCTCTGGCGGACCATACTTTAACGCTGGTGTCTCTTCAGGAGGACAGATTTTTACAATGCTTTCCAATGGTGCAAGAGCGAGTGGCAATGCAGTAAAAAGTGCCACTTCACAAATCTCAGGAGCTGCCGGTAACGCTGTTAGAAGTGCGGCAGGGGCGGCAGCAAAAGCAGGTAAATCTGGAGGCGGTCGTGGTCGATTTTAAGATAAAGCACCTCTTTAAAAGAATAAGCATTTTTGTTTTTGCCTTGTGTGCGCCCTTTGGCGCACACGCCATGATCCTGTTCCAGATAAGATCTAACATCTTGGGTCTAACAATAAAACCAATCAAAACCTTGCATCACATAAACTTGTAAAAATGTTCAGAACAAAGGCTCTCATGCATTGTATTCCAAGATATTTGTGAGTTCAAAAAATGAAACGAAAAATAACTTTTGTTATGGTCCTAACAATCGCTCTTACTGGTTGTGCCTCTTTGAGTGGCCCTAAAAAACCACCACGCTGTAATGGCAAACATACACGCGCTTTAAATAAAGATAAGTGGAATTGGGACAATAAAAACATTGTCTACCCAGAAAAGAGTGTAAAGCCTGTTACCACTCCCATCATTCTCAATACTTTGGAAAGTGAAAAAGTAACAGCCAATTCAGCTTTATTAAAGCCGGTTATTCATGAAGCACGATCTGATAAAACTGTGGAGGTTATGCGTGAAAAGTGATGCCCTTGAAGAATATATAAAAGAAGCGCGCTCATTTGACATTGATCGCATGCATAGCATGCGCGTGCGGATGAAAATCTCCATGGCTTTAACAGTGCTTTTTGGATTGATGACAATTGCGCTGGCTTTAGCTGTCGCAGCTTTGACACCTTTGAAAACGGTAGAGCCTTTTGTTATCCGCGTTGATAACTCAACAGGCATTATTGATACTGTAAGCGCCCTAAAAGAATCCCCTAACGACTATGATGAAGCGATAACGCGTTATTTTGCCAGCCAATATGTTCGCGCTCGTGAAGGTTTTCAAGCATCAGAAGCAGAAAACAATTTTCGCTTAGTCTCTCTTTTATCTTCTCCAAAAGAACAAAACCGTTTTGCAAAATGGTACGCGGGCAATAATCCAGAAAGTCCGCAAAATATTTATCATAACATGATTGCTACGATCACAATCAAATCAATCTCTTTTATAAGTAAAGATCTTATCCAAGTTCGTTACTATAAAACGATCAGAGACTTGAATGAAAAAGAAAATATTTCCCATTGGATTTCAATCTTAAATTTTTCCTACGTGAACGCACACATTTCAACGTCTGATCGTCTTATCAACCCTCTTGGTTTTCAAGTATCGGAATATAGATCTGATCCAGAGGTGATAAAATGATCAGACTTTTACAAACAATCTCTTTAATTTTTACGATCACTGTCAGCTTTCACACAGCTCTCTCACTTGCGGAAACAGCGCCTGTCAGTGCACGTAAAGATAACCGCATCAGATTTGTCAATTATGACCCCTACAACGTCGTACAAATCATTGGCTCCATTCGCTCTTCGGTTCAACTAGAATTTGCCGTTGATGAAGAAGTAACCTATGTAGGAATTGGAAATTCGGTTGCTTGGCAAGTTGCACCGGCTGGACACTTTGTTTTTCTCAAACCACGTGAAGTTCAGCCTGTGACAAATTTACAAATTGTCACAAGCCGCCAAGATGGAACACAACGCTCTTATCAATTCGAGCTACAAGTCCGTGAAGGCGATGTTTCAGCCGGCAATGAGACGTATTTCTTGGTAAAGTTTCGTTATCCAGAAGATGAAGCCTTACGTAAGAAATTAGCCGAAGCAGAAAAAGAAAAACAACGTGAAGAAAACTTTGTCAATGATATTTTAAATATCCATGAAGATTTTGGACCACGCAATTGGGCTTATGAAGCTCAAGGCTCATCTCTTATTGAACCTGCTTCTGTCTATGATAATGGGAAAACAACAACCTTTACCTTTTTAGGCAACATTGAAATCCCTGCCATTTACATTGTATCGCCTGATGGGCAAGAAGCGCTTATTCCCAAATCGATTAAAGGCAACAAGGTTATTGTTCATGCAACAGCTGCACAATTCACGCTACGACGTGGGAATGAAGTATTGTGCATCTTTAACAAAAGGTTCGTACCAAAAGGAATTAATCCTGAAACAGGTACGACATCACCATCTGTACAACGTAAAGTGAACCTAGGAAGCAGCCATGAATAACACCGTGGATGAAAAAAGCATTAATGATCGCGATACAATAAAAAATGCTCAAGGGAAAAGTCAACAGAACAATGTGGGGAAAGCTATTGCTCTTATTATTCTTTTCAGTGTCTGTCTTTATTTAACCTATTCAACACTTGTTACAGACAAAAAGCAACCAATTGAATCTTCAAAAGAAGGAAAAGTTATAAAACAAACAGAGCTTTTTCGTCCTGCAAAGCCTACCCCTCCCCCCTTTGAACAGCCTCAACGAAATAACGCTCTATTACCAAAAGTCGAGCTACCAACACCAAACATCAATCAATTAAATTCTGATAACTCACTGCTGGAAGCAGCACAACGTGCTCCTGTATTAGCTTATGCAAGTACACAACAAGGCAAAATAGATTCACAAACAAATAATGGTGCTTTGCCTCACCAACTTGAAAGCAAACCTGATGAAACGACACAACGTTTTAATCATCTTCTCAAACCCACAGTGCTTGAAGGTATTCGTGCTTCAACCCTTGGCAATCGAAACTACATCATCGCGATGGGAACTTCTATTCCTTGTATTTTAGAAACAGCCATCAACAGTGATCAACAAGGTTTTGCCAGTTGTATCATCTCCAGAGATATCTTATCAGACAATGGTCGTGTTGTGCTTCTTGATAAAGGCACCCAAATTGTTGGTGAATATCGCGCCGGATTGAAAAAAGGCCAAACACGTCTCTTTGTACTATGGAATAGAGCAAAAACCCCCAATGGTATCATTATATCTTTAGCTTCACCGGCAACGGATGCTTTAGGGCGTTCTGGTATGGATGGAGATATTGATAACCATTGGCTCGAGAGGATTGGGTCTGCGCTTCTTGTCTCACTAATAAAAGATGCAACACACTATGCCAATAAACGTTTATCAAAAAAACAGGAAAAAGAAGAAACTGAAACAATCTCTTCAGGACAAAACATCGCAAACATTCTCGTAGAAAATTACGCCAATATTCCTCCAACATTATCCAAAAACCAAGGGGAAATGGTGAATATCTTTGTTGCCCGCGATTTAGATTTTTCCAGCGTTTATAAATTGAAAGTCATCGAAAACAAAAAACAGATTATCAATCGAGCTGTTTCAAGAAACTTTTACAAAAATTCGGCGGTAACTTTAGAATGAACTCAAACTTACATACCATGAGCGATGAAACCGTTGCGATTGTTCTCACAAAACTTGAACCCATCAGTGCTTTTTTGAAAGATGATAGACTCTTTGAAATTGTTATCAATCGTCCCTATCAAGTCATGACTGAAGGATTTGATGGATGGAAAACAATAGAAGCACCGGGGCTCTCTTTTAATGAGCTTATGGGGATTGCGAAAGTTGTAGCATCCTATTCCAAGCAAAACATATCGGACAAAAACCCAATATTATCTGCAACGCTACCAGGCAATGAGCGCATTCAAATTGTCATTCCGCCCGCTGTCGAAAAAGACACGATTAGTATGACAATTCGTAAACCGTCATCGCAGAGTTTTTCTCTCGAAGAGCTCGCCAAGAAAGGCCTCTTCTCGCTCTGTGAACGGGTATCTTTCACGCCCTTGCATGACTATCATTCTCGTTTTAACGAACTCAAAATCATCGAGCATAAATTAGCCAGTGCCTACTGTAATAAAGACTTTGTCTCTTTTTTAAATCAAGCTGTAGAATGCCAGAAAAATATTTTAATTGCGGGAAAAACCGGTTCGGGTAAAACAACATTATCAAAAGCATTAATCGCAAAAATCCCTCAAGAAGAGCGTATTATCACCATCGAAGACACACAAGAATTGGTGATACCACACCCTAACCATGTCTCAATGTTCTATTCAAAAGATGGACAAGGCTTAGCCTCCGTTGGCCCCAAAGAGTTGCTTGAATCATCTTTACGGATGCGTCCTGATCGTATTCTGTTGCAAGAACTTCGAGATGGTACAGCCTTTTATTATATCCGCAATGTCAATTCAGGTCATCCAGGCTCCATTACAACGGTTCATGCCTCAACAGCCCTTGCAGCCTTTGAGCAGATGACCCTTTTGGTCAAAGAAAGTGAAGGCGGTGGTGATTTAGAGCGTGATGATATTCGAGGACTGTTGATTTCAATGATTGATATCATCATCCAATGCAAACGGATTGAAGGAAAATTTAAAGTCACAGAAATTTATTACGATCCCTTCAAACAACGAAACATCTTTGGAGGGGACTAAAGGAAGATCACACCGGCTGCCAAAGGCTCTTTTAAAGAAACGATTGCAAATAAAAGAAAAAATGCATGAAAACCAAAGAAACAGAAAACAGAGAAAATCTTTTATCGATGACAGAAGAAGAATTGAAAAAACGCCGTGAAGCCGTTGAAGCAGCCATCAGCACCCATGAAATAGAGGGAATAGCGCTTCATCCTACAACACTCAAAATTTTAGAAGAATATGCAAAGGGGAATATTTCACTCGAGGAATTTAATACTCTTATGGACAACACGACATTATAAGGAGGCTACAATGCCAAAAGCAAAAGCAAAGACAAAAAATATACAGACAGTTTCTCCTCATCATTATGTCTACCCAAACACCACAACACTCAAAAATAAATATGGAATAAAAGACTTAAAATCCTTTCTGGAGAAATGCTCGCATGATACAGCAGAAGCAATGGTTAATCTGCGTGAAGCCCCCTTACCAGAAAAATTTGATACCTCCTATCTATGTTCTATTCATCAACATCTATTTAAAAATACCTTTGAATGGGCTGGTCATCTTCGCCATCTCCCCTTTACATTTGAAGATGGCACTACAGCCGCCATGCCCGAAATGAAAAGAACAGGCTGGGAAAATCCTTTTGCACTCGGCGATGAAATCCAAGACGGTTTACAAAAATTAGATCAAACGCTTGCCGAAAAAGATAATTTGCAAGACTTAACGCGTGAGAAATTTAACGCTGAAGCAATAAGCTTATTTAACGCCCTTAACCAACTTCGTCCTTTTAGAGAAGGCAATGGACGTACACAACGGGTCTTTTTTGAAAAGCTTGCTCAAGCAGCAGGGCATCAGCTTGACTTTTCACTTGTTACAAAAGAACGCATGATGCTCGCCAGTGTTGCTGTAGCAGAAAATGGTGATCTAGAACCAATGCAACATCTGTTTGAAGATATCTCTAATCCCAATAAAATACTTCTTTTAAAGGAATTCATGAGCAACATGAAAGAACTTGGGCGCAATGTTAATGATCGTCCCGTTATGGTTGCAAAAGAGGGTGAAACCTACACAGGGATGTATAGAGGTGCTGGTTATGATAGCTTTGCATTCAATGTTAAAGGGGCTTATATCATCGGTAATAAAGAGCATCTCACACAAGAACAACTCAAAACATTAAAACCCGGTGACAAATTTACCTTTACAGTCCCAAAAACAAAAGAGCTTGAAAGCATTCTCATTCCACAAGAAAGATTAGCTCCTTTGACAGAAAATGAAAAAGCCGAAATGATTGCTGAAGATTCTTGCGTACACACAAGCTTAAAACAGATCCAGAAATTGGCAAAAATTGTTTATGGTAACGAAAAAATATTAGACAAACAGATGGTAGAGATCATCAAAAATCCAAGCTTAGGCCAGCAGCTCGCCAACCAGATTGAAAGAGCACCGTACTCTATTTCTCATCTTGCAGGTTTCAGTTTATGTGGACTACAAAATCAGGCACGCGCAAACGCTAAAAATCATCTTGAGATGCTCTGCACTGCCGTTGCAAATTTTGCCCATGCAGTGAGACATGCTGGGAAGGAAATTATGCAAGAACATGCAACAGAACAGAAGCGCCTTGCAACCACAGTAGAAATGCCAAGTCAAAGCTTGCAAGACCTCTTCACCTTGCCAAAAGAATTACAGCAAGAAGCTTTAGCAAAAAATCCTTCACTGCAAAAAGAGCTTACCGACTTTGTAAAAAACATCAATACCCGTCTCTCACAAAATGAACATAAAGCAGTCCAAAATAATGAGTATGAAACACTAGCTCAAAGCATTGGTGTATCAGAAAGTAAAGCTAGGCAAATTACAGAAATTATTAAGCAAACCAAAGAAGTACATCAACGAGCACAAATATGCACAATGCATCGTTCCCAAGCATTTGCTATGGCCTGCTAAGAATAGATAAAACCTTCCTTCTTCATGAGAAGAGCTCATAAACGAAAACTGTTTGGAGCGTTATCTGCACCTTTGCAAAAAAGAAAGAGTGTTAATATCACACACCTAAAAAGAACATTTCGCAGCATATTCTGATAGAATTGAAAGTAAAATATAATGAAATATACCAAAACACAAATGGTACTCATTTTAACCCCTATCGCTTTAGGTGCTTTAACGATATTCCTTGTCCCTCATTTTTTATTGTTTATAACAAATGGACTAAAAAGCGATCAAATTTATTGGACACTTCGTTCTGAGCCTTTATTAGTCTTAGCACTAACGGCTGCTGTTTCATTGTTGTATAGTCTCTCGCAAAAACTGCACCTGCGTAAAATGATCACTTTTGTCTCCGTTGTCTTTTTTGGAACAACCGCTCTTTACTATATTGGTGGTGAAATAAAACGTTTAAGTCCCTATGTTGGCCAACAAGGAATAACATGGGGCTATGCTCTTCAATTCATGGACCCCATGGTTGTTTTTGGCATCATCATTGGTGTTTTTTTTTCCATCATTCAATTCGTAACAACCCTTCCCCCTAAAAGTAAGGTCAAGCGTGCAAAAAAAGGTATTTTTGGTGAGGCCGCTTGGATGAATTTAAGAGATGCAGCAAAAATCTTTCCTGCCAATGGGCAAATTGTTGTGGGTGAAAGATACCGTGTTGATCAAGATAATGTGTGCAAAATTCCCTTTGCACCTGGTAATAAAACAACATGGGGAAAGGGTGGAACAGCCCCTTTGCTAACCTTTAATCTTGATTTTGGTTCAACTCATATGATCTTTTTTGCTGGTTCTGGTGGCTATAAAACCACAAGTACAGTAGTTCCTACGTGTTTAACCTATCCAGGATCTATTGTTTGTCTTGATCCTTCAACAGAAGTTGCCCCAATGGTCAAATTTGCGCGTCAAAAGATGGGGAATAGAAATGTCATTGTTCTCGATCCCAATTCATTTTTAACAAAAAATTTTAATGTCATCGATTGGCTTTTAGACGACAGCGTACCACGCACACAACGCGAAGCGAATATTGTAAGCTTTTCCAAGTTGCTCCTTACAGATAAAAAATCAGACAATTCTTCAGCAGAATATTTCTCGACACAAGCCCATAATTTATTAACAGCTCTTCTTGCTCATGTTGTATTTTCTGATGAATATGAAGATAGCGAGCGCAATTTAAAAACGTTGCGTGGCATTCTCTCTCAATCAGAAACAGCCGTTGTTAATCAATTACGCATGATTCAAGAAACAACACCTTCTCCTTTTATTCGTGAAATGGTTGGTATTTTTACAGAAATGGCAGAACAAACCTTTTCAGGAGTCTATACAACCGCCTCAAAAGATACCCAATGGCTTTCTTTGTCCAATTACGCAGATCTTGTCTGCGGAGATGATTTTTTTTCCTCAGATATTGCAAATGGCAATACAGATGTTTTTCTCAATCTCCCCGCAAGCATTTTAAACAGTTATCCAGCTATTGGACGTGTGATTATTGGCGCCTTTCTCAATGCCATGGTTACAGCAGACGGTAACTATAAAAAGCGTGTTTTATTTGTCTTAGATGAAGTTGATCTTCTAGGCTATATGAATATTTTAGAAGAAGCACGCGATCGTGGACGTAAATACGGTACATCCTTAATGCTTTTTTATCAATCCTCTGGTCAGTTGGTCAATCACTTTGGAGAAGCCGGAGCACGCTCATGGTTTGAAAGCTGCTCTTTTGTCAGCTATGCTGCCATTAAAGATCTCCAAACTGCCAAAGACATTTCAGAACGCTGTGGTCAAATGACCGTTGAAGTAACCGGAACGAACAAATCAAGAGGCTTATCTTTAGGAAAGAGTTCATACAACGTCAATTACCAACAAAGAGCCCTGATTTTACCCCATGAGGTTATTCAAGAAATGCGTCAAGATGAACAAATTATTCTGATGCAAGGACAACCCCCTTTGCGATGTGGACGCGCCATCTATTTCAGAAGAAAAGAAATGTTAGCCGCAGCTGCAAAAAACCGCTTTGCTCCACAAAAGAAAAACTAAAAAACACCCTCTAATGGAGGCCATGCATCAAAACAAAAACATCAAAGGATAAAAGCAGAGATTCTATCTCATAAAAGCCTATAAAGAAGGAATTCCCGCTTGATACAACAAGAAAAATATGGGGAAAAGTCTTTAAATGATGGTATTATGCCTGTGCTTACCAATGCCAACTTTCTTTATAAAGCACTCTCCTCATCTCCAAATAATAAATACCAATCATATCTATGCCTTGAGAATCCTATCAGGAAACTTTTGAAGGCACCGCTTTTATAGGGAAATTTTTCTACAAAAAAATTAAAAGACAATATGCATGAAAACAACCCAAATGAACCATTCTCTCTCAGTAAAAGAAAAAAGTGCCAAGATAAAGATTGATACACTCAAAAACACCTACGAATTTGAGGGATTTTTTCCTCACCCAAGTCTCAACATCTCAAAACAATATGCGTGGGGGATTTTCAAACAAAAAGTTTAACACACTCTCATAGACAATGTAACATTATAAGGAATGTAACAATGCCCAAAGCAAAAGAAAAAACAAAAGGAATTCCCTCACCCCATAATTATATCTATCTTGGTACCCAAATTCTCAAAAATAGATATGGAGAAACAGATTTAAAACGCTTTCTGGAAAAATGCTCACATGATAGGCAAAAAGCCATGATCAATCTGCGTGCAGAACCCCTGCCAGAATATTTTAATTCAACTTATCTATGCCATATCCACCAACAATTGTTTAAAAATACCTTTGTATGGGCTGGACATCTGCGCCATATCCCCTTCGCATTTACAGACGATAGCATTGCCGCCATGCCAGAAATGAAAAGAATGGAATGGGGCAATAATTTTGCAACCGGTGAAGAAATCCCTGAACTCTTACAAAAATTAGATCAAACGCTTGCCGAAAAAGACAATTTGCAAGGCTTAACACGCGAAGAATTTGTCAAGGAAGCAACGAGTCTATTTTATTCTCTTCACAAAATCCACCCATTCATAGATGGCAATGAGCACACAGAACAAGTCTTTTTTGAAAATCTTGCCAAAGCTGCAGGACATCAGCTTGACTTTTCGCTTGTCACACAAAAACGTATGATGGCTGCCTGTAGCGAAGCAATGCAATATAGCAATACACAACTGTTGAAAGATCTTTTTGAGGATATCTCCAATCCCCCCAAAATACGTCTTTTAAAAGAATTTATGGACCACATAAACAATACGGGACGCAACGTGGATGATCGCCTTGTTATAGCAACAAAGGCAGGAGAAACCTATATAGGAACTTATAAAGGTTGTTATTCAGAAGGTTTTATACTCGATGTGCAAGGAACTTACATCATTGGTAGCAAAGATGATCTCACACCAGAACGATTAAAAACACTAAAACCTGGTGATATCATTACCTTTACCGCCCCCAACAGCAAAGAGCTTGAAAACACGCTTATTCCAAAAGAAACATTAGCGCCTCTCACAAAAAGTGAATGTGCCAAAACAGTTGCGCTAGATAGTTACGTTCTCAAAGCTCAAAAGCAAGTCCGAGCTTACGCAAAAACTGTTTATGGTGACGCAAACGTATTAAACGAACAGATAGAAGAGATTATTAAAAATCCAGAATTAGGCAGACAGTTTGCTAATCAGATTAAACAGGCACCGCACTCTGTTTCTCCTCTTGCAGGTTTTAGTATATGCGGTCTACAAAATCCGGCACGTGTACACGCTCGAAATTATCTTGATGTGCTCTCTCTTGCAATTGAGAATTATGTGTATACTGTAGAAGCTACCTATAATATAGTCACTCGAGACCATAAAATTAAACAAGAACGCCTTGGAAAAGCGGTAGAGAATCCCAGTCAAAACTTGCAAAATATTTTTGCTTTATCACCGGAAAAACAAAGAGAAATCTTGTCTCAATCTCCTCAATTACACCAAGAGCTCCGTACTTTTATAAACAGTTTAGAACATCGTCTCTCATCAAACGAATGTAGTGCGATCACAAACAAAGATTATGAAACACTTGCACAAAGTATTGGTATATCAGAACAGAAAGCACGAGAAATTACCGACATTGTTCAAAAAGCAAGGAACACTCATAGCCAATTCTACACACGCACACAAAATCGTTCAAATACACTTGCTATGGCCAACTAAAAAATATGAAACTTTGTTTTTTTGATTTAAACACCTATGTGGAAGAGATATTTTAATATTCTTATCATACATGCAAAAAACAGACTACTTAAGCGCCCTACCACCAATTTTGCACATAGCATATACACCATATCCAAAGCAATTGGACAGGATAATTGTTAATTCCTTTTAAACGTCATGATTACTACTGACGAAAGCTACAAAAGCCTATTTTATTTGTCTTAGATGGAGTCGATTTTCGTGGTTATATGAATATTTTAAAAAGAGCACTCATTTTACCCCACGAAGTTATCCGAGAAATGCGTCAAAATGAACAAATTATTCTGATGCAAGGCTCCCCTTCGCGATGTGGTTGCGCCATCTATTTCAGAAGGAAAGAAATGTTAGCCGCAGCTGCAAAAAACCGCTTTGCTCCACAAAAGAAAAACTAACTTCCTATTATGAGATCTTGACTATGAAAAGTCCAACCACAAAAACAACATACATTTCTATTTTTTAAAAACCCGTTAACAAAAAGTTTTTGACCGCTTCTTCACACATAAGGAAAACATGATAAAAAATCCGTGTTTTTTCCTTTTTGTATTTTGTGTATCGTTTTACCAGTACCCATCGTCTTTACAAGAAAGTCCACCCCCCCTCAAATCACCTATAATCAAACCAACATTTCCACTTGAGAACGTCCTGCAAATACATTCCTCCAAAGCTTTTTGTTTATAATTTATCCCCTACAAACAAGCAAAAACATTTCACAACGCTAATCACCAATATCAAGACTTAAAAAAACGGTTGATCTTTGAGACAACAACTCTCAAAACACCTACACTCAAGAACATCGATTTTTTCCCAAAAAATATTTAAGATATACATCAAAATGAATAAATCATTCTTATACAAGCTTTTCCCCCTTTACGATATCATAAAGTGTTCTATTTTAATGATAAAGCGCTGAAAAAGGCTTTTCTCCCCAACCAAAGAAAGGGTTTCCTCTCTTATGGATCTTAAAGCAGCGCAATATAATAAGAGCAACAATACAAAAATAAAAAACATTTTGTTGCAAAAATACACAAAAGAGATGTTCGTATGGCAAGATATTCATATGGAACAATAAGAAAAACATAATGGAGAAAAATTTTTGATGACTGCTTTTGCCCATAGATTCACCAATCTGAGAGCTGTGTATGAAAAGTACCAGCACCATCCGCTAACCAAGAGCGATTACACCCGCTATATCCACGCTCCTCATCAAAGCGCTCTTGCAAACAACTTTGTTAAAGGAAAAAAACAATTTTAAGCAACATTTTTCTTTTTGACCTCTTCCTTACACCTCAAAAAACGAAGATTTTACCCAGAGTCAATTTATAGAAAATCCATTTTCTGACTACTTATGGGATTCATATCAGCGTCCTAAATACCAGCATTTTACAGTACAAGATAATAAACAAAGGAAACATCAGAAAAGCTTTTCAAAAGCATCACAAAACGATTGATACATCCCATACACTGGAGGGAAAAGTGCTCCCTCTCATAACAACCAAAATCTCAAAAGAATACGCGAAGGGGAATTTTTCACATGCAGCGTTTAAGACGCTCATCAACCACCACCCTACCTACTTAGGAGAGATTACATGTTAGAGCAAAATTATCTATATAAAGGAACCAAAACACTCAAAAATAAATATGGCATCAAAGACCCTAAAAAACTGTATCAACGCAGTACTCATGACGTCACTAAAGCAGCCGTCAATTTTCGCCATGAACCACCCCCACGAAAATTTGATGCTTCCTATCTAAAACTAATCCACTGGAGCCTCTTCTACAAAACTTTTGAATGGGCGGGCCACACTCGCGATACATCCTTTACATTTGAAGACGGCACCACTGCCCATATGCCGGCGATGCGTCCCAAAGGTTATGAAGTTCCTTTTGCTATCGGTCCACAGATTAAAAAAGAACTCACACAACTCGAAAAAACACTTAATGAAAAGAACAATTTAAAAGGTTTATCGCGCCAAGAATTTGCTGAAAGTGCCGCTGATGTTTTTATGGTGCTAGAGCACGCACATCCTTTTAGAAAAGGCAATGGGCGCGTAAATCGAATGTTTATGGAAAAACTTGGACAAGCCGCAGGACATACCATTGACTTTTCTTTCATCACAAAAGGACGCATGACAACAGCTTGTATTGAAGCCATGCAATATGGCAATTCCCAACCGATGAAAGATCTTTTTGAAGATATCACCCATCCACAAAAATCCCTTGTTTTAAAAGAATTCATCTCCCAAATGAGAAACGCTGGACTGGATGAAATTAACGATCGTGTTGTTGTTGCAGCAAAGGAAGATGTAACCTATGAAGGCGTCTTTAGAGGTTTTTCAGCAGAAGGTTTTGTCATGGAAATAGAAGGGGCTTTCGTCGTCGGACACAAAGATGATCTCACCCCAGAACTCGTCAAAACATTACAAAACGGTGCCCGCCTCTGCTTTCAAAAAACCAACGTTCAAAGCTTAAAAGAAACACTGATCCCAAAAGAAACTTTAGCCCCTCTTACCCATGAAGAGTTATTTGAAAGGATTTCAAATGACGCTTATGTTGAAGGGAGCCGAAAAGAAATCGAAAATTTATCAAAGACTGTTTATGGTAAAACCCACACCTTAAAGACAACATTAGATATCATAACGGCAGCTCCAAACTTAGGAAATCAGTTTGCCGATGAAACTTTACAAAACCCTCAATCAATTTCTAAATTTGCTGGGAGTAAAATACTTGGCATGAAAAGTTCAAATCGCAGACAAGCCGAACAGGCTGTTCCACAACTCAGCCAAGCCCTTAAAAATTATGGCGCAATAACACAACAAACAAAAGATGCAATTCTAGAGCAACACCAAAGAGAACAAAATCGCCTGAACCACACTGTCGAAAAACCTGGAAAAAATTTACAAAACCTTTTTGCCTTACCAGAAGAACAACAAAGGGAAGCTTTATTCCATTCTCGTTCACTGCGACAAGAACTCCATACCTTTTCACGACAACTACACAATCGTCTATCCTCAGAAGATCGTAAAGCCATACAAGAAAAAGATTATACCAGACTAGCTTGCCTCCTTGGGACATCGGAAAGCAAAGCAAAAGAAATTGCGAATACTGTAAAGAACACCCAAGAAGCACAATGCCAAGCTCGCAGCTTGAAAGTTAGTCGTTCCTCATCGCTGGCTCTTACCGGCTAAAAACGCGTGAACTTTTGCCTTCCAACAGAACTCTTTATACCAATCATTTTATCTCCATTACGCCCACCAATTGTTTTAAAATGTTACAAAAGATAGTCCTAAAAATGAATCCTGTAATCTCCTATAACTTATTGATAATATTTCATAAAAAAACTGTATAAAAGACATAAATGTCCATTACATATCAATATGAATAGCGCGAAGTCTTTGGAGACCATTCAGTTTGATATTCTTCTTTTGTCCTAAAAAATATCAAAAAAGTGGGGAATGCGCCAAAGAGGTTTTCTAAAAATATTGAAAGGAAACAGCCATGAAAAAAAGTCACCCACAACAATATACACTTCAACAACCACCAAAAACGATCTATGCTCCCCAAAAGCCACTTGAACAACAAAATCTAGGAGCTTCTAATGTAGGAGACCTCTACGCAAAGGTTAACAAACCATCCAAAGAACAACGCAACCCACAACACTATACACTTCAACAACCAGCAGAAACGATCTATGCTCCCCAAAAGCCACTTGAACAACAAAATCTAGGAGCTTCTAATGTAGGAGACCTCTACGCAAAGGTTAACAAACCACCCAAAGAACAACGCAACCCACAACACTATACACTTCAACAACCAGCAGAAACGATCTTTGCTCCCCAAAAGCCACTAGGAAATCCCTATGACAGACTTGGTGGAAGACCGAGTGATGGGCGACGCACCGACAGACTCGTAAACCCCTATTCAATAACGGATCTGGCGGCGCAAGGTTGGCAAACACCCTACGACACAGTTGGTGGAGGTGCACAGGGTGGACGACATCCCCAAGAACCAGAACATCTCTATGCAGAGCTTGACTTTAGTGAACGTGGTGAGCACTCTCCCCAAAGACCTCTCGAATCTGTCTATACAACGGTTGGCATGGGAGCTGAAGGTGGGCAAGAATCCCAACAACTAGAAAATCCCATCTATCAAGGCGTTGGAGGAAGAAAAATCTCCCCTCCCAGAACCCCAAAAGATGTGGTTACGACAAAGCTTTTACAAAACGTAGACTTTCAATATGGTGTAAGAGAAATCCAAGAGCGATGCAAAGTTGTTTATGGAAAAGAACATGCTTTGAATGGACCACTTGCGAAGATCCTTGACGATCCTCAAAATGCAGAACAAATCTTATGGGACCTTGCAGAAAATCCTCAAAGCGCTGGTAAGCTTGCAGGTCACAAAATACTTGGTGTAAAATCTCCAAGCCGCAGAGAAGCTGAAGATGAGTTTACCCACCTTTGCTCAGCTCTTGAGAGGCATATACATACGGCACAAAAGCTCCATAAACAGTTTACACGTGAACAGGAAAGAGAAAGAGGTCAAAAACAAGAAAATCCAGAAAGAGAAGCAGAACACAGACACCACCACCACCATCATCATCACGCAAGAGGACAAGAACAAAATAGTCCAGAGTACAGCCCACAACGACAAAGACATGGAGAAAAAGGAATGGCTTTTGCCATGTAAGTGGACATAAACATAAAAACAGATAGGTTTTTGTTTTTCATGTAATTTTTTTTCAGTGAGTTTCTTGGTGCAAATCATTTTATCGTGATTGCACCAAGAATTGTTTTAAAATATTACAAAAAATAGTCCTAAAAATGGATTCTGTAATTTATTATAACTTATTGATAATATTTCATAAAAAAACTGTATAAAAGACATAAATGTTCATTACATATCAATATGAATAGCGCAAAATCTTTGGAGGTCATTCGGTTGGATATCTTCCTTATATAAAAGTTATCAAAACTAAAAGTGGGGAATGCACCAAAGAGGTTTTCTAAAAATATTGAAAGGAAATATGTATGAAAAAACATCATCCAAGCCCTTCTGCAAATCCAGAAGCCCTCTATGCAAAAGTTAATAAACCAACCAGAGGAAACCAGCGCGGTCCAACCCCAGAAGAGGAAGTTCTATACGCATCAGTTAGCACCTCTTCCCCTCTTTCAAGAGACAGACATCATGCTCAAAGGAGTGAAGATCCTGAAACCGACTATACAACGGTTGCTTCTCCAAGACACGAAACTGATGTTCTATACGCATCAGTTAGCAGCGTTACCCCTTCTTCAAGAGGTAAACATCAAAGGACAGAAGATCCTGAAACCGACTATACAACGGTTGCTCCGCACCAAAGAGGAAGATCTTCATCTTCCCTCACAACGGAGCAAATAAGTGTCATGCTTTTAAAAAATCCACACGTCCAAGCACATGCAGAAGAGATCATGCATTGGGGTAAGATTGTTTATGGCAATGACAAGCTTTTCCAAGAACACTTGCAAGGAATACTTACAGATCCCAGTAAAGGAAAAGAGCTTTCAGATCGACTTGCTGAAAATCCTGAATCTATGCATAAGCTCGCTGGCCATTCCGCACTTGGCATAAAAAGTCAAGCACGCAAAGCAGCTGAAGACGGTTTTAAACCGCTCATTGATGCCATTGATGGTTATACAAAAGCTGTACAAGACGCAACAACAAGACTATCGCAAACCCCTATGGCAGAACAAAGACGTCGTCAAGAAAATTCTCAGCAAGTTGAGAGACACCATCATCATCGTCATCATCACGCAAGAGGACAAGAACAAAATAGTCCAGAGCACAGCCCTCAAAGACAAGGAGAAAGAGGAATGGCTTATGCCATGTAAGGGGCATAAACATAAAAACAGATAGGTTTTTGTTTTTCATGTAATCTTTTTTTCAGTGAGTTTCTTGGCGCAAATCGTTTCATCGCGATTGCGCCAAGAATTGTTTTAGAATGTTACAAAAAATAGTCCTAAAAATGACGCCTGTAATTCACGATAACTATTGATAACTTATTGATAATATTTCACAAAAAAACTGTATAAAAGACACAAATGTCCATTAAGCTGATTGCAAATAGCGCAGATCTTTGGAAGCTCATTCAGCTCGATATTTCTTTTGTCTCAAAGCGATCCAAGCATAAAAGGCAAGAATGCACCAAAGAGGTTTTCTAAAACAATTTTTGAAAGGAAACATGCATGAAAAAAAAACACCCTCATCCTTTTCCATCCTCTTCAATACAAGAACTTATAAAGCTCTATGAACAAGCGGCGGCAGAGGTCTCAGGCGCTGCAGCCCCCCTTCCTAAAGAAACGCCTTCAAAAAGCAAAAGACTGTCATCCATACCGGAAGAAGATGAGGAAAGACAATCTCTTTTAAGCGAAGAAACTGTATATGCATCAACAAATCGAACAGCTTCGTTAACAAGAGGCGGCTCTACCAAAAGACCGCAAGAAGCTGAAACGACACACGCAACAATTCCTTCACAAGCAGCATTACAAAGGGCAACAAGAGTTCTCTCAGAGGAAGAGATCATTATATTGCTTCCACACCATTCATTGGTTCGAACCTATCAAGAAGAAATCCAACATTTATCCGCAAGTGCCTATGGTAACCCAAACATTTTGCAAGAAAAAATGCAGGAAATTCAAAGAGATCCCGCTGCAGGAGAGGAGCTCTCATGGCGCATGGCAGCCCATCCTGAAAGTATCGCTAAACTTTCCGGTACCAGCGCGCTGGGCTTCAAAAGTCGAGCACGTAGACAAGCGGAAGAGAGTTATTCCGCTCTCAGTGTCACCGTTGATTGTTATACAGAAGCCGTAAAACAGGCAAGAGAGAGCCTCTTACAATCTCCAGAGCAAGAACTCAAAAACTATGAACGCTTAATGGGGAAGGAAGCCGTCGCTAAACTTCTGCAAAAACCAGATCATCGCGAAAAAGAAACGCTTTCAGAGACAGAAATTTCTACCAAAATTCACCAACATTCAAAAGTCAGAAGACACCATGCCCAAATCAAATATTGGTGCACTGTTGTTTTTGGGAACGCAAACATTTTGCAATCACAAACAGAAGAGCTTTTCCAAAACCCTGAAACAATAGAACAGCTGGCACAGCAACTTGCCGGAAATCCTCAGTCTTTTAACAAATACATTGGTCGTAACTTTTGTGGCTTTAAAAATAAAGCACGCAGACATGCTGAAGCGGGTCTTTCTCACCTCATTGACGCCGTTGACAATTATGCAACAGCTGTAACACAAGTAAGAGAGAGCCTTTCAAAAACTCAGCAGACAAAACAAGAACACAATGAAGCATCTTCTGACAGAACGCAAAATTTGCATCAACAACAAAGCGTCTCACAGTCTGCTCAACGCCCTGAGCCTTCAATAGTAACGCATGAAGGAGCAACACCCTCTACGCAACAAAGAGAAACAGATATTCGTCCTCGCAAAACTGCCGCCCCAAAAGCGATGGCTTTTGCCAGCTAAACAGACATAAGTTTTCACGTTGAATCTAACGTCTTGGCGCAACACAGGAAAGAGGTGTTTGCGCCAAGAAAGAGAGAAAATTGAAACACAATTTATTTTTCCGTCCCTTAACCCAAACACTGGAGAAAACAATCTTTAGAGAATGATTATGATCTGAGCCAAGAGAGTCAAATCATGCAAAACCATTCAGTTTCATATCCTCTCTCATAAAAGCAAATGAAAAAGCATAAAACAGAATAAAAACCAACGTACATTTTTAAATAGTATTTAAAAACAATATTGGAAGAGTTTGAAAGGAACATGCATGAAAAAAAGAAATCCCTCCCCTTTTATCACCGAAATGATGGAAAAATTTCAACAACCGGCTGAACAATCCCCCACCAGAACCCCTCCTTCCCAAGTTTCTCAAAGTTTGCCAAAAGCAACTGTAGAAAAACGCCCAGAAAATTTATCCCCCCACCCAAAGGTTGCGCCACCGCCCCCCCCCCGCATGAGAGCAAACACTCAAACCAGCACAATGCTTCCTAACGCCAAAAACCAAGAGACGCCTCCCCCACAAAAAAAAGCAGCTCCACCAAAACCTCCGCGTGTAAAAGAGAGACAACAACATAAACAAACAGTTCAAGAGTCCCCCTCCCTACAGACAAAAGTGGCTCCGCCCCTTCCTCCACGCATGAGAGAAAAAACACAAACCGGCACAACAATCTCCAACTCAAAAAACCAAGAAAGCTCCTCCACGCACACAAAAGCAGCTCCACAAAAACCTCCGCGTGCAAAAGAGAGGCAACAACATAGACCAACAGTTCAAGAGTCCCCTTCCCCGCAAAAAAAAATGGCTCCGCCCCCGCCCCCACGTATGAGAGAAAAAACACAAGCCGACGCAAAAATCCAAAAGCATGAAACCCAAGAAAGCCCCTCCACGCGCATAAAAATGGCCCCACAAAGACCACCGCGTGCAAAAGATAGAGAACAAAACAAACCAACTGCTCAAGAATCCCCTTCTCTACAGACAAAAGTGGCTCCGCCCCTTCCCCCACGCATGAGAGAAAGAGCACAAAACGGCACAAAAATTCAAAATCCTGAAACACACGAACCAAGTGTTAGACCCAAAACATCATCACATATGAAAGTCAGGCAGCAAAGCAGTTCATCATCACAAGACAGTGGAACATATGCCGTCCCGCCTTCAAGAAAAACGCACCGTATGGAAAACAGAAAACAAAGCGATACTGTCGTCCCAAAAACTTCCTCTACACACACAGCAATTGAACAACCAAAACCGTCTCACGAACAAAAACCATCTATTAATACAATGGAAAGAGAGCTATTGCTCGTAGCATATCAAGAAGAAATACGATTTTTGAGCGAAAAGGTTTATGGCGACCGACTTATTTTAAATGAAAGAATAGAAGCAATCAAAGAAAACCCCGATATGGGAGAACAGCTCTTATGGGATGTTACAGAACGGCCTAAGTCTATTTCTAAGCTTGCTGGTAGAAAAGTTCTTGGCATAAAAAACCATGCGCGCAGAAAAGCTGAAGAAACTCTTCCCACCCTATGTGCTGCCATTAACGGTTATGTGTATACTTCAAAATATACAAAAAGTGAAAATATTTTACAAGGTTCTCACACGGAACAACAACATCAGCGACAAACACAAGAGGAAGAGCTAACAAATCAACATTTACAAAATCCGCTCAATTCAGAAAAGAAAATAAAGCCTCTCTCAAATGAGGAAATTGCCCGCAGAGTTCAAAAAGATCCATCGGTTCAATATGGTCAAAGAGAGATCCAATATTGGTGCCAAATTGTTTATAAGGATCCATTTATTTTGCAATATAGAATAGAAGATATGCACAAAATTCCAGAGATGGGAGAAGAGCTTGTATTTCAAATTGAAAAGGATTCTGCATCTGTTGCTCCACTTGCTGGTAAGCAAGTCCTTGGCATAAAAAATGGAGCACGCAAAGCCGCTGAAGAACATCTTCCTACTCTTTGTACCGTCATTAAGGAGTATGCTGAAACTGTAAAACAGTTAAAAGAAACCATTGTGCAAAACCATCAGGCAGAACAACAAAAACGTCATCAACCGCCTACCGATCTCGATAAAAAATTACAAAAGCAGCAAAGCTTATCGCAGCCTCCAAAGCTGCCTGAACGCTCAACAGCAAAGCGGCATAAAGAGGTTACAGCAACTTCTAGACAAGAAGACCAGCCGCATGTTCGACCGCGCAGAGCCGAAACATCAAAAGCAATGGCTTTGTCGTGATAAATCTCCTAATTGTTGGCTTTTTATCCAAAACTTTGGTGCAATTATCTTGCCAAGATTGCACCAAAGACGGTGTGTGAAATACAGAAAACTTTGAATAAGACACCCCATTATTTTACAGAATTCATTGATAAAATTTCACGATAATACTTCAAAATTATAAACTTTAACTTTGTTCCATGCGAATAAGGTCAATTTTTTCAATCATTCAAATAGGCATTCTTCTTTGAAGAAAACGCTATGAAAATAACATAAGGCAAAAAATGTAAACAAAGAAGATTTCAAAAAATAATGTTACCATTTGAAAGGAAATATGCATGAAAGAAAACACAGAACATTGTGCCTCCTTTACACAGGAAGAATTGCAAGAACAACACTCTGTAATTAATGCAGCCATTTCAAAGCAAATCAATGAAGAAGCGCAAAATTTTTTCTACCCCAATAGCAAAGTGCTTAAAAATAAATACCGCATCAAAGATAAAGAAATATTAAAAGAATGCTGTTCTAATGATGTAAAAAAAGAAATGATAAAACTGCACCAAGAACCTCTACCAGAGCAGTTTAATGCCTCTTATCTAAAATACCTTCATCAACGCCTCTTTTCCCGTACATTTGAATGGGCCGGACAAACACGCCAAGAGCCTTTTACATTTGAAGATGGCTCTGTTGCTTCTATGCCCATTTTGAAAAGAAAAGAATTTACAAAACCTTTTGCGATTGGCAGAAAAATACAGGAGGGACTAGAAAAGTTAGATAAAACGCTTGCTGAAAAGAATAATTTACAAGGCTTAACGCGCGAAGAATTCGTTGAACAAGCAGCTAGTATAATGATAGATTTGCACCACTTGCATCCTTTCAGAGAGGGTAATAGGCGCACAAAGAGACTGTTTGTTGAAAAACTCTCTCAAGCAGCAGGACATGAGCTAGACTTTTCTCTTGTGAGCAAAAAACGTAAAGACTTTGTCCGCGCCGCTGCCATGGAACATGGCAACCCAGAGCCTATGAAGCATCTGCTTGAAGATATCTCAAATCCAGAAAAATTGCTCCTCTTACGAGAATTCACCAACTCTATGAGAGAGCTTGGATTGGATGAAAAAAATTATTATCTCGCTGTCGTTGCAAAAGAAGGAGAAACCTATCATGGTACCTATAGAGGCAGTGGACCCAATGGCTTCATGCTTGATGCCAACGGGATTTTCATCTTGGGAAATAAAAAAGATCTCACCCCAGAGCAAATACAGACATTAAAAATCGGTGACGCCCTCTCCTTTACAGCACCAAAAATTCAAAACCCAGAAAAAACCCAGCAAAAAACATTGCTTCCAGAAGAAAAAGAAGAAAAAAGAGCCACTCTTAAAAACGATGAAATAACTGAAAAGAGCAAAGACAACGCATCCATTCAAACAAAGAAAAAGGGAAAATCCTATTTTTCACCATGGATTGCCCCTCATACTTTACATGACAGCGTTGAAGCTATGCCCAAAAGTTTGCAAGAACAAGAAAAAGAACAAATGGCACAACCAATTGCTCAATCTGCTTCCGCTATGAGGCAAATGCAAAAAGATTTTCAAAAAAACATTTTACAGAGCAGTAATACAGCGACAAATGATCCAATATCTGTCAAAATGACAAAGGAAACACGCTCTGATCATCAAGAAATAGAAAAACAGCCCCCCAAAAAAGCTATGGCATACTGGGATACTGGTACAAGAAAAACGAACACCGTCCCTCTCACCTTACAGGAGAAATTATCATCACCGCCTGAAACCGAAGAAAATAAGACAATGTACCGTAATTTCTTTTGCCCTAATAGTATCACCTTAAAAAATAAATATGGTATAAAAGACTATAAAAAATTAAAAGTGCAATGTGCCCATGATACAACAAAAGCAATCATTCATCTACGCCAAGAAGCGCCACCGCAAAAACTAACTTCCACATATCTCCAATATATTCATCACACCCTATTTAAAAATACTTTTGAATGGGCCGGACAAACACGCGAAAAACCATTTACATTTGAAGATGGTACCGTTGCTTATATGCCAATGATGAAAAAAGCTGGTATTTCTTTTGCCTCAGCAAAACAGATACAAGAGAGACTAGAAAATTTAGATAAAATACTTGCTGAAACGAATAGTTTAAAAGGCTTAACCCGCGAAACATTTGTTGAACATGTCACTGAAATGTTGATACAGCTCAACTATACACATCCTTTCAGAGAAGGCAATGGACGCACGCAACGAATGTTTTTTGAAAAACTTGGGCAAGTTGCTGGCCACACACTCGACTTTTCTCTTGTAACAGAAAAACGTATGAATCTTGCCAGCATTGCATCGCTAAAACATAACGATAAAGAAGAAATGAAACATCTGCTTGAAGATATCTCAAATCCAGAAAAAATACTTATTTTAAAAGAATTCATGGACAGTATGAAACATATCGGGCTTGAGAGTATTCATCATCATCTTATTATAACAGCAAAAGAAGGTCATACCTATAAAGGCTTTTACAGAGGCAGTGGACCCAATGGCTTTATGCTTGATGCTAACGGAATTTTCATCTTGGGAAATAAAAAAGATCTCACCCCAGAGCAAATACAGACATTAAAAATCGGTGACGCCCTCTCCTTTACAGCACCAAAAATTCAAAACCAGCAAGAAGTGCTTATCCCCGCACAAACAATAGCCCCCCTTACCAACAATGAAATTGCCACAAGGATAAAAAACAACGCATCCATTCAAGCAAGAAGAAAAGAAATAGAAACTTTGTGCCAAATCATTTATGGCAATCGTCATATTTTGCGGGAAAAAATTGAGATGATCCATGAAAATCATACTGAAGGAGAACAACTCACCTATCAAATTACCACCTCTCCCCAATCGATTTCTAAGCTTTCTGGTAGCAATGTATTTGGCATAAAAAACAACGCGCGCGCCCATGCTGAAGAAAATATTTTGCCCCTCTGTAGAGCCATTGATCGTTATATCAATATTTCTAAACAAACAGAAAGAGACATTCTCCATACCCATCATGTAAAACAAAGGCGGTGTGAACAGTCGGTAGAAATGCCTAAGGCTTGGATGAAAAATCTCCTTTCCTTGTCAAAAGCACAACAGCAAGAAATGTTATCAAACTCTCCTGAATTAAGGGGGGAGATAAGGACTTATATCAAAAAAATCAATGAGCGCTTATCTTCAAACGAGCATGAAGTTATAAAAGAAAATAATCCTGAAAGACTTGCGAAGAGTCTTGGCACATCAACCATCAAAGCAAAAGAGATTATGGAAATAGTCAAGCAGATAAAAGAGATAGAACCGCATATACAACCCATGTATTTTTATAACCATAAATTCGATGAGCGCTTCGCACCAAACCAGTATCAATCTATCCAGCATCAATCTATAAAGAAAAACAATGAAAAAAAATGTTCCAACACCCTTGATAAAGAAGCAATTAAAGTGCAAAAAATGACACAAAACGTCAATCAGAGTCCCAAAAGACAAGAAAATATTCAACCTCACAAAACGGCGCACGCAAAAGCAATGACAATGAATATCTAAAAGGTTCATAAACTTTAACTTTTTCTCCCCCTCTGGTAAAAATGATAGCCTTTATCCCCTTGCCTTCATCGGCAAATCAATCGCACCTCAACGAGAATGGAAACCATGAGAGAGCAACTTTATCTTATTTTCTCAGATTTTATCCTCATCAACTGTGAAAAGAAACCTGAACAAGAAAAATGCTGTTGAAAGATCATATCTTCCTATCCTCTTGTTTATGTAATCTCTAAAACGGGAGGGCAGACAAATTTTGGGAGAACATAAAGTCGTAAAAGTAAAAACCAATCACCAGCTTTACCATCACCTTTTAGCTCAGCCTTACGACTTTTTAAAACATCTAAAGCGCTGTTTTTTTAATAATGAATAAATAATGGAAATTGCGTATTGCTCCACGCTTTTATTTTATTTGCGTTCTTTAATAGGGTCACACCCCTCACATAAAACAGAACGGTATTGGGTTGCACTATTCACGACATCACCCATAGAGAGAAATTATCATTATATATCCCTTCAAACTGTTATGATATCACTCGCATATTTCAGTTTGAAAAAGAAATTTTAATTATTTTATGGCAACAATAAAAATTTTAATACAACAGTAAACAAGGAGCATAAAAAAGTCTTCAAGCACCATTGTTGACAGAAAGATAAACACCGTCGTAAAACGCTTTCAAAAAGTATCCTTGATTAGGATAGAGATCAGATTTTTACGATTTAAAACGCTTTATTTCTCCTGTCATCGCTTCTCTTTTACAACAAAGCTGATATATCTTTATGACATTGATTAAAAAAATTGCAACAGTTGCTTCCGGAACCCTCATGAGCCGTATTTTTGGCTTCGTACGCGAAATGCTTATGGCAGCAGCCCTAGGGACAGGTCCTGTTTCTGATGCCTTTAACGCTGCTTTTCGTTTTCCCAACACATTTCGTCGTTTTTTTGCTGAAGGTGCCTTTAACGCTGCTTTCATTCCTCTTTTTGCAAAAAAAATCACTGAAGAAGGTCACGAAACGGCATGCAAATTTGCAGAAGAAGTCTTTGGTGTTCTCTTTTCGCTGCTCTTACTGTTAACGATTGCGATGGAACTGAGTATGCCTTTTTTGGTACGAACCATTATTGCCCCAGGTTTTACCGAAGATGCAACAAAATTTAACGCTACAATTCACTTTACTGCAATCATGTTTCCCTATTTAACCTGCATGTCGCTTGCTGCCATGATGGGGGGTATGCTTAATGCGCTGCGACGCTATTTTATTGCCGCCATTGCCCCACTCTTTTTAAACATTATTCTGATTGGTGTGCTTGCCTATGCTTGGATCTATAAACTTGACGCTTGGCATATCGGCTTAAATCTCTCTTGGGGTGTATTGGCAGCAGGGCTTCTTCAACTCACCTTAATTGCCCTTGCTTTGCGTCAAAGTGGAATGAAAATTTCCTTCCGCCAGCCCCATTTAAGTCCTAATGTTCGTAAGCTATTAACTTTAGCATTCCCCGCAGCCATCACAGGTGGCATCACGCAAATTAATTTGCTTATTAATACCAACATTGCTTCTAGTCAATCGGGTGCTGTCTCTTCTTTGATGTATGCTGATCGTCTTTATCAATTGCCTTTAGGCGTAATTGCCATTGCCGTTGCAACCGTTCTTTTACCAGAGTTAACACGCGCTTTGCGGAGCAAAAAGCATAAAGAAACCCACCATTTACAAAATCGCTCTATTGAATTAACATTGTTGTTAACACTTCCAGCATCCATTGCTTTTTTGCTGCTCTCCACTCCCATTGTCAGTTTGCTCTTTGAACGAGGACAATTTACCAGTCAATCAACACACCATGTTGCACAATTACTAGAACTTTATGGATTAGGACTTCCAGCTTTTGTTCTTATTAAGGTCTTTATTCCTAATTTTTTTGCCCATGAAGATACCAAAACACCGATGATTTTTACAGGTATTTGCGTTTTCATCAATATCAGTCTCGCCTTAACATTATTTCCTATTCTATCTGCACGAGGCATTGTTATTGCTGAAATTACCTCTGGATGGGCCAACACCCTTTTGCTGTGGAGTGTCCTTATCAAACGCGGTTATTGGAAATACGACTTCCAACTGATAAAGCGAATATTATGTCTCATGATGGCAACTCTTTTGAGTGCACTAGCCCTCTATTACGGATTGAATGTGTTTGGTTTTTTGTCTTTTCCTTTATCCTCACAAGCATCATTTTTCTTGCGCGCGATCACCTTAGCTGGGATCATGATTGGCATATTTTTGATCTATTTTAGTGCCTATTTTTTATTCAACACCCGTTCCTTTTTTCACACGCTTAAAAATTTGAAAAAACGCTCATAATATCTATACTTTGTCAAAAACAATAAAATGAATAACCTTAATTGAAGAAAGAGCACTCCTATGGATACCTTCACACCACTTGTCTTTTCCGGCGTACAACCGAGTGGTCATTTACATCTTGGCAATTATCTTGGAGCCATTCAGCGTTGGGTTGAACTGCAAAACTCTCATCACTGCCTCTATTGTGTTGTGGATATGCATGCGCTCACAGTCAACCCAGATCCCCTTACTTTACGCGAATCCACCAGAACAGTGACAGCAGCTTTTTTAGCCGCCGGTATTGATCCTCAAAAACACATTATTTTTAACCAATCACGTGTTTTTCAACATGCTGAACTCGCCTGGATTTTTAATTGTGTTGCCCGTATCGGCTGGCTTCAACGCATGACACAATTTAAAGATAAAGCGGGAAAAGATCGCGAAAAAGCATCCATCGGGCTTTTTGCCTATCCCACTTTGATGGCTGCTGATATTTTAGTCTATCGTGCAACGCATGTTCCAGTAGGCGAAGATCAAAAACAGCATGTTGAACTCACACGCGATATTGCACAAAAATTTAACAACGACTATGCACAGCGTATTGCCGAATTAAATTTTGGCATCTCTATGCAAACAGATGAAGAAAAAAGACAAGGCTTTTTTCCTCTTCCAGAAGCACTGATTGGAACAACAGCCACACGCGTTATGTCTTTGCGCGATGGGACGAAAAAAATGTCAAAATCAGATCCTTCAGATTTTTCACGCATTAATTTGACCGATGACGCTGATCTTATCGCAAAAAAAATACGCAAAGCCAAAACGGATTCGGCTCCACTTCCCGATACCCTTGCCGCTTTAAAAGAACGACCAGAAGTAGATAACCTGCTTGGTATTTATGCCGCCTTTGCCAAAGTTAGCAAAGAAAAGATTCTTTTAGAATTTTCTGGTCAACAATTTTCGCATTTTAAAACAGCTCTAGCCGACCTTGTTGTCCATAAGCTTGCCCCTATAACAGAAGAATTACGTCGCCTTCATCAAGAAAGCGGTTATATCGACTCTGTTTTGCATGATGGCGCTAAACGTGCTAGTATGCTCGCAGAAGAAAATATGAAAAAAATTCGTGAAATTATTGGATTTTTGCACGATACATAAAAATAATAAAACTAAAAACTGTAGAGAGCAAAAAAATCGTTTGTACAAAATAGAGAAAGTGCATGATTTCCAAACCCCAAAATCCGAAAAAAAAACCAAAGAAAAAAAACTTAGTTATTATCGATGAAACACCAGAGTGTCGGCGTGCCGTTGCGTTTGCCGCACAGCATGCCCAAAATACCAGTAGAACATTGGTATTACTTTGTGTCGTTGATAGTGCAGAATTTCAACATTTTCTGGGTGTAAACAACGTTATGCGTACAGAATCAAAGCAAAGTGCTCATAAAATATTAGGAGACATTGCCAGTAAAGTCCGCACCACCCATGCGCTTGAAACAGAAATAGTAGTGCGTGAGGGAAAAAAAATTGATGAGATTTCTAAACTGATCGACGAAGATAAAAGGATTGCACTGATTGTTTTAGCAGCCAGTGAACATACAGAAGGACCAGGACCCCTTGTTCAATTAATCGGGAATAAAGGAACAGCTTTTTCAATCCCTGTCATTGTTATTCCTAGCAATCTTGCCGATGAAGATATTAGATCTATTGCCTAAAAAATATAATATTCTACAATGTAAGATCTTCCCAATCCTTCATTATAAAAGGAGAATTTATGTTTATTCAAACTGAAACCACCCCAAACCCTGCAACACTTAAATTCTTGCCAGGACGCGTGGTTCTTTCTGAGGGAGTATTAGAATTTCGTGACCGTGAAGAAGCAGCTAAAAACTCACCTTTAGCGGCTAAACTATTTAATATTCCCAATATCAATGGTGTTTTTTTAGGCTATGATTTTATCACCGTAAGCAAAAAAGAAGGAGAATGGCAACATCTCAAGCCCGTCATTTTAGGCACAATCATGGAACATTTTCTATCCAATGAGCCAGTGATCACCACCAACGCTACAACACAAGCACAAACCCATGCCCTTAACGAAGAATTTTATGACGAAAAAGATGCTGATATTGTCTTAACCATTAAAGAGCTCCTTGAAACACGTATCCGCCCCGCAGTTGCCAACGACGGTGGAGACATTACTTTTCGCGGATTTGAAAATGGTATTGTTTATCTCAATATGCGCGGCTCCTGCGCTGGATGTCCCTCTTCAACAGCAACACTCAAACATGGTATTGAAAATCTTTTACGTCATTTTATCCCTGAAGTTTTAGGCGTTGAAGCCATGCCACAATAAATATTGACCTCAATAGGTAAAATAACCACACCGATTGCCCCTCTTCAACAGCGCTCAAACATGGAGTGCAAAAATCTTACGTCATTTTATTCCTGAAATTTTCGAAGTAAGCCATGCAGTCATAAAAATAGAGTACTGTTACAAAAATCTGTCCAATAATGATACCTTCACTCACCTTTCACCTCCACATATGCCTTAAAAAGATTTCAAAGCCCCCTTTAAGAAGCATAAGTTATTTCAACAAACCAATCGTACACAGAAGTACAATGTATGGGTGTGCACTTTAAATTTATTTTATCTCATAATCTTGTCATGCAATTTTAACGAGGAAAACACGACCTCGTTACAAAAAAAGAAAACCCAAAAAAGAAAACATTGTACGATAGAGTGCTCATTTGCTCTATCTTTCTCAGTGCTTCCAACGACAAATCACGCAAAATACTTCTTGTAGCAAGCCGGCACCATCATCATATCTGCCAGCCCCTAATGATGCGACAGCTCTTTCATTAAGACGATTCATAAGAGTCATTTTTAATCCTTTCTTTCCTCATTTTTACCCACACGCCAGCCCCGCGTGTGGTGTGCAAGCAAGTGATTTTAATTGATTCAACATGGAACAGATTTGAAATGAGAGAATCCCACGTTATTCGGGGTTCTAATTCAATATGAATAACGCTAATTTATTATTATAAATCAATATGTTGTTTCAGCCACTCGACAAAGATCACATTTTGCAACTTGCAATGAGAATTCTGACATTCTTCTTATTTCAATTATGTTTTTATTGCATCAATCAAAATCGTCCGCTTACACAGCACAAACTGGATAATAACAAAAACTATTTTTAATAGCTCTTATGTACACTTTTATAAGAGACTGTTGCAGTACTAAGAGCTGGAAAATGCATGGCAATAAGACCTTATCAAGATCATAGCGTCCTTTTTCCATTCTTAAAATCAAGAATTTCCTCTATCATTTTCAATCTCATTTCCATAAATATGACGCAAAAGGTGTAACTACCCATAAAAAATAAATACATTGAAGCCAGATCTATTATGGTTGTTTGAGAAATTATCTGATAAAAAAAATGAGAATATTTTTTCAATTCAGCAGGAATAAGTTTGTCTACTTTACGGTATTGTTCTTCTCATAAAGCGCATACTTTTATTGTTGCTTATGAGTCAACATCCTGTCCCCTCATAACCGCATATTAAAAGAAAAGACAGAGTCGCTATTTCTCTGCTATACATGGCCTTACACTAAAGGAAAACATATTGCTTTTATCTGATTGGTGTAATCTATGAAACAAGAAAAGAAGCCACTGGAGAAAAATATGCCCAATTAGAGAAGAATGTAAAAATAGAAAACCAACGAAATCCAAAAACAATTGCAAGAGGACAAATGCTTAAACTTTTTTCACAAACTCCGACTTTAAACTCATCTGACCGATCCCAAGAATTTTGCAATCGATATTATGATCCCCATCCACCAAGCGAATATTCTTTACCTTCGTCCCCCCTTTTAAAACAGATGAAGCGCCTTTTACTTTCAGATCTTTTATCACCATAACGGTATCTCCGTTTGTTAAAATCTGACCATTGGCATCATAAACAGTATTGGCAAGAACCGTATCATCGTTTTTTTGTGGCCATTCATGCGCGCATTCAGGACACACAAAATTTTCACCATCTTCATAAGTATAAAGACAATCACAACGAGGACATTTGGGATATTGGGTCATAAATTCCCCTTTTAAAAGAAAAATCATTCATTATGACTGGTCATAAAGCAAGAAGTGCTTATTGTCCATTATTTTAGAAAAATGTTTCCCTTTGTTTCAATCCTCATCTGCCAACTGTGTTCATGAATGCTATCATCACATACTATACACAAGTTTATAAAAATGATTGATCATTATACAACTCAAATAAGCCCCCCGCATATCATAAAATTTACTCACTGCATTCTCTCTAATAAATTAATCAAAATCATTTTCTTATACATCACCAATGCAATTAACGAATGGATAACAAAACAATTAGAAAAGGAACATCTCTGAATAAAACGTTCTCAGAGAGCTAAAAACTATTTCAGCATTGAGAAACAAGAAAATGATGTCCCCAACTTAACCTTTTATTTAAGTAAAGATAACAGTCATAATGTTAGAGAACAGACTGATTTATGATCATAGTTAATGGTTTTGTATATTGAATGAAAGCCGATAAATAAGCTGAGATTCTCTCAGCCCCTTTTACATTGAAACAACCAAAGCCTTTTGTTTGCATGTTACAAGTAGGAAAATCCGTGTAAAACGATTATCCAAAATACTAAATACTCTCAAATATAAGAGCCAACATTGAAAGCGGGCAAAGTGAATAATGGTGCCGTCTTACTCTCTCATAAGCGTAAAAATGGTGCTGCTCAATGGATGGATGGCCGGTTATCCCTTTCAAAGCAACACGCATAAGATGCGTTTTTAGTGTCTTGAGAGAGAAGATTCTTTAAAACAAACATATGAAATGTGCAACAATGATCGTATTTTGTTTTGTATGAGAAACATTCCCCTATTAAACAAAAATTGCTATCAAGCCATTGAGCAAACCCATTGGACATAAATGATCCGATTATGCTCGATTATAATTTCCTACAGCATTTAGTTTTAAGAATCCCGCAGTTTTAGGAATCCGATTGATATGGAAAGGTGGAAAAAACAAGTCTCGCCTAAAAATAGAGTTAAGCTCTCCCTTATGCACATAAAATCACACCCCTAAAATCACATCCATGTGATCAATCATCATACCTTTACAAAAAAACATTCCAATGATCTTAGGTGATAATATCAGGACGATCTCGCCCCAATGCTTGTTGTATGTTTAACAGTTTTAGTGCTACCTGTTGCAAAGGTTGGAGAACTTCTTGCGGATTAAAATTGTGTTTGCGCGGATCACTTTCATACTGTTCAAAATAAAGTCGTAAAGTAGCACCTAGCGTCCCTGTTCCCGACAAACGAACCACCAACCTTGCTCCATTCTCGAAAAAAATACGTATACCTTGCCGCGTGCTAACGCTCTGATCAACGGGATCATGATATGTAAAATCATCTGCTTTTTTGACGAAAAATCCAGAAATTTCAGTTCCTGCATGTGGTAAGTGCGCACGCAAATGCTCTAGTAATGCCAAAGCTTTATCTGCTTCGACTTCTTCATAATCATGCCGTAACGTGTAAAAACGCCCATAGGTGGACCAATGCTGTTGAACAATCTGTGCGACAGTTTTTTCTGTTACCGCTACAAGATTTAACCAAAATAGGACAGCCCATAAACCATCTTTTTCGCGGATGTGATGAGAGCCCGTTCCAAAGCTTTCTTCACCACAAAAGGTTACTTTTCCCGCATCCAAAAGGGTTCCAAAAAACTTCCATCCCGTTGGCGTTTCAAAAAAATTTAATCCGTGTTTTTCCGCAACCAGATCAGCAGCACGCCCCGTTGGCATAGAACGCGCTATCCCCACAACACCTTTTCGATATCCTTTAATAAGGTGTGCATGTTCAGCCATAATAGCCAAAGAATCCGAAGGCGAGACAAATTGTTGACGACCAATAATGAGGTTACGGTCTCCATCACCATCAGAGGCTGCGCCAAGATCTGGTCCTTGCTCTGACATCAATAAATCATAAAGATCCTTAGCATAAACCAAATTGGGATCTGGATGACCGCCTCCAAAATCTGGCAAAGGAATACCATTAACCACCGTCCCTTCAGAAAATCCTAAGCATTTTTCAAAAATTTCATGGGCATAAGGCCCTGTTACCGCATGCATGGCATCAAACCGTAAAGTAAGACCTCGAGCAACAGCCTTGGCAATACAGTCAAAATCAAAAAGCTCCTGCATCAAAGCAACATAATCAGCGACAGGATTAATAATATCAATCCGCATGGCTCCTATAAAGGTTGTACCTTGCCTATCTAAATCAATATCTGGTGCTTCAAGAATTTTATAACAGGAAAGACGTTGCGATGTTGCAAAAATAGCATCACATAAAGAATTAGGAGCGGGTCCCCCATTGGAAATATTATATTTAATACCACAATCTCCTTCTGGACCACCAGGATTATGGCTTGCAGAAAGAATAAGTCCACCATGGGCATGAGTTTTACGAATAAGATGCGAAACAGCAGGTGTAGAAAGAATACCGCCCCTTCCCATTTTAACACAAGAGACACCATGCGCCGCTGCCATCTTCAACACAATCTGAAGGATAGTACGATTAAAAGTGCGCCCATCCCCCCCCAGAATCAACATTTTTCCTTCAAGAGGTCCAATATTATCAAAAAGAGATTGTATAAAGTTTTCTACATAATGGGGTTGTTGAAAAACAGACACTTTTTTGCGCAAACCAGACGTTCCCGGTTTTTGCCCCTCAAAAGCCGTGGTTAAAACTGTCTTTATGGTCATATCAATACCTTTATATTCTTTCCTATAATTTTAAGGTGAAGAGTATCCAAAGTCGACCATTAATTCTACTTGACGGAAGTGTGAAATATTTGCACACTCGTTAGAAGTAAGAATTTTTAAAGAAGCCCTTTTATTTAAAACGCTTTTTACCATATGTTTTTAAATACAAAGGCTGTTTTAAAACAAAATTTTCGTAAAAGAATACAGGAGCATCATGATGATGAAAAAAACAGTTCCCAATGTAACATTCCACACACGCGTACGCGATGAATCAGTGGCTGGAGACAATCCTTATCGGTGGCAAGAAGTTAACAGCGATGCTTACTTTAAAGGAAAGCGTGTTATTCTTTTTTCTCTTCCTGGAGCTTTTACCCCTACTTGCTCAACCTTTCAGCTGCCTGATTTTGAAAAGCTCTATGATGAATTTAAACAAGCGGGTATTGATGAAATTTATTGCCTTTCCGTCAATGATGCTTTTGTCATGAATGCTTGGGGAAAAGCACAAAATATCAAAAACGTGAAGTTAATTCCCGATGGCTCTGGTGAATTCACACGCAAAATGGGTATGCTGGTTGCAAAAGACAATGTTGGGTTCGGCATGCGATCATGGCGCTATGCAGCTGTTATTAATGATGGTGTGGTTGAACAATGGTTCGAAGAAGCAGGTTTTTCAGATAATTGTGCAACAGATCCTTATGAAGTTTCTTCACCACAACATGTTTTAAAAGCCTTGAAAAGCTAATTCCCCCAATCGTCTATTTAAACAAAATTTTACGACACAAATTTTCTGAGGAGGAAGATTTGTGTCGTTGACTTTTTACAACATCTATTCGTGAAAACAAACACGATAAGTTGATTGTACGCCTTCTGTGAGAAAAGATTACAGCAATAATTTTTTCAATAAATATTTTATGTTTTAACTGCTTTGAAAAAGTTTGAAAAATTGCTGATGAAAAATCTGGACCCGTTGTGGGGCTAAAAAATCAAAGAGTTAAAAGCTGTTGCACGCTATCAAAAAATGGGGATGCAATTGCCAAATGCGCAAATTCATGCAAAACTCTCTCAGAAACATCAAGGACTAACGTATTGATGAAATATGCAAGATCAATGCTAAATTTCTCATACTGAGAAAAACTTTGTATTAAACAATACTTTGATTTATAAAGATAATTTATAATTTTGCATATTGAATGAGAGGAGCCGAATATCATAAGATTGTTTTATTTTATCCCTTCTTATATTGAATCCCTTAAAACTATTTTCTTGCTCATTAGCAAGCGGGATTGGCATATGAATAAACGATTAAAAAGAGTAAAAATACCTCTCGTAAACGCGCCAAAATACAAGAGCTATGAACATCATTACTGCAAAGTTCACAAAAGTACCAAGAAAGAAAATACAGATCAAACATTTGTTTGAAGAGGTGCACAGTTCAAATTAACTTATGTCTCATAAAAAGAAGAAAATATGGCATAAAAACCGCTCTGCATAAAGAACCATTCATGGAGAATATTAAATCAAAACAGATCCCGCAAACATTCCAATTCACATACCCTAAACAGACTCATTGCTGTTCTCATAGCCATTTATTCTAAGCCTTTATTTTTCTCTAAGAGAAAAACGATTAAAGGAGTTGTTTATTCGGGTATTCTACCGTAAAGTGTGCTTCTATCTCTTCCTCTTCATCGAACTCAAAATCTTCATCACATTCAGGAAGACCAAAAATATCTGGATTGATGAAATAACAATCTTTTTTTGTCCCCTTCGCTACAATTTTATTTGTTTCTAATTCTTTGATACCTTCTTTAAAACTTTCAAAATTAAGATATTCTGGTTCTTGAATTGAAAGATCGCAAGTCAAAAATTCTTCAAGAATATCATGATCCAATGTTATCTGATCAAACCATAAATCCACATCATCCCCCTCATCTAACATTTTCCCTACCTGCCACAACATCACAAAAAATGCTTTCATACCACTAAATGATAACCCAAAAATCATACGCCGACACGACGAGGCGCCTGAAAAGGTAATTTGCGGAAGATCTTCAAATCCGAAATTTGAAGGAGGAAGTTTAAATGATTTTCCAATATTCTCAGGTCTTTCAAGAATAAAGGGATTTCGTTCATAGAGCAGAGTAAAATCATATTGGACCATTTTCATTTCTCCGTTAAAGAATTGACTTTATGAAAAATGCATATTATCAGTATGTTACCATTATGGCAGCTTACAATTCATCCAAACATGCTCCTGTAAAAAATTGTTCGATTTAAGTCATTCCATTGTTATTTGAAGCTTAAAAAGTCTTTTAGGATAAAACGCTCTAGTTCTTCCTTCTTTTGCAATAAGGCTAGATTTTGTAATGTCCAAGAAGAGAACATCAAAGGATTTGATACTCATAGATGAGAATTCAAAGATGAAGCCAATATGAACTTGTCAATATTTTTATAAACTTTTGGGAAAGCGTTGCGTGAAACCTTTTAATTTTCTCAGAGTTTTTGTTCGTTACAATTTTTTTGCTCATTTTAACGCATTATCATCGCATCCTCAGAAGGGCACGTTTTATAGCAAATAGTGCTTATTTATCTCTTAAAAATCTCTCTTTTATGCCGCACGCACTTCAAAACCCCGCTTTTGAACGCGTGCACCAACACGTATAAACGAGCAAAGCACAAATTTTAAAAATTGAATTTCAAATTTCCAAAATATTTCGAACAATCACTTCGATAAAGACTTTTACCATTATCATTTTTGGGCGGCTAAAATATCCTGTACTGTTTTGACCAATTGATCTTCATCAACCGTCACTTGTGCTGGTCGACTTTCACGCCATGTTTGATTATCCTTAATTTCATGAGACAAACGCGCCCCTTCAATCAAATCTTTAATCTGTATTTTTCCGCTCTCACGTTCTTGTGAGCCTTGGATAACCACACAAGGCGCTTGGCGTCGATCTGCATATTTCATCTGCGCTTTTATCCCCGATGCCCCCAAATAGAGCTCAGCACGAATTCCCGCACCACGCAACTGCATCACCATTTTTTGATAACCAGCAACCGCCTCTGGCTCTTTATCCATCATAAGCACCACAACCGGCCCTGTTGTCTCCTTCATAGGCAACTTTTCAAGATTTTGCAAAGCAGCGATCAAGCGTGAGACCCCGATTGAAAAACCTGTTGCCGGAATATTTTCACCACGAAAGCGTGCCACCAATCCATCATAGCGCCCACCACCACCAACGGAGCCAAAAACAACTTTCTGCCCATCATCATTGAAAACATCAAACAGCAACGTAGCCTCAAAGACAGGACCTGTATAATAATCCAGTCCACGCACCACCGATGGATCAATCTTGATACGATTCTGAAAGCCATTTGCGGCAAAAATTTCTTGCATTTCCTCAAGCTCACGAATTCCCTCACGCCCTTGAACATGATCACCAACCACTTCTTTAAGAGCCTCAAGCGTTTCTTCTGCTGTTTCAGCTCCAACAGCAGTTAAGGTAAGAATACACTCAATCTCTTTTTCCTTAAGCTCCGCCCCTTTTGTAAAGTCACCACTTTCATCCAAACGCCCTTTTCCCAAAAGCAAACGCACCCCTTCAGAACCAAATTTATCCAGTTTATCAATTGCTCTTAAGACAGTTAAGCGCTTTTCAGCCTGCTCATTTCCCCCCAAACCAATTTTCTCTAAAACGCAATCGAGAATTTTTCGGTTATTCAGACGAATGGCATATTCATGATGCTGAAACCCTAATTTTTCCAAACTATCGGCTGCCATCATGCAAATTTCGGCATCAGCCGCTACCGTTGGTGTTCCAACAATATCCGCATCAAACTGCATAAATTGCCGAAACCGCCCTGGACCTGGTTTTTCATTGCGAAAAACAAAGCCAAGACGATAACTGCGATAAGGCTTTGGCAAAATTTCAAAATTCTCGGCAAAATAACGAGCAAGAGGCGCGGTAAGATCATAGCGCAAAGACATCCATTGCTCATCATCATCTTGTAGCGAAAAAACGCCCGCATTTGGACGATCTGAATCCGGTAAAAACTTACCCAGCACATCTGTATATTCAAAAATTGGTGTTTCCAGTGCTTCAAAACCATAAAGTTCATAAACTTCACGAATTTGCGCAATCATTGTTTCAGTTGCATACAACTGTGCACTTGTACGATCAACAAACCCACGGGGTAAACGGGCTTTGGTTTTTTCTTGTTTTGATAACATATTTTTCTCTAACAACAATATATATTCACCGATAACGTGTGTCTATCTTATAGAAACAAACGCTGCAATAACTTTATCAACTGAAAACTGGTAACAATATGCATAAGCTTTTGCTTTTAAAAGATGCAAACCTTTACCCTTAAGGCAATCTACTGAAAATATTTGTACTTTCAATAGGAACATAGCCTCCCGCTCAACATGAAATGCCCGCTTAACATTCAATGAAAAGACATCTGTGCTTGTTGAAAGAAACCTCAAAGCGACAGTTGATTCTTGATAAATCGGAAGCATCCCCCTCAAAACCCCTCCCTTTCAGAATTCTTCAGATTTATTACAGATGCAAAAATCCTCAAGACATCAGTGTGCTTTGCGCTTGTTCTGCAAAATGATTGATAACATTTTTTAAATCAACAATATTTCGTCCAGCATCTGTAACAGAGCGTGATACAGAGGGAATAACATTCTGCCAAAGTCTTTGTGGAAATTGATTTGCTAGTTGTGTCATTGTTCCACCTTGAGCGCCAATACCCGGAACGAGAAACAGACTATTTTTTAACTGCTCGATTGTGTCTTTTGATTCAGATCCTAATGTCGCTCCTATAACCGCACCTATGGGGCCAATATTATGATGAATAACCGAAGAATGACTATTATAATCACAAATACACTGTGCAAGATGAAGAGAGAGTGTCTGGTCACCAATAAGCGCATTTCGTATTTGTTTCCCCTCTGGATTAGAAGACTGAACAACCACAAAAACCCCTGCTCCTGTTTCTTCTGCAACCTTTATCAGAGGAATAAGAGCATCAAAACCCAAAAAAGGATTAACTGTCATGGCATCCACCTTGAACGCACTACTTGGACCAAGCCAAGCCTTACCATAGGCTTCAGCAGTAGAGCCAATATCCCCCCTTTTTGCATCCGCCAGAACCAATATGCCTTGTTCGTGTGCATTTTCAATCAGTTCTTTGAGAGCTTGAAGACCTTCCACACCATATAATTCAAAAAATGCGACTTGCGGCTTTATAATACCTACTTTACCAACAACTGCTGTTAAGAGAATATCACAAAAATCTTTTAGACCTTTATAATCAAAGCTTAGTTTCCACGATTGCAAAACTTTATGGCTCGGATCAAATCCAATACAAAGAGGTCCATAGATTTCACGATTTTTAAAAAAAGTTGAACGAAACATTTTATATCCTAACAAGGTCTCTCTTTAAACTTTTTGATACAATCAAAAAGAAAAGCATTTGTCAAAAGAATACAATAGCTAAAACACAAAGAAAGAGCTCTCTATACAAAATGTGCTTTTATTTATGAAACATAAATATATTCCCATTCGTAACGCTTATCATATGTTTATCGACCAAGACGTTGTCATGAGATAAAAATTCAAATTTATGAAAGAATATAAACAAAACAGCATCCATATAATGACCTCATAAAGCCCTATAGGCGTACCTTGTCGTTTTCACCCCCTTTTTTATGATCAACAAAAACTCTCTATGAACGCGCTTTAAACAAAATTTTCAAAAGAAAATGTCCCACCATGATGATCTCGATCTTAACTTTAGATTTTTCCTATTCCTTTTTAGCTGCTCTATATCCCTTTTGGAACATAATTTGCAAAAAGGCATTGTATCTCCAGCATATTCAAGGAGATAAAACATGGAAACTCGCATTCC
>NZ_JBHIPX010000011.1:0-67681 GCF_042196245.1 Bartonella sp. AP19HLJMH
ACCGTCACCCACCGCTATGAAAAACAAAGCGGATACACCACAGAAATCACACTCGAGGCACCAAACAAGGGAAAAGAGGCAGGAGAAAAGGAAACCTCTGAGTGACAGAAAATCAAAGGGACAACTTGACCCTTTGATCGGTCGTGATGAGGAATAGGTGAAACTTGCACCAATTGCATGAGTACAGCAATAGGGTAATGTTTACCCAATTCCTAAAAGGAGCAATGGTGCAAACATTGCACAATTGCAGACTGAAGAGCAATTTGGTCAAGTTGACCGAATTCCTTAAACGCTTCTCTTATTTAATAATGTCCTGAATAATGTGCTTAGGATACAGAAAAATCATCAGTCAATTTATGCTAAAAGAGGTGAACACATCTTATATACGCTGCTTCTCAAATAATACGATTCCAACTCAATGATTGATCATCTCAAATTGCGATTTTGAGCAGAAAAGAAAAAGAGGCTTTAAATGATCTTTGAAAGGTCTTTGAAGACCCTTTGAGAACCCCTTAAAAACTCTTTGAAAAAAATAAATTGGTACAAAACCTAGTGGCAAAATATACAAAACCTGCTGGCAAGCTACATACATACAGCTACAACAACCGATGACAAGCTATAACTCCACACAAGAACGAATAAATACAAAATTCAATGGAGCGGGCGATGGGATTCGAACCCACGACCCCAACCTTGGCAAGGTTGTGCTCTACCCCTGAGCTACACCCGCTTACCGATTCGATATATGTCTTGTCTGTATGGCGTAGGCTTCTACGAATTGCAACAAAAAAATATCATTTTAGTTTGATTTATTTTGTCCATGTTTAAATAAAATGAAATAAAGATTGATTTTAGAAAATTCTTCAGTAATAGATTATTCCTTTTTTAATTTTTGCATGGAGAGGGGTGGAATATAATGTTGAAGAGAATAAATATATTAGGGATTATCATTGCAACTGTTTTTATGATGAACAGTGTTGCAAAGGCCGATGACCAAGTTAAACACGTTAAAGTTGCAATAACGCAAATTATGGTCCATCCTGCTGCGGATGCTGTTCGTAAAGGTGTGGAAGATGTGCTTGCAGCAAATGGTTATAAGCAAGGTGAAAATTTTCAACTTACCTTTTTATCAGCGCAGGGTAATATTTCAACAGCAACGCAAATTGCGCGTAAATTTGTTGGTGATAAACCCGATGTTATTGTAGCAATTACCACGCCTTCAGCACAAACGATGCTTGCGGCAACAAAAACAATTCCTATCGTCTTTGCAGCAATTTCTGATCCTATCGGAGCTAAAATCGTTTCTTCACTTACCAAACCTGGCGGTAATATGACGGGGAGTTCTGATCGTATAGATGTTGCAGAAAGTGTTAGACTTTTACAAGAAGTAAAACCAGATTTGAAAAAAATTGGTTATCTTTATAATGCTTCTGAGGCAAATTCTGTTTCGACACTTAAAACGTTAAAGGATGTAGCAAAAAAAGCTGGAATTGAAATTATTCCCTCATCGGCACCAAAGCCTTCAGATGTTCAGGCAGCAACACGCGCTTTAATCGGTAAGGTCGATATTATTTTTGTTCCTGCTGATAATACGATTTTATCTGTTTTAGAAGGTGCAATAAAGGTCTCAGAGGAAGCCAATATGCCTGTATTTACTGTTGATGCTAATACTATCGGGCGTGGGCCTTTTATGACGCAAGGTGTGAATTTCTATGATGTAGGGGTTGATGCTGGGAAATTGGTTGTGCGTATTCTAAAGGGTGAAAAGCCTGGTGATATTGATGTTGTGCAGGCGGCTAATAATGACATTCGAATTGATTTGAAAGCAGCCCAAAAAGCAGGGATTATTATTCCGCAGGCAGTTATTGACCGTGCAACAAAAGTGATTCAATAACTTTTATTGATAGAGTGTTGATACAATAAAAATACGTTAAGTTTTCATGGGGATTGTCTTTACATGAATATATTTGCGTTTTCTGGTGCTGTGGAATTAGGCCTTATTTATGCGTTTGTTGCTATAGGGGTTTATCTTTCATTTCGGGTTTTGGATTTTCCTGACTTAACGGTTGATGGCTCGTTTCTTCTTGGTTCCTGTGTCTGTGGTGTTTTGATTCTCTTGGGTTTCAATGCATGGACAGCTATGGCATGCGCTTTTTGTGCAGGTATGGCGGCTGGTTTATTAACAGCTCTATTGAATTTGCGTTTTGGCATTTTGAATCTTTTAGCTTCTATTTTAACAATGTCAGCACTTTATACAGTTAATCTTCGTATTATGGGAATTATGGGAGGGTCTAATGTTAATTTAGCACTTGCTGATACGGCGTTAACCCCCTTTTATAATCTGTTTGGTTTGTCCGATATTTTTGTGCGTCCTCTTTTCGTTGGTATTGTGTTGCTCGTTATGGCGTTTTTGATTTGGCGCTTTTTGGAAAGTGAAATTGGTCTTGCTATGCGTGCAATGGGCGCTAATCCACGCATGGCGACGGCGCAAGGTGTCCATACATCAGCATTGATATATTTTGGAATGGGGCTTTCCAATGCGTGTGTGGCACTTGGTGGTTCTCTTTATATTCAAACTGCGATTGCAACAGATATTACCGGTGGAATTGGAACAATTGTTTTTGGGTTGGCAGCCGTGATTATCGGTGAAACTCTCTTTCGTACGCGCAATATTTTTTGGATTATAATCAGCTGTATTGTAGGGTCTGTGCTTTATCGTGTGGCGGTGCAATTTGCATTTGAAGCAAATGGCATTGGCATTGATACGTCGACAGATCTTCAGTTGATTACTTCGCTGTTGGTTGTTTTAACCCTTATTGTGCCACGCTATTGGAGGAGGCATAAACGTGATTGAGTTTTTTCATGTTGGGGTCACATTTAAACCGCAAACACCTCTGGAAAAACAGGCTTTAATTGATATTAACCTGAAAATTGATCAGGGTAGTTTTGTTACGGTTATTGGTTCAAATGGTGCTGGTAAATCAACGTTGCTTAGTGTTTTAGCGGGTGCAACGCTTCCTTCAACAGGGAAAGTGGTTATCAATGGACAAAATGTTTCTAGGCAATCAGTCAGTGAACGCGCTGGAAAGATTGCTTGTGTTTTTCAAGATTCTTTAGAGGGAAGTTGTGGTTCTTTAACAATTGAAGAAAATTTGGCTCTTGCTGCTCTTCGAGGAAGTCGTCGTGGTTTGCGTGCGGCTTTAAATCATGAGAAACGGCAATTTTTTCGAGAGAAAATTGCTCAATTAGGCATTGGTCTTGAAACATATATTCATAATCCTATGGATAGTTTATCAGGTGGACAACGCCAAGCAGTTTGTCTTGTGATGGCAACATTAGCACATGCGGATGTTTTATTGCTTGATGAACATACCTCAGCGCTTGATCCTGGAATGGCTGATTTTGTGATGCGGTTGACTGAAAAAATCGTTGAAGAGAAAAAATTAACGACTATCATGGTGACTCATTCTATGCGTCAGGCTCTTGATTATGGCGATCGTACCTTGATGTTGCATGGTGGAAAAGTGATTTTGGATGTCTGTCATGAAGAGCGTAAGGGCTTGGATGTCAATGATTTAATTGGCATGTTTCAGAAAGTTCGCGGGGAAGTTCTTGATGATGATGAACTGTTAATGGATTAATAGTGTGGCTCAGAAAAAAGCACATGAAGTTGATCAGTTTCTAATGCGTTTTTCACGTGCTTTTCCTATTGTTCTCATTTATGGGTCAGATCGTGGTCTTATTTGTGAGCGTGCACAATGTTTTGCAAAACTTACACGGGTAGCAATAGAAGATCCATTTTCGACAATTCGTTTGGATGCTGCTGAAATTGATAAAGATCCTGCACGTTTAGAAAATGAAGCGCGTACGTTATCGCTTTTTGGGGGAGATCGTTTGATATGGATCTCTAATGCTGCTAACCAAAAAGGTTTTCTTGCTGCCTTAAAACTTTTAATTGAGAAACCACCAGAAGCTTGTTTTATTCTCATTGAGGCAGGGGATTTAAAAAAAGGAACAGGGTTGCGCAATGCTATTGAAACAGCATCAAAAGCGATGGCTTTGCCCTGTTTTGCCGATGATATGCGGTCTCTTGACGGTTTGATTGATGAGGTTTTAGGACAGTTTAAGAAGACTCTTTCTTTAGATGCACGTAGATGGTTGCATGAATGTTTAGGGGCGGATCGCCTTGTATCACGCAGTGAATTAGAAAAGCTTTGTCTTTACGCTGCAAATGTTCATATTACTCTTGAAGATGTGAAAGCTGTTGTAAGCGATGTCAGTGCTCTTTCTCAAGATGAAGTCATTGATGCTCTTTTATTGGGCGATATATCAGGCTTTGAAGCGCATTTTAACCGACATGCAGCAGTGCAGGGGGCACTTTTTTTAATTTTGAGTACAGCTCAAAGGCATTTTCAGCAATTACAGCTATTGCGTTATCAGGTAGAGGTTGAAGGAAATTCACCTTTTACGGTGGTTTCTCAGGCACGCCCTCCCATTTTTTTTCAACGGAAAAAGATCGTTGAACAAGCTTTAAAATATTGGAAGTTAGAACAAATTTCTTATGCAATGGAAAGAATTCAGAGTGCTGTTTTAGACAGTCGTAAAAATCCACTTTTGGGCGAAGCTATCATTCGTCAAGTTTTGTTAGGGCTTACAATTATTGCACGACGCCAGATGGCAGCTTAACAGCCTAGAAATATAATGATTTTTTATTTTTGGTATACCACAGAGGTATTTTCAGTAATTAAAACTGTTATGCTATCAAGTAGAGGTTGATGGAACTTGTATTTTTGAGGATGCATTTTAGGAGCTTGAAAGCTTGATAGAAATTTTTCTTCAAAAGAAATAGTTTATTTTCAAAAGGCCATTTTGAAACAGTTTTATTATTTTGTTGTGTCGTAAAATACTGTTTTTAGGATAGTGATACGAGGCCCATATCAAATTTTATGTGTTCGATGTTTTTTGTGTGGGTATTTGGTGAATATTAGGTTGGTTCATAGAGTCTTAATGGAGTAACACCCCCATGTAAAACAGAGTATCTCAAACAACAGAAGACACTTGTATGGTAGATTCATACGCGTTCTTAGAAATATTTTTCAATGCGCGTCATATCTATTTCGCGGCGGTGTTTATGAATGGTGTAGAAGTAAAGTTCCTTGTGAAGAATATAAAACCCATAGAGCAACTCTATCTTTATGCTTAATAAAAGCGCAAGTCGACACTCATTATATACTTTGCTAGCCTCTAATGTTACTACAGTTTTTAGCATTAGAGAGCGTTTTTCATCATTTTTTCTCACATGTCTTCTTGTGACGTGTAGCCAAGAGATTTTAATTGATAAGAGGGTTTGTGATGGAAGAATTTTACAGTATTCGAAGTTATGATTCAAATTGAAAAAAAGTATTATTTTTATAAATCAATGTATTATAGATTAATTGAATCACTTAAAATAGTGAGCCAGAGGAATCTTTTAGACAAGAAAATGAATTGTTTGCAGATCGGTATGAATTAAGAATCTTCATGGGATGAGAAGAAAGTCAAAATAGATTATGATGAAAACCACAGCACCTATGGGGAAACTTTTATGTTTGATACAGAGATGATTATCTTAGCAATGAATGTGTCTCATAAACAGAGCTAGTCATTGTTTATTATTAATAATTTATTATTTTTCATATTAAATCAATCAGAACAATGTCTTTTGCACGTCATAAGTGGGGGGCGTGTGGATAAAAACTGTACAAGAAAGCACTAAAAATGCCTCTTATGAATGCTCTCAAATTCCAAGGTTTTTTGCAACATTGGGGGTAGGAAAATATAATGATAGTGTTTTATTTAAGTGTGAAGAGGGTCGTGCTTAATAGATTTATAGTTATAACATTTACGAACACTGTCGTGAGATAGGCTAGGGAGCGAGATGTCTTTTAAAACAAACCCATGAATTTGTAATCCAAATTTATTCTGTTGAGGGCGTTCTGTTTTACGTGAGGGGTGTGATTCCATTAAAGGGATATTCGGTGTTTTTGTTATCAAACTTTTTCTTTATTGAGAGGGCGTGTTTTTCTCATATTTATTTGATTTACGGTATCCGGAATCGGGAGAGGAAAATGTTTTTAATGGTATCTTTTGGTATGCGTTGTTTTACGGTGTTTTCAATATTCGCGAAACTTATGTTGATGTTGTAGGTGGAGGCGCAATACGTTTTATATAGGTCTAATGTACAAATTAATGAACGTATCGGGATAATTGGAGAAGAGTTAGTGTCTGCTTACGCTTTTGATGTGTTTTTTTGTGAGTAAATTAGTAAGATAAAGTAAACTGATGGGATTTTATGTAGAGTCGTTGTTATCCTAATTGAGAGTGCATTTTATTTTGTTTCGGTGATGCGCTTTGATCAGTAATTAAGAGGGAGTTTTAGAGCGTGATGTTAGATTTCTCGTCATTTATTTTTTATGTGTTTTCTAGGTAAAGTGATCTGTTGTCAGCTTGCGCAGGTGATAATTGGTAAACTGCGTTATTCTTTATTCCCTAGTTGTCATTTTTTAATGTTTTACGCATAACTCTTGAACAAACAAACAAGAAAATTGTGATTTTACAATTAGTCTTTATTGCCATTTGCAAAGAATCTTTGAAGGTGAAAGATGCTCCATACTCAGTTTGAAAAAATAGCACTCATTGGGATCGGTCTGATTGGGTCTTCTTTAGCAAGAGTGATTAAAAAGAAAAATCTTGCGGCTCAGATTTCTATTGCAACACGTCGTCCAGAAACCCTGAAAAGAGCGCGTGAATTGGAGCTTGGGGACTTTTATACGACAGATAATGCAAAAGCTGTTGAAGGAGCAGATTTGGTTATTCTTTCTGTTCCTGTTGGGGCTAGTGCAGAAGTGGCAAAAACCATTCGTGATCATTTAAAACTTGGAGCGATTGTGAGTGATGTTGGTTCTACGAAAGCGTTGGTTATTGCGGAAATGGCACCTTTATTGCCAAAAACGGTTCATTTTATTCCAGGGCATCCAATTGCTGGAACGGAATATTCAGGACCGGATGCTGGTTTTGCTGATTTATTTATGAATCGTTGGTGTATTTTAACGCCTTTTGCGGATAGCGATGCTGCTGCTGTCGCACAATTAACAGCGTTTTGGGAAGCTTGTGGTGCGCGTGTCGAAAAGATGGAACCTAAGCATCATGATCTTGTTTTGGCTATTGTTTCACATTTACCCCATTTGATTGCGTATAATACTGTTGGGACAGCGAGTGATTTAGAAAAAGTAACAAATTCGGAAGTGATTGCTTATTCCGCTTCCGGTTTTCGTGATTTTACGCGTTTAGCATCTTCTGATCCCGTTATGTGGCGAGATATTTGTTTGCATAATAAGGATGCTATTTTAGAAATGTTGAGCCGTTTTAGTGAGGGGCTTGCTTTTTTAGAACGGGCAATTCATTTAGGAGATGGTGAGACACTGTTTAACTTTTTTACACGTACGCGTGCTGTACGCCGCAATATTATTGATGCTGGACAGGAAATTGATGCTCCTGATTTTGGGCGTCAGAATGTTTCTAAAAAAGGGTGAGTAAAAACAAGAGGTTTTTGTTGAATTTCGTTGGTTTTTTCTAAAAACCGATAAGAAGTTTTTTCTCTACTCAGTCATAGATTGCAATAAAAAAGAGTGGCGATTGTTCCGATATAGATAACCATGACTTCAAAAGGTTTTATGTGTGCACGATCATCTTGCTTAGTTCTCTATAGGGCATATGATGTACAGAAGAGGTTACTGATCTGTAGAAGTAACAAAAAAATGAGGTCGTTGTAGAACTTCATAGAGTGGGTTATTGTTTTTGTTTTGGTATAAAGTCGGGCTTGACCGTATTGATTATTGACCGTTATATTGCAACATTGCAAAATGTTTATTTGCAGAGTTTTGATGATTTTTATAAAACTTGAAATAGACTGAGGAAGAGTTTTACCAGAAAGTATTGAGTTTTGTTAAAAAATATCTTTTGGTATAGCTATCGTATTTTGTGTGACGCAGTAAGTCATTATTGGCGTGATAATGGGAGTGCTTTTGCAAGCCATGTTGCGCTATCGGGGCTTTTAGCATTTTTCCCTTTTTTTATTTTTGGAACATCTTTTGCTCGTTTTCTAGGTGCTTTTACTTATACACCGCAAAAAATTAAAGCACTGGTGCAGTTATTGCCTGATGTTATTGCAGAGCCTTTATCTCAGGAAATTGTTAATGTTTTAACCATTCATCGAGGAGGTGTGTTGACGCTTTCTGTCATTGGAGCGGCTTATTTTGCTTCTAATGGGATAGAGGCTTTGCGTACGGCTTTAAATAAAGCTTACCGTGTTACTGATCGACGGAGTTTGTTATTTTGTCGTTTTCAAAGTCTGTTTTTTGTAATCCTTGGAGCTGTTGGTCTTGTTGTGATTAGTTTTTTATTGATTCTGGCGCCTTTGTTGATCAAAATTATGCAAAATCATTCTTTTTTTATGACTGAATATATTGCTGTTATTCGTGTATGGCGTTATACAGTTGCAATCGTTATTTTGTTTATCAGTCTTTTGATTGTTCATAAATGGCTTCCAGCAGGGCGGCGGAAAATTATAGATATTTTACCAGGGATAGTGGTGACAATGTTTATATGGTTTATGGCTTCTATCGCTTTTGCGCAATATTTAACGATGTTTGATTATATTTCTACCTATGCAGGGTTGGCATCTATTATGGTTGCTATTATTTTTATGTACATATTGAGTGCAATTTTTATTTTGGGAGGAGAAATAAACGCGGCGATAATGTTTTATCGCAAGGATTTGCAACATTCAGATAAATGAAAGAGCTTATTATTGCTTGAAAGCCAAGGTATGATTATCCCAATAAAGCCTGCTATCACTTTGTTGATTGATGCAGATGCTTGTCCTGTAAAAGATGAAGTTTATCGTGTGATGAATCGTTATCAGCTTAAGACATTTGTTGTGGCAAATCGTTCTTTGTCCCTTCCAGATGAAGCGCTCATTGAAAGAGTGGTCGTTGCTGGTGAATTCAATGGTGCTGATGATTGGATCGTAGAACATGTGCATGAGGCAAGTATCGTTATTACCAGTGATATTCCTTTAGCAGCGCGGGTTGTGCAAGCTGGGGGTTTTTGTCTTTCGCCAACGGGGCGTATTTTTGATGTAAATTCAATTGGTCAGGCTTTGGCGATGCGCAATTTGATGGAAGATTTGCGTGGACAGGGCAGTATAATAGGTGGTCCCCGTCCTTTTTCTCGTAAAGACCGTTCTGCTTTTTTGTCAGCACTGGATCTTGTTATACAACGTTTAAAAAGACGCGGTTATTAAAGTTATAGGGCTTCTTTAATGACTGCTTTTATAAGTGCTTTGGCATCGTCATTGGCCCATGGAGCTGCACCATTGAAGGAAGCAATGAGATATCCCTCTTTATCAATGAGCAATGTAATGGGGAGTCCTAAAGCGAGCCCCTGTTTTCTAACATTGTTGAAAATATCCATTGTTTCATCGCGATAGTAAAGCAAATTATCTGAATGAATATTCTGTAAAAATTGCTGAATTTTTTCAAGAGAAGCAGTTTTATCGATATTTATAGCTATGACATCAAAGTTTTCTCCACCTAATTCACGTTTTAATTGCGCAAGTTCAGGCATTTCTGTGCGGCAAGGTGCACACCAAATAGCCCATAGATTGACCAGCATTGGTTTTCCGGTAAATTCGCTGAGTGTGTGCTCTTTTCCTTGAATATCCTTGAAAGAGAGTTTATTCATATCTGAGAGCGTATCAGCAAATCGTATGTGGCTAAAAAAGCCTTTTGCTGCTTTTCGTATCGCCATCATTTTTTCTGCTCGTGCTTTATTAATGTTTATTTCTTGTGCTTGTGCTGCTGAAATGAAATTGAAAAGAAAAAACTCTCTTTTGGTATCGTAGTTTATGGTTGCGTATAAACTCAGTGCAATGATAAAGAATGCAAGGGAGAGTTGCCTTTTTTTATTGTTTTTTTCGCTGATGAAAATTTGAAAAATCATAATTTTGTCCTTTGGATGGGTGTTTTCAGAATATGACAGATGAGAAGTTAAAGAACCAAATGTGGGGTGGTCGGTTTGCGGCAGGCCCTGCTGCAATTATGGAAGAAATTAATGCTTCTATTGATTTTGATCAAAAACTTTATCGACAAGATATTGAAGGTTCTCTTTCTCATGCAGCTATGTTAGCGCAAACGAAAATCATTTCACAATCAGATTATGAAAAAATTGTTCATGGTTTGAAACTTATTCGCCAAGAAATTGAAGACGGTAAATTTGTTTTTTCACGAAAGCTTGAAGATATTCATATGAATATTGAAGCGCGGCTGAGCGAATTGATAGGTCCTGTAGCTGGGCGTTTGCATACGGCGCGTTCACGCAATGATCAAGTTGCTGTTGATTTTCGCTTGTGGGTACGTGAAGCAACGCAAAAGATAGCACAAGCTTTAAAAGGATTGATAGAGCAATTACTTATTCGCGCAGAACAACATGTTGATACCTTTATGCCAGGCTTTACGCATTTACAATTGGCTCAACCCGTAACATTGAGTCATTATATGATGGCTTATGTTGAAATGTTTGGTCGAGATTTATCGCGGATGCGTGATGCTCTTGAGCGAATGAATGAATCGCCTTTAGGGGCGGCTGCTTTAGCGGGGACAGGCTTTCCAATTGACCGTTTTATGACAGCAAAAGCGCTAGGCTTTCGCGAACCTACACGCAATTCAATTGATAGTGTTTCAGATCGTGACTTTGCATTGGAATTTTTAAGCGCTGGCGCTCTTTGTGCAACACATCTTTCGCGTTTAGCAGAAGAAATAATTCTTTGGTCAAGTGAACAGTTTTGTTTTATTCATTTATCAGATGCTTTTTCAACAGGGTCTTCCATTATGCCACAAAAGAGAAATCCTGATGCGGCAGAGTTAGTACGAGCGAAAGCAGGTCGATTGAATGGTGCACTTATGGGATTGTTAACGGTGATGAAAGGATTACCGCTTGCTTATTCAAAGGATATGCAAGAAGATAAGGAATATGTGTTTGATGGGGCTTTGAGTTTGGAATTATCACTAGCAGCAATGACAGGGATGATTGCTGATTTGAAAGTGAATAAAAAAGCCATGAAACAAGCAGCGGATTTAGGGTATGCAACAGCTACAGATTTTGCGGATTGGCTTGTACGCAATTTAGGGATTCCTTTTCGCGAAGCACATCACATCACAGGGTGTGCTGTGGCATTGGCAGAAAAAAAACAGTGTCGCCTTCATGATTTATCATTAGATGAACTTCAAGCAATTTGTCCTGATATCAATGCGGCACTTTTTGATGTTTTGACCGTTGAAAAATCTGTTGAAAGTCGTAAAAGCTTTGGGGGAACAGCGCCTTCAGAGGTTCTTCGGCAAATTGCGTATTGGAAAAAGCGTCTCGTGAGCGCTTGAGTGATTGTATTTTAAAGGTAACAAAGAGATCGAGATGAGGAAAGAGGACAGATGAAAATTATATTAAAGGGGTTGATAATTGTCCTTTTTGGGGGCTTGGGTATCGTTGGGTGTGGGCGTAAAGGGTCATTAGAGTTACCTCCTTCAACAGGAGTGAATTCTTCACAAGGAACTTTTGTTTCTCAAGGTAAAACAGATAAACCTTTTATTCTTGATCGGTTAATACAATAGGAATTTTTATGCGTTTTTTTTCTTATCATCAGGGTGTGCTTCACGCTGAAGGTCTTTCTCTTTTGGAACTTGCGCGAGAAGTTGAAACACCTTTTTATTGTTATTCAGCTAGCGCAATCGTTGCACATTTTAAAGATTATCAGAATGCATTTCATGATATGCCGAGTTTAATTGCTTATGCGGTTAAAGCGAATTCCAATCAAGCAGTTTTACAACTTTTAGCTAACAATGGAGCGGGAGCTGATGTGGTCTCAGAAGGGGAATTACGGCGTGCACTTGCTGTTGGTATTCCTGCGCAGAATATTGTTTATTCTGGTGTTGGTAAAACAGTGAGAGAAATAGATTTTGCTCTTGCACAAGATATTTATTGTTTTAACGTTGAATCAGAGCCAGAACTTGAACAATTATCGGCGCGGGCTGCTGCGCTTTCAAAAACGGCTTGTATTTCTTTACGCATTAATCCTGATGTGGATGCTAAGACTCACAAGAAAATTACAACAGGTAAGTCTGAGAATAAATTTGGTATTCCACTGTCTTTGGCGGGTGATGCATATAAAAAAGCAGCTCAATTGCCTGGTCTTCATGTGTGTGGTGTTGATCTCCATATTGGCAGTCAAATTTGTGATTTAAAACCGTTTGAAGATGCATTTGTTATTGTTGCAGATTTTGTGCGTCAATTATGGAATAATGGTTATGCGATAACCCATATCGATATTGGGGGCGGGCTTGGTATTCCTTATGGTTATGAGAAGCATCCAGTACCTTCTCCTTTTGAGTATGCAGCACTGGTAAAGAAACATATTGCGCCTTTAGGGATCAATATTATCCTAGAACCTGGGCGTAGTATTGTTGGTGAAGCCGGTGTGTTGGTAACATCGGTTGTGTATTTAAAAAAGGGGGAAGGACGAAATTTTGTTATTGTTGATGCGGCGATGAATGATTTCATGCGTCCAACGCTTTATGATGCGTGGCAAAATGTAATGCCAGTGAAAAAAACACCAATAGATGCCCCTCTGATTAATGCTGATATTGTCGGTCCTATTTGTGAAACTGGTGATTATTTAGGTTTGGAACGTTCTTTACCAGTGTTGAAAGCGGGTGATGTTTTGATGTTAACAGGAGCAGGGGCTTATGGCGCAGTGATGGCAAGCACTTATAATAGTCGACTTTTGGTGCCGGAAGTTCTGGTTCAGGATACGCGTTATGCAGTCATTCGTCCACGCCTTGATTATGCACAATTGATAGGCTGTGATCATATTCCAGATTGGATTGAGCCCAAATTAGATTGAGCATTATTAAATATTTTGGGTCTTATTTTTACTAAACTTTGATGAAACAATTTATTTTCTAGAAATTGTTTTGTATGGGGTTTATGATCTTAATGCACCACGATAAAAGGGGATAAATGCTTGTTTATGAAAAATAAAAACATCAAAGGTTTTGCAATGAAGCTTTTGTGTGTGCGCATTTTGATGTGGGGGATCCTTTCATTTGAACGGATGTGGGTACGGTTGTTGCCATTTTTCCTCGTTCTTAGTCTCTTTTGTTCGTTTAGCTGGTTGGGACTTTTTGGTATTTTGGGCTATTGGTCACATTTGCTCTTACTTGGGGTTATACTTATTTGTGCTGGGGCGAGTTTATTTTTTCTTATTCGTTTTCGGTTTCCCACAATGCGGGAAGTAAATTGCCGCCTTGAACGCGTCAATGATCTTAGACACCAGCCTTTGAATATTCAGACAGATCGTTTATGTTCTGAAAATGATGAAGATTTTAGTGCTGTTATTTGGCGTGAACATCAACGCCGAATGGCAAAGCAATTATACCATTTAAAAACTGGATTTATCTCTCTTAATAGTGCGGATTATGATCCTTTGGCTTTGAGGGCTTTGTGTGCTCTTCTTTTTGTGTGCGCTTTTAGTTTTTCTTTTGGTTCACAAGGGGGGCGTTTGGCTGATGCCTTTGATTTTCGTCCTGTCGTTGATGAAAAACTCATGCGTATTGATGCTTGGGTAACACCACCTGCTTATACCGGTGTGGCACCGATTTATTTGACAAAAGATGAGAAAACACAACTAGAAATCCCTGAAGGGAGTAATGTTGTTGTGCGTGTTGTCAATGGGGCTGGCATTACAGTAAAAGCAAAGTCTGTAGAAGATGGGAGGGAAGTTTCGTTTTCAGAGAAAACGGAACAAACAGCTTTGAATGATCCAATTGTTCATTTTGAAACACATTTAAACCATTCAATAAATTTATTTGTATCATCACGTCGTAAAAAACAGCAATGGCATTTGCAGATAATTAAGGACACGCGTCCAACAATTCATTGGTTGGAAAAACCAGGGAGGATTTTAACGGGATCATTGGAGTTACGATATGTGGTGGATGATGATTATGGTGTGACAAAGGCTTTTGTTGAAATAGAGCCTTTTCTTCCTCAGAATAAAAGTGCTTCTTCTCTTTATAATGCTCCGGAAATAGAACTTCTTCTTCCGCGTGGTGGAAAGGGGAAAATGCGAATGGTGCAGGATATATCAGCGCATCCATGGGCAGGTTCGCAAGTCAAAATTACTTTGGTGGCAGAAGATGGTGCGGGGCAGAAAGGGCGTAGCAAAACTTTTGTTATGATATTACCACAGCGTGTTTTTTCGAATCCTGTTGCACGCGCAGTGGTTGAATTGCGTCGTCTATTAGCTCTTGATGCTTCTGTGAAAGAGCGTGTATTGGATATGCTTTCTGCTTTGCTTGTGCGTCCAGAAAAGGGGTTGCAAAATGCATCGCATTTTATTGTTCTACAAAGTGCGTGGACAAGACTTTCTTTAGCACAAACAGACGAGGATTTGCGCGATGTGGTGGATTATTTATGGCAAATTGCTTTGGGTATTGAAGATAATCAGCTTGAATCCGTGCAAAAAAAGTTAAAACAAGCACAAGCTGCTTTACGTGATGCATTGCGTTACGGTGCTTCAGCGGCAGAAATTGAACGGCTTATGGCAGATTTACGTCAAGCTATGGATGAGTATATTCGTGCTTTGGCTGAAAAAGCACCGGATAGTCAAGTTTCTAAAAATTCTAAAAGCTCAAAAAGTCCTAATCTTTCTGAATCTACATTACAAGAAAAGCTAAATTTAATTGAGGAAATGGCTAAAACGGGCTCTTCTTTAGCAGCTGAACAACTCTTGGCGGAAGTTGAACAGACGCTTGATCATTTGCATGTGCAAAAAGGCAATCAAAATGAGGGAGAAAAAAGCCAATCTGCACAAATGAAAGAAAAGATGGACCAGCTTGGAGATTTAATGCGTCGTCAGCAAGAAATTCTCAATGAAACACATCAGTTAGAGATGGAACAAAAACGCGGAGAAAATGTACCGGAAACACAAAAAAAATCTTTAAAAAAACGTCAAGCTGAATTGCAATCTGAATTATCAACATTAGAAAAAGAATTATCAGAACAAGGATTTGAAACAGGGGGGGCGTTGAAAAGGGCAGAAGAAAAAATGAATTCTGCGGAAAATGCTCTTGATAATGGAAATCATCAGGTATCTATACAAAATCAGTCTGATGCTTTGGAATCTTTGAGGCAAGGTGCACAAAATGTTTTGAAAAAAATGCGCGAAACACTTAAAGAAACGGGAGATGATCAAAATGCTGATTTTGGTCCTAAAGATCCGTTAGGACGTCCACTTTCTTCAACAACAGATGAAGAACAAGAAGGCGAGGCACTACCACAAGAAAGTGATCAAATGCGTACGCGGCAGATTTTGGATGAAATTCGCAAACGTCTTGGTAAAGAGCATCTTTCAGAAGAAGAAAAAAACTATCTTGAAAGATTGCTTCATTTTAATTAACCAGTGTTGGCTTTTTTCTTAATTGATGTCAAAAACAGTGTATGAAGAACCTCTATGGGGTTTATCTCCAAAAAAATGATTAAAGTGCTTGTAAGGCAATAATCATCCTGTTGTACTGATTTTTTAATCATTTAAGTTTAAGATATGCAATATTGAAATGTTCGCTATTGCGGAAAAAAAGCAGAAGTCCATATAGGTTTGGTATATGAAAATCTGTAATGTTTGAAATTTGTTTCTACATGGTATGTTGAGTTGGATATCGTTACGCTGAAAGATTTTTATGCTTCTGCACTTGGACTGCGTGTGCAAAAGACGCTGTGTGACCAATTGAATTTATGGTGGCCTGATCTTACGGATAAACGGATTATGGGATTGGGTTATGCACTTCCTTATCTTTCTACATTGCGTGAACGTGCCCAACAATGTTTTGCTTTTATGCCTGCTGCTCAGGGTGTTTCGCCTTGGCCTTGTTCTGAGCAAGTTGCTACAGCGCTTGTTTTTGAAGAAGATTTGCCGCTTCCGGATGCGTCAGTTGACTGTATTTTATTGGTACATGCATTAGAATATACAGAAAATTCATTTGAAACGTTGAATGAAATATGGCGTGTTTTAGCACCCAATGGCCACTTGATCGTTATTGTACCTAATCGCTCTGGCTTTTGGGCGCGCAATATTACTACGCCCTTTGGTTATGGCGAACCCTATAGTCGGCAACAAATTACTCGTTTGTTCGAAAAAACAAATTTTGTTTCTGGGCCAATACAAGAAATTGTACACTATATGCCCTCTACGGGGTATTTTTCGCGGTTGTTCTCATTTTTTTACGAGCCATTTGCTCGCTATCTTTTGCCTTATTTTGGTGGACTCTTAATGTGTCAGGCACAAAAACGTGTTTATCAGGGTTTGCTCGTACAGCGTCGTCAGTCGCGACGTATTTTTATTCCTGCTTTATCACCACAGACAAGAAATATTTTAATTTATAAAGATAATTAATCATTTTGTCATTGTCATAAGAACCGCAAGTATAGAAGAATTCTCTTATTTCAATTTTTTGCATTTACAATTAAAAAATATTCTTTTGTACATTAATATGTGGAATTGGTATGTGAATAAAAATCTCAAGTATCTATATACCGAACCATATTTCATGAATAGTGGAAACATTTTAAAAGAAAAAAATGCTGGTATCTTCGTAAACGTAAAAGTAGCAGAGTCCAAGAGATCTTACATAATATGGTTTATGGTGGTTAAAAACTGTACAAGGAAGGATTACAATGCTTCTTATAAACCATCTCAAGTATCAAGGGCTCCTCTGCAACATCGAGATCTAACATAAGTGTGTGATGGTGCTGGCTTGTTCTTTTATAAGCGTAAAGATGGTGGTGCTCAGTGGCTTTATCGTTAGGATAAACATTTAGCGTTATATCATGAATTATATAACCTCTTAAGAGGAGATAAAGTCATAAAGAATGGAGGAAAACTATAAAGATAAAAAACATCTCTCAAGTTAGGTTAGTGAATGTCAGATAAAGCAGTGCGTGGAGCGGTTTTTCTGAAAAAAATAATCATAAATAGTACTCATCTAAAGATGATAGTTATGATCAAGAATGTTGCTAAAAGATATCACGATTATTTATATGCGAAACATATTAAAAACTTTAGAAAGAACAAAAGTATGTGAAACAGAAGTTACAAAGTATATCGTGAGGGTTGAAAGCATTTTTGTTTCTGGTTCTCATGTTGGAATATTTCGTTTTTTATTCATAATGTTATATATTTTGTCATAAAAGTAAGTTCTATGTAATAGCATTCGAATTATACGTGAAGTTTTTTCATCTCGTTTCTGTTTTCATTTAGGATATTAAAATTATTTTTGAAACAGTAAATCTCGAATTAAAGATTTAAACGGTAACCATTTTGATCTGTTATGAGAATTTGTGCATTGGAGGGATCGTTTTCGATTTTTTGTCGCAAACGATAGATATGGGTTTCTAAAGTATGGGTGATAATATTTTCATTATATCCCCAAACTTGTTCTAACAATGTTTCACGGCTGACAATTTTATCATTGGCATGATAGAGACATTTAAGGATCGCTGCTTCTTTTTCTGTGAGACAGATTTTATTGTTGCATTGATCAAGAAGAAGTTTTTGTCTTAGTTTAAAAGTATAGGGACCAATATGAAAGGTTGCGTCTTCATTTTGTTCATATTGGCGCAACTGTGCTCGAATTCTCGCCAATAACACCGCAAAGCGAAAGGGTTTTGTTACATAATCATTGGCGCCTGTTTCAAGATCTAAAATATTATCACAGTCTGTATCATAATTTATTATCATGATAATGGGGGCACGAAATCCTTGGGTGCGTAATTGTTTAACGGCTTTGTAGCCATCAAGATCAGGAAGTTGAAATCCCAAAATAGTGAGATCAATATTTTCTTCTTGGATTATTCTTATTCCCGCTTCTGCTGTTTTTGCTTGGAAAATTTTAAACTCTTGATGCATTTGCAATTGTTCTACTAAAATGGGGCGTAGATCATCGTCTTCAACGATTAAAAGAGTATAGTGGTTCATGTTTTTCCTTATAGGCATGTTGATGCACTGATTGATATAGTTTCATGAAAAATAAGATTTCATGCAAGAAAAATTAAAAGAGGAAAATTAAAAAAGAGCGCTTCTAAAAAATAAACTTTTATAATTTCTAATGGTTGCTTGCTGAAAAGAAGGTATTCCGTCTGCAGGGTATTTTACGTATTGGTTGGAAGCGTTTTTTATGTTCTAGAAGGTGTTTTAGCTATTGAGTGTCATCATCTTTACGCTTATGGAGAAACAAGCTGGCACTATCATTCACTTTGCCAGCTCGTGGGTGTTGCGGACAGTCCTTGGCACTTGAGACGATTCATAGGAGGAATTTTTAGTCCTTTCTTTCACGTTTTTTATCTATATGGGACTTTCTCCGCTTAGAATGTGCAAGCAAATAGCTTTTGATTGATTCAATAAACAGGTTGGGAATGAGAGAATCCTGCGGTATGAGGCGCACTCGTCCAACATGCAAAACAATGAACACGCAATATGATGCGTTTTTTAAGCGTGAAGAGAATTGTGCAACACCTAGCACATATGCACTGTTTAGGAGAATTTCACGATCATTTTTATTGTTTTTTATCCACGTTCAGTTTTGTTTTTTTGTTGCATTTGTGTGTGAAGGGGCTGTGTGTTATGTTCGTGGTGTTGCTTATTATAATCGTTGAGCAAGCTTTGCCTTTAGCAATGCCGAAAAGATGCATCATAAAGAGGTTTTTTGTGTAATTTGGAAGGAGACTGTATTGAGAAAGAGTGCAGGATAAAAAATGACAAAGAAAAATATCATATTTATGCATTTAGCATGAGAATACCTCAACAGAAGGAGGTGTTGTGCTTATTCTTCTGCGCTATGAAGCATCTTTTTATATGAGTTAATGAATAAAAATTATTGTTTTAAGATAAAAGCATTTCCCTCTTAAGGTTGCCCATCAAACAGACTTCTTTCCATTCATCTTCTGTCACGGGTTGCACTGATAAGCGGCTGGCTTTGACCAGCACCATATTTGCTAGTTTGGGATTAGCTTTAATTTGTTTTAATGAAACAGGTGTTGGCATGTCACAAAGTGCACGGATATCCACACATTCCCAGCGTGGATCAGAGCTTGTAGAATCAGGGTGCGCTTCAGCACATATTTCTACAATTCCTACAATTTCTAAACCTTTATTTGAATGATAAAAAAAACCTTTATCACCATATTTCATAGCGCGCATATTATTACGAGCTTGATAATTGCGTACACCATCCCATTGTTCGCCATCAGCTCCTTTTTTCTTTTGCATCTCCCATGACCATTTATGGGGTTCAGATTTAAAAAGCCAATAAGCCATGTGTTCACCTTTTTCATAGATTGTTATGCATTCGTCATGTCCAATTTTTTATAAGTATCTTTGTAATATCATCAAGGGTGATTTTTAAAATGGAGTAAAGAACGGGCATTATCTGTTTTTTCTTATTTCAAAATAACTTGTATATAGAAAAATGCGCTCCATTGATATTTTATGTTGTATAAAGGTATTTTGCTTATCTTGTAGCAGAAAAATATATCAGTGTATCGAAGTAATAGACTTAAAATTGCTCAGCCATGTGGAAGCTTAATCATCTTTTCAGCTGCTGTTTGAAATGTAGTTACTATAGGATCATTGGAGCATTGCGTTGGAGAGAATTTAGCAAGAAAATTGGTTCTAAAAAGCTTTAAAATTACAATGACAATGAAACGAATAAATGGTCAAAGATGATGAGGTCAACGAATGGCATTCATATCTATGCTTTGTGGGATAGAGTGCGTCTTATTATGCTGTAAAATACCGTCATTTGAAGTGTAATGATATAAAGCAATTTTTTGAAACATGAAGTTTTTAAGAATGTGTGGTGAATATTTAGGTTTACGTGTCGATCTTTGGGTTAAGTGAATTGTGTGAGTGGGAAGCAGGTGGAATCTGCTCGATAGAGAATTCGGACTATCTATAGACCGGATTGAGTAGAAATCTTCGTTCTTTAAGATGTGTGTGGGACGTCAATTTTATTATGCTTTTGTTCCACGGCGTCCCATCCCGATCAAGGGCGGGGCTTTTTCATCTAATGGCCAGCGTGAGCGGGGTGCAATGTCAAGAGAGCTTGTTTCTCCTCGTGCGAGTTTTTGTGCACCGGCAAAAGCAATCATTGCAGCATTATCGGTACACAAGGAAAGAGGAGGGGCTATAAATTCAAAACCATGTTGACGGGCAAGTTCTTGCAACGTAGAGCGAATGGCTTGGTTTGCGGCAACACCGCCCGCAACAACTAAAGCAGGAGAATGCTTTTCTTGATCATGAGAGAGAGGATATTGGTGGGCAAAGTGTTGTAAAGCTAGGTGAACACGATCACGTACCGTATCAGTCACGGCGGCTTGAAAACTTGCGGCAATGTCAGCAATATCATTTTCTGTAAGAGGAGCTATGGCTGTTGCGGCTTGTCGAACAGCAGTTTTGAGTCCTGAAAAAGAAAAGTCTAACCGTTTTTCACCTTTTAAAGGTCGTGGAAGAGGGATGCGATTTTTATCACCAAATAAAGCTGCTTTTTCAAGTGCTGGTCCACCAGGATAAGGAAGACCTAAAAGTTTTGCTGTTTTATCAAAGGCTTCTCCTAATGCATCATCAATAGTGGTTCCTAAACGTTGATAGTTGCCTACTCCATGAACAATAATTGTTTGTGTATGACCTCCTGAAACTAAAAGTAATAAATAAGGAAAGCTGACGTTGTGCGTTAACACAGCTGTTAAAGCATGTCCCTCTAAGTGATTTACCGCAATAAATGGTTTGCCAGTGGCAAGAGAGAGTGCTTTTGCGCTCATAACGCCTACCAACAATCCTCCTATCAAACCAGGCCCACTGGTGGCTGCAATGCCATCAATATCTTTTAATTTTGTGTTTGCTTCTGTTAGTGCTTGCAGAATTAAATGATCAAGAACTTCAACATGGGCACGAGCAGCAATTTCAGGAACAACACCGCCGTAAGGTGCATGGTGATCAATTTGACTCCAAACAACATTGGAAAGAATTCGGCTGTTTGATTCATTGTTATATTCAATGACAGCCGCTGCCGTTTCATCACAACTTGTTTCTATTCCCAGCAGACGCATTTTAAACAAAACCTTATATTGAAGCTTCTTTCCTGCGTGCGTACCATGAACAGAAAAAGATGCAAAGTATTTCTCTTAGAATTGTTTTTTCTATGAAAAATATGTGTTTTGGCGTTTTCTTTGAATTTTATGATATCATTGATTAAAAAATAAAGCTGTATTTTCGAGTATAAAATGCAAATGTTTTTTTAAAACTTGTCTATTAAAGGCGATAATTGTAAATATTATTGAGAAAAGCTGCGTTTTTAAAACTTTTTTCATTTTATTATTTTATCATTAAAAAAAGTGTGCACGAAAAGTGACAGAGATGGTCGATTCTTCAAAACCAAAAGTTAAACCACATTATGCTGGTACGCGCCGTAAGAAACCAGTTATTGAACATGAAGCTGTTCCCCATGATTCAGAGGAAAAAATCCATAATTCTGTAGAATCTCATGCGCGAGAAAAACAGAATATGCAAGGTCAGGATAAAAGTATCTCTAGTACAACTTGGCTTTTCTTGTCCCTTTCTGGGATTTTGGGAGGATTCATTGCTTTGGGAGTTTTTATGGGGCTTCAATGGGCTGGTTTTTTTCCTTCTCCTTTTGTGGAAAATTCTGCTGGAGGAGAAAAAGCTTTGCAGATTGCTGAAGCCGCAAAAAGTCAAGGTGAAGACACAAAGGAACAATTGAGGCGGGTCTTTCAAGAAATTGATACGTTAAAAACAGAGTTTTCTTCTTTTTCATCACAACAGTTTAAAACAACGAAAAATGATGAACTATCGAAAGAAGAAAGCAAAAAAGCTTTTGCGATTTTAGAGGAAAAAGTAAAAGCTCTTGAAGAAACTGTACAAACTTTTGTTAGAAAGTCGAAAGAGATAGAGACGGCTTTGTCTGTTGGGCAGAGCAATGCAAATGATCTTGCTGCGTTAAAACAACAGTTAGAAGCACTACAGGAAGAAACTGCTGTTAAAAATAGTGAGAAAAAAGAAATAGATACCGCGCTCTTTACTGCAATTAGTTCATTAAAAAATGCTATAGAGCGTGGTGGATCTTATAATAATGAATTAAAGCTGTTACAACAATTATCGCCTTCGATTAATGGACTTGATGTGTTGCAAAAAACAGCTACTGTGGGTCTTCCAAGTTCAGCACAACTTTCAGTTGATTTTTCTCATGTTGCCGATGCAATTGTTGGTACGCAAAATCTTGTTGCGTCAGATGCTGGTTTTTTTGACCGAATTTTAGCGTGGATAAAAGGGCTCATTGTTTCGCGACCGATTGGAAATGTTGAAGGGACAACGCTGGGGGCTATTGCGGCACGCATGGAAGTTGCCATTCAAACTGGTGATTACGAAAAGGCTTTGAGCGAATGGCAATCATTGCCTCAAAGTGCAAAAGATGTTTCAATGGATTTTGTTAAGCAGCTTGAAAGACATATTGCTATTCAACAGTTGTTGCAGCAATTGTTATTGTCTGTGCAACAAGGATCTTTTAAAGCAACAAAGATGTAAATAGGCCCAAGATGATACGTGTTTTTATTTATATTTTTGTTGTTTGTATCCTCGGTTTAGCTTTCACGTGGGTAGCTAATCACAATGGTATTTTTGTTCTCACATTTTTGCATTTCAGATTTTCTGCTTCATTTCTTACAGTGTTAAGTGTGCTTATTTTATTTTTTGTAACGCTGGTGCTTTTATGGTGGTTATTGTCTTTCTTTTTTTCCATACCGAATGCTCTTTCCAATTATTTTTATAAACGCCATCAAAAGCGTGGTTACGAAGCTCTTTCAAAGGGGATTCTTGCAACTTTTGCTGGTGATAGTATGGTTGCGCAAAAAATGGAAGCACGTGTTGCTAAATATCTTGCAGGGAAACAAGAGCCATTGGTAAAACTCTTACAAGCGCAAACCTTGTCTTTACAAAATGACTCTGTTCGCGCCATCGGTCTTTATGAAGAGATGAGAAAGGAAGATCCGACAAAACTGGTTGGACTTTATGGTTTGTTTCGTGAAGCGATGAAGAGTAAAGCTTATGAAGCAGCGCAACAATATGCCGAAGAGGCACTGACTTTATCGCCAGCACTTTTATGGGCGCATCAGGCGGTGCTTGATCGGTTAAGTACTGAGGGTAAATGGGATAAGGCACTTACTATTTTTGAAAGAACGCAAAAAGCTCTCCCGCGTTCTATTCGCGCGATTCCAGAGCGGCAGCATATACAGGTTTTACTACTAAGTGGGCAGGCACTTTCTTTGTTTGATACACATCCTGTACAAGCACGTGAAGCTATTTTGAAAGCCCATAAATTGGCGCCTGATTTTGTTCCAATAATAGTTATTGCTGCTGATATTCTTTATAAATTAAACGAAACGCGTAAAGCGGATAAAATGATTATAGCGGCTTGGCAAAAGGAGCCTCATCCTGACTTGGGAGCGCTTTATCTTGAAAGAGAAGAAGGAGCCATTGGGCGATTGAAAAGGGCTAAGACACTTGCTTCTTATAATAAAGATGCATTTGAGTCGGCTTTCCTTATTGCTAAAGCAGCTTTGGATGCTGGTGAAACGGCATTAGCAAGAGAGAAGGCACAAAAAGCATTACAATGTCATCCACGGGAAAGTGTTTATTTATTGTTGGCAGATATTGAAGAGGCACAGGGAAACAATCAAGGTGCTGTGCGTCAATGGCTTTCTTTAGCACTTCGTGCTGAACGTGATCCAGTGTGGATGTGTGATGGGGCCATTTTTTCTTCTTGGTCAGTGGTTTCTCCAATCAGTGGACGTTTGGGCTGTTTTGAATGGAAGGCGCCTCCTTGTATGCCTTCTCTCACATTAGAGGCGGACAATATTGTGTCGAAAAGGCAAGACAAAGAGTATGTTATGGGAAAAAGTGATGATGTTGGAGATAAGAAGCTTGAAAAATTAACACCTATAGATGATTCTCTTTTGCATAATGTGCAGGTGGAGAAACAAGATATAAAAGAAAAAGATGTAAAAATGTTCAGTCAAACTCACTTAAATGTTGATGATCCAGGGGTTAAAACAGAAGAAGAAACATCTTTATCGAGGAAAAAATTTCGTTTATTTTAAATTGCACCAATGTGATAATACGAATGTTTTCTCAGAAGAAACAATTGACCTAGAAGAAAAAATATCGTTAGTCTTGTCCAATAAAATTATTCTCTTATGCTTTAAAAATAAAGTTTTGCTTGGTAGCAGAGGTGATTGGTTAAAAAATGTTTTTAAATCAGAGATGTCTTGATAAAAAACAAAAAAATAACAAACCAAGGATTGCTGTCGTTATTCATCGGCGCTCTACCTATACTGGTCGGTTGGGAAAATTTTTACAACAAAATGGTTTTGTTCTTGATATTTATCGTCCTATTTTTGGACAAAAACTCCCTGATACATTAGAGCATTATGCCGGCGTTGTTATTTTAGGGGGACCGATGAGTGTGAATGACAGCGAAGCCTATATTGGTGAGGAAATTGATTGGATTTCGTTATCACTAAAGGAAAATAAGCCTTTTTTGGGTATTTGTCTTGGAGCACAAATGTTAGCGCGAAATCTAGGGGGGCGCGTTGGTACAAGAAGTGATGGGACTGTTGAAGTCGGCTGGTATCCACTAGAAGCAACCCCACAAGGGAAGGAATTGATGAATTGGCCAGAGATGGTCTACCATTTCCATGATGAAGGTATTTATGATTTACCGAAAGAGGCAATGCTTTTGGCAACAGGGAATACATATCCTACACAAGCTTTTCGTTATGGAAACAATGCATGGGGCTTGCAGTTTCATGCTGAATTTACACGCGCTATGATGCGGCGTTTGGTCGTGCGTTCGGCACATAAATTGACTGAAAAAGGTGCTCAACCTGCTTGTGCACATTTGAAAGGTCGTTTAATCTATGATCGAGCTTTGAGCCAATGGTTTGAAAGCGCATTACACCAGATTTTTTGTACACCGCCCGTACTTGTGTGATTGTTGACAACGAATTGATTTATATAGGTAATTCACAGTTTTGTATATTGAATGAGAACCCCGAATATAGTAAGGTTTTTTCATTCCAAACCTGTGTATGTTGACTCAATAAAAACCTCTTGTTTGCATGTCACAAGTAGGGCTGGCGTGTGGGCAAAAACTGTATAAGAAAAGACTAAAAATGCTTCTTATGAACTGTCTTAAGTGCCAAGGGCTGTCGCAACATTTGGGGGCTAGCCAAATATAATGATGGTGCTGGCTTTGGGGTCTCCATAAGCGTAAAGATGGGGGGCTCAATGGCTTTATCGTTAAGAAACACTATTCATTATCATTTTTGTTGTGCTGTAAAACAGTATGGTTTAAGCTAGAGGTAGAAAATCTATGTAAAACTTTACACATGAGGTGTTTTTTGTTAAAGGGTGTAATGGGTTTTTTTTAAGAAAATCTTGTTTATTGAGCTTATGAGATACTGTACTTTAGAACGATGTATAGGGACTTCTTGAAGTGATCAGTAGATAAAATCCGGTCGATTAAGAAGTTGGATTGTGTATAAACTGAACGTGGTTGGGAATCTTTATCCTTTTTAGGGTGGGGAGGAAGTTAAGAGATAAAGAAAGTTTGAATATTGTCTAAATCCTTTCAAATACCATCATCACAAAAAAGTTTTTCTTTGAGTTATTTAATTTGTGGGCTCTTTTGTCTTGCTCTGATATTTATTTATAGCGCACTCTGGTTTTTTTTTCGCGTAAAATAGAAGACTATGTTTCTAATATATTCACAAAAGTATCTTCCCATAATATGGCGGCGGTATGTGAGAATGTGCACAAGGATGGTTATCCTTTACGTGTCGGTGTTGTTTGTGACAAGTTTCAATTTTCTTGGCCTTTACATGGAGTTTCTTTATCGACGGGGCGTTTGACAGCTGGTGCACCAATTTACGCACCTCATTTGGTCGAGTTTAATGTTCATTCTCCTGCATTAATTGTTTTTTCCGGAAAAACTCCCATAGTATCGCATTGGCGCAATTTGGTGATTGAAACAGAGCCTTATTGGAAAACGGGTAAAACATTGAAGTTTATAGCTGAAGGGCTTGAGATTTCATCTTTTTCCTCTTCCCCTGAAGATCAAAAGCTTCAAGAAGCATTAAGAGCACCAACGACAGATAAAAAAACGACACAAGAAAATATTGAAGATCCGGCATCTTTGCAAAATACGCATGACGTGATTATTCAGCCGTTAGAGCCACAAGACATGCCTCAAAAAATAACGGCAGAATTTTTTCGACTTGATCTTAAACATGAAAAGAATGATTTATCGGGACATATAACTTTTGACGGTTTTGATGCTTCTCCCTTTTTAAAATCTTCTTTTGTTGATATTCCTAAAATTGATGGCAATTTGAAATGGATTTTAAATGATGCCTCTCTTCTGTTTGAACATGAAGAAAAAAATTGGCAACAGCGACTGTATGGAAAAAGTGGACTTTTAAAGCAAGGTGAATTGACTTTTCATACAGGTGGTGCAGTGCGTATTAGTGGACCTTTTTCTTTTGATGATGAAGGATATTTGACAGCAAAATTTGAACTTGTCCTTATTCAGTCCATGAAGCTTCTTGACACTCTGCAGCGCTTATTTCCCGCGCAAGCCAATAATCTTCAAGCGTTATTTTTTATTTTGGGTGCTTTGCCTAAAAATGCGGACGGCGCTCCCGTTCTTTCCTTGCTCATTAACAATGGGTGGGTAAAACTGGGATTTTTAAAACTTGGTCGTCTTGCTCCACTTTAGGTGTTGTACCAAAGCCTTTTTTCATTTTTACTACCAAATTTCGATTTTTTCTGATTTTCATACTTTTTTACAATTTTAGAGTGTCAAAATCTATTTTAACAAAATGCGTATTTAATGGTAAAAAAATAGCTATAAAAATAAAAAATTACCACCTACTCCTAACTCGTCCAACCTCTTTTCACTTAGTACAAAATCTTATATCAAACTACATATAGTAACAGTGTTTGTATGGAAAAAGTGGCATTTTAAAGTATGCTGAATTGCCTTTTTATACAGGTGGTGTGGTTCTTGTTAGGAACCTTTGTCTTTATGTATGGAATGAGCATATTGCATATATCTGTTTGGGTGTAACCTCTTAAAACAAGTAAATAGCCTAGTTGGAGGAAGATATGAAGTTGTAAAGGGGAAAATCAACATCCATCTTTACTGTCATTTTTTATTCGATTTTACGCATTTGTTAAAAAAATAGTTCTCAGTGCTTCCTATTTCACGATGTCGCCTATGAATGGTATAAGGATAAAGCCATTAAGCACCATCATCTTTTCGGTTACGGAGTAACAAGCTAGGGGAAAACATCACCATATTTATATTTGCTTATATTTGCTAACTCCCAATGTTACTGCAGCTTTTGGCACTTGAGGCGGTTTATGAGGGGCATTTTTAGTCCTTTCTTTACTGTTTTTATCTATTTGGCTTTCCCATTTGCAATATGCAAGGGGAAATGGGGTTAATTAATTGAATATAAACAGATTTTAAATGAGACAAATTTAGAATATCGGATTATCAGTTATCATAAAAATGATAAAATTATAACTGTAAATCAATATATTATATTTTTATGATGAAGGATATTTGACAGTAAAATTTGAGTTTATTTTTAGTGCTCTGTCTAAAAATGCGGGATAGCGCCTCCGTTCTTTCCTTGCTGCTTCGTCATGGATGGATAGAACGGAGCAAAAGCTTAGCTGTTTTGTACTGCTTTTAAGTCTGAAAGTTTATGTTTTTAGGGTGAGAAATCAATCCTGTTGTTTTTTTGAAATTGTTGCAAACAATTCTATTGTGATAAATAGCGAGATTTTTATTTTTGGTGTTATGTCTAAAATGCAAACTTCTGCTCTGTCTTAGTTGGTTTGTTCTGGTGGTGGGATAGAACGGGAGATTGAGAGGGTCGTTTTGTATTTTCTTTAGGTTTGAAAGCCAATATTTTGAAGTTGAGAAATCAATCCTGCTGCAAAAGTAAAACGAGAAATATTGAGATCATTTTCAATAAGGGCGCTAATGCGGTTTGTAATGTTGTGAATATGATCTTCTTCTGTTTTTTTCCAAGTGTCAAAAGGATCTTTTTTCTTTCCATAATTTTTGAGGATTTTCATAACGATTTGCCGAAAGCTTTCAGAAACATTTTCTTTGGCTTGGCTTAAAGCCATACTATCATAATAATCTACTACAGGAATTATACGACTTGCTTCGTTAATGCGGTTTATACGAATGATTTGCGCAAGTGAAAAGTAGATCTCTGCAGTTTTAATAAGATCACTGTTGCTTTTTTTTGCAATTAAAGAAATATCACAGATTGTTGAAGCAGCTTCCAAGAGGGCTAATTGTTTCGCTAATGCTTTTGGTGCTCCCTCTTCGCTGTAGTGTAATGCTTTTTCTTCAATCTTTTGCTTAATATCGTTGTCGTGAGAATGCATAAGCTCTTTTTCAATAACGCTACGGGCTTGCTTTATTGTTTTTACAATTTCTTCTAGTGGACGTGAGAGATCTATGTTGTGCAAACCCCAATTGGTTGTTTCAAAGAGCATTGGGGTCATTGTTGCGTAGAATTTATTTTGGACAAGACCGGGTATTTTATTATCAAGCTTATCAATTTGCTCAGACAATTGAGGAATTTCGAAACCATCGCGGATGGCAATAAAAACGCGAATAATATTTTCAGTCTTTTGTTCTGTTGCATCGTGTAGTCTATTAACAAAAGTGGGGCCTCCACGATTTACAATATCGTTGGCAATCAGCGTTGCGATAATATTACGACGCAATTGATGGTTAATAACTTCCTTCTTAAAATTTTCTTGAATTTGGGTTGGAAAATAGTTCAGCAGGGCTGTATTGAAATAGTGATCATCAACAATGGGGCTATTAGCAATTTCTTCTTTTAAGGTCAATTTAGCATAGGCAAAAATAACGGCGAGTTCTGGACGGAGAAGACCTTTGCCTTGGGTTGTTCTTTGTCGTAAAATTTGCTCATCAGGGAGTATTTCAACTCTGCGATCTAGAAGCTTTTTTTGTTCCAAATCGTGCATAAAGCGTATTTGATAGGGCAAATCAGTAGTGCTTTGGTTTTCCGCCAAAGAAAGCGCAAGAGGTTGTAGATAATTGTTACGCAAGACGAGTTGCTCGACTTGAGGCGTCATTTTTTTCAAGAGCTTATTGCGATCTTCGCGGGTTAACGTTTTGGCACGTAGTGCTGATGCAAGAACAATTTTGAGATTGACCTCAATATCAGAACAATTCACACCAGCAGAATTGTCAATGGCATCCGTGTTGCATCGACCACCATTTAAGACATATTCAATCCGTCCACGTTGTGTAACACCAAGATTAGCTCCTTCACCAATAATTTTTGCACGCACTTGTTCTCCGGTAATGCGTATTGCATCATTTGCGCGATCACCTACTTGGGCATCATTTTCTGTTGCAGCACGGATATAAGTACCAATGCCACCGAACCATAAAAGATCAACAGGGGCTTTGAGAAGAGCAGAGATAATTTCAAAGGGTGTTCCTGTTTGTTTTTCGAAACCAATGGCTTGTGCTGCTTCAGGTGAGAGAGTAATGGTTTTTTCTTTTCGTGAGAAGATACCACCGCCCTTTGATAATTTGGTTTTATCGTAATCCTGCCAGCTTGAGCGAGGTAGTCTGAAGAGACGCGTACGCTCTACATAGCTTTCGTCTATGTTCGGATCTGGATCAATAAAGATATCGCGGTGATCAAAAGCGGCAATCAATTTTGTTTGTTTGGAAAGCAGCATTCCATTGCCAAAGACATCACCAGACATATCGCCAACACCGACACAGGTGAAGGGCGTTGTTTGAATATCGTGATTAAATGATTCTCTAAAATGTCTTTTGACGGCTTCCCATGCACCTTTAGCTGTAATACCAATGTCTTTGTGGTCGTAACCTGCTGAACCTCCAGAGGCAAAAGCATCATCAAGCCAAAAGTGGTTTGCTTGGCTGATGGCGTTGGCTGTATCAGAAAAAGTTGCTGTTCCTTTGTCCGCTGCAACAACAAAATAGGGATCAGGGTCATCATGACAGATGACATTGTGGGGAGAACTTATTTTGCCGTTAATCAGATTGTCTGTAATGGAGAGCAAAGCTGTTATAAAGTCTGTATAAGCTTGTCGTGCTGCTTCTATGATGACAGCACGGTCATTTGTTTGGGGAAGCCGATGGGGATAGAATCCACCTTTTGCACCTGCAGGAACGATAACCGCATTTTTAACTTGTTGGGCTTTGACTAAGCTAAGCACTTCGGTGCGGTAATCTAATGCACGGTCAGACCAACGAATGCCGCCACGAGCGATAGGTCCAAAACGCAAATGGACCCCTTCAACTTCTGGTCCATAAACAAAAATTTCTCGGTAAGGGCGCGGTTCAGGCAAACCTTCAATCTGGCGTGGATTTAATTTGGTGGCTAAAATACGCCGTGGACTTCCATCAGGAAGAGTCGTAAAGGCATTCGTTCGTAAACTCGCCTCGATAAGGTTACAATAACGGCGTAAAATGAGATCATCGTCTAAACCAGAGACTTTCCGTAATTTTTCTTCAATGCGCTTTTGAATAACTTGTTGGTTTTTTTTCCGTTCTTTTTCTGTATGGCTTTGATGAAATTTTAAATGAAATAAAGCATAAAGATCTTGGGTAATGTCAGGATAAGCATTTAAAGTTTGGGCAACGCGATCTTGCGAATAAGGAATTCCAGCTTGTTGGAGATAGCGCCCATAATGGCGCAAAATAACAATTTCATGCCAATCAAGCTCAGCTGTTTGGGTGAGAGCATTAAAGCCGTCATTATCAGCATTTTGTGCCCAAATGGCTTCAAAGGTTTCGGCGTGTTTTTGACCGTCTTTTTCAAAATCGATACAGCGTTGGAAAGTACTTTCTAGCTGCATATCATGAAGATACACAGAGCGCCCATTGCCATCTGGTAATTCAAGGGTTTGTTCAGCAATAACGCGAAACCCCATATTTTCAAGGAGTGGTACACGTTTGGAAAGGGCAAGTGCTTCATGGCGGTGAAAAAGCCGAAGAGAAATGCACTGTTTTTCTTTGTTTTGTGCGTGATAAAAGATCACGAAAAGGGGCTTTTCATCATGAAGACTTAGAATATGTCCGGCATCGTTAATAGCGTCTTCAGCTGAAAATAAATCACGATAGCTGTTGGGGAATTCACTGGCTAGACGTGTTTGTTGCTCTGTTATTTTCTTGTTAAGAGCGATGGCTTGAACCCTGTCTTCCCAACTTCGTGCAATCGAACGTACATGTTGTTCAAGTGTGGAGCGCTCGTGAAGGGGAACAGTTTCGTTTCCTTTGCGATGGATGATATAATAGACACGTATAAGGGTGCTTTCCAAAAATAGCGGATAAGATTCAAAAAAGTCACCTTTATAAAGCTCTACAAAATGTTCGCCAACTTTTTCACGCAGGCTGCTGCTATATTGGTCACGCGGTACGTAGACAAGGATAGAAACAAAGCGTCCAAAAGAATCAGTGTGGGCAAGAACCCGTAAACGTGGGCGCTCATCTAATTGTAGAATAAGCTTAGTGTTTTCTGTCAATGTATCAACATCAGAGCGAAACATTTCATCTCTTGGATAGGTTTCTAAAGCACTGATGAGTGCTTTTCCTGAATAATCGGCGTGATTGTGTCCAAGACGTTGAATAATAGTTCGGGCTTTTTCTTTTAAGAAAGGAATTTGCAAAATAGAACGTGTATAAGCTGAGGAGGTAAAAAGCCCTACAATGCGTAATTCTCCACAGAGTTGGTTTTCTTTATCAAAGATTTTAAGACCAATATAATCGAGCCAAACAGAACGGTGAATTTTGGAGCGGCTGTTCGCTTTTGTCACGATAAACAGATTATCGCTTTCCATGAAGGATAAAACTTCTTGAGGAGGTTCTTTCATACTTTTATCGTCAACAATATGAATAGAAGCATCCGTGAGTATACCAAGTTCAATATTACTTGCCGTAAAGGATTTTAGGGGTTTTTGGTCTTTGATGAAGTTGTAAGTGCGCATACCAAGGAAAATAAAATTATCGTCCATTAGCCAGTGAAGAAACTCAATGGCCTTTTCGCCTTCTTGTTTGTAGTGCGGGGGAAGACTTATTTGGTAGGCATGAATATGCTTTTCAACTTCTTCAAGCATAGGTTTCCAGTCTTGTACAGCAGCATTAACCTGTTCAAGAACTAAGGTGAGTTCATTTTCAAGTTTTTGTATTTGCTGTTTGTTTAATGACTCGATGTGAATTTGCATCAGACTGATGCGTTTTCCAGAAGCACAATCAATAATGGGGTGTGCAATCAAATAGATATGGTTTTTGTGTTGATTAAAAACATTTAAAATAGAATCCAGAAGGAAGGGTTTGTTATCATTGACAAGCGTGATAACGGTTATAGGTTTGTTACTGCGGGTTAAATTTTGCTCAAAGCAGATGGTATTTTTTCCCGTCTGATGGAGATTAAAAGCTTTTACCGCGATGGCTGTGGCTTTTTGAAGTTCTTCATTTTCATAATAAGCAATATCTTCTTTATCGGTTTGGGCAAAAAGGATTTGTTCTATTTTATCTTGGGTGTTTTTTGTCTCTGTTTTTTTTTGTTGCAACACATTCACTCTCCCTTTTTGCTCTTAAGGGGTCTTTATTAAAAGCAGACCATTATATTTTTTATATACTGTAACACCTTCTTTCTAAAGAAAATAGCTCTTTATTTGGAAAGAATGAGTTTGTTTTTGCTATTTTTTAGTAATATTTTGTACTTTAAAGAAATATTTTGCTTCAAGGAAAGGGCGCTTTTAGTATTTTTGTATGTTAATAGTTTGTTTTTTAAAATATACAAAATGAAAGTAAAAAAAGAAGCAAAAGTAAAGAGAGAATGGCGCATTTACCAGAAAGACTTTTAAGTGGTTACCAAAACTTTATAAACAATCATTTTTTATATAAAATAGCAGATTATCAGCAATTGGCGATTGAGGGGCAGAAACCTGAAGTTTTGGTCATTGCTTGTTGTGATTCGCGTGCAGTACCAGAAATGATTTTTGATGCTAAGCCAGGGGAAATTTTCACTCTGCGCAACGTGGCGAATGTGGTTCCTCCTTTTTCTCCTGATGACCAATATCACGCAACATCAGCAGCTCTTGAATATGCTGTGCAATTGCTTGAGGTGAGACATATTGTCGTTTTTGGTCATGCCCATTGTGGAGGCATTCGTACTGCTCTTAATGAGACATATAAATCTTTATTATCAAATGATTTTATCGGTCAATGGATAAGTCTTTTAGCACCAGCAGCAGAAATCGTTTTGAATAATAAGTCGTTGTCTTGGCCAGAAAAACAGACGGCATTAGAGCAGCTTTCTATTCGCCATTCGTTGAGAAATTTAGAGACGTTTCCGTGGATAAAGCTTCGCAAAGATCAAGGTTTTTTGACATTGCATGGTGTTTGGTTTGATATCTCTAGCGGAAAATTATGGAGCATGGAACAGGAAACAGGTTGTTTTATGCGTGTTGAAGTTGAAAGTTTTGAAGTATAGTATTTGTTGTTTTTATTTCTTCGTATAAAAAGATATTTTATGATAAAACTTGACAAAGCTGGGGTTTTATTGTTTGAAGGAGCAAGCTTTCAGTGACAAAATTAACTTGGAGCCACCGACTGAGACCCCAGTTTAAGGGTATAAAGAGATCTCAGAGGTCAACATCCGACGGCGCGATGCGTTCTCGGATGCTATTTTGGTTTGTTTGTTATGCAACAATGAGGTAAATGATGTTTGAATCCTTGCAAGAGCGACTTGGTTCTATCCTGTCTCATTTGACGGGACGTGGCGCTTTATCGGATCAGGATGTTGTAGAGGCGCTGCGTGAAATTCGTCGCGCTTTATTGGAAGCTGATGTTGCTCTTGATGTTGTGCGCTCTTTTACCGATAGAGTTCGGGAAAAAGCTGTTGGGGCCGAAATCGTTAAATCAATTAAACCAGGCCAAATGGTGGTTAAAATTGTTCATGATGAATTGGTTCATATTCTTGGAAATGAAAGCGTTCTGAGTGATTTAAATGCACCAGCTCCAGTTGTTATCATGATGACTGGTTTGCAAGGTTCGGGAAAAACAACCACAACAGCAAAGCTTGCAAAACGTTTTACTGATAAGCACAATAAAAAAGTTCTCATGGCGTCATTAGATACACGCCGTCCCGCTGCACAGGAGCAATTGCGCCAATTGGGAGAACAGGCAAAACTTGCAAGCTTGCCTATTATTGCGGGTCAGCTGCCTGTTGATATTGCATCACGTGCCGTACAGGCTGCTAAATTGGGTGGTTATGACGTGCTTCTTCTTGACACAGCAGGACGTAATCATATTGATGAAGCTTTGATGCTCGAATTGGCTGAAATTAAAGCATGTTCCCTTCCTCATGAGATTATGTTGGTGGCTGATAGTTTGACGGGGCAAGATGCCGTTCATCTTGCTCGTTCTTTTGATGAGCGTGTAGGGATTACGGGGATTATTTTAACACGGATGGATAGTGATGGGCGTGGTGGCGCTGCTCTTTCTATGCGTGCTGTTACAGGTAAACCAATTAAAGCAATTGGAACTGGTGAAAAAATAGATGCTTTAGAAGAATTTCATCCCAGTCGTATTGCTGATCGTATTCTCGGAATGGGGGATATTGTTTCTTTGGTTGAAAAAGCTGCTGAAACAATGGATCACGAGAAAGCTGCTGCTTTTACAAAAAAAATGCAAGCTGGAAAATTTGATCTGAATGATCTTGCAGAACAGTTGCAGAAAATGAAAAAACTGGGTGGAATGGGCGGTATTATGGGCATGTTGCCAGGAATGGGGAAGGTCAAAGAGCAGATTGCGGCTGCGGGGTTTGATGATCGTTTGTTTGATCGTCAATTGGCCATTATTTCATCTATGACACCCAAAGAGCGGGCGAATCCAGAGCTTTTAAAACATAGCCGCAAACAACGAATTGCTAAGGGGTCTGGTACGACAGCGGCTGATATTAATAAACTTTTGAAGATGTATCGCCAAATGGCTGATATGATGAAAGCCATGGGTGGTAAAGGAAAAAGTGGTTTTATGGGAAAAATGTTGGGAGGCCTTGGTTCCAAAATGGGTTTGGGTGGTATGGGAAACTTGGGAGGGGATTCTCCAGCTATGCCGGATTTGTCGGGATTGGATCCAAAGAAATTCTCAATGCTTCAAAAGCAAATTGAAAATGGTAATGGAGGGAAGCTCTTGCCCGGACTTCCTAAGCGTGGACCTACATTTCCTAGTCTTTCCAATGGCATTGTCGATGGGGGAAATTTTCCTCAGCATCCTAAGAAAAAATAAGATGTAAAGAGGGAAAGGAATATAATGCAGGAAACAGTATTAAACGAATTGGCACATTTACGAGCATCCATTGATAATTTTGATGCAACCTTGATTCATATCTTAGCAGAGCGGTTTCGTTGTACGAAAGCTGTTGGGCGCTTAAAAGCGCGTTATGATTTGCCTAAAGTAGATCCTCTGCGTGAGCAATATCAGGTAGCGCGTTTGCGGCAATTGGCTATGGATAGTGATCTTGATCCTGATTTTGCTGAAAGATTTTTAAAATTTATTATTAAAGAAGTTGTGAGTCATCATGAAGTTATTGCTGAAGAGCAAAAAATAAAAAAAGTCAATTTAAACGAAAGCCAGAGCTGACAATAGGAGATAAAATATGGCATTGAAAATTCGTTTGTCCCGTGGAGGTTCAAAAAAACGTCCTTACTATCATATCGTCGTTGCAGATGTTCGTAGTCCGCGCGATGGGCGGTTTCTTGAACGTGTTGGTGCATGGGATCCAATGTTGCCTAAAGATGGACCGAGGGTGAAACTTAATGAAGAACGTATCCAATATTGGCTTGGGCAAGGGGCTCAACCAACAGATCGCGTTTTACGGTTTTTAGATGCAGCTGGCTTGAAAAAGCGTCCAACTCGTAATAATCCATATAAAGGTGAACTGGGTAAAAAAGCACAAGAACGTATAGCAGCAGCAAAGCAAGCGGCAGAAGAAGCAGCGGCAGCGGCTGAAGCAGAATCTGCTACAGCATAAGAAGCATGATTGTTTAATCAACGTGTTTTTAAAAGCTTTAGAAAAATACATATTATCCGTTTTTGTCTATCAAAAACGGATTTTCTTTAAAAAGCTGCTTGTTTAAACCGCGCTGGTTTTTTTAATCAATGGTTTTAAAAATCAATGGCGCGGCCTTTAATTTCCCAGTCTCCATAGCGGGAAGGGTCTTTGCCGCCGCGTCCGCCGTTTTCTAAAGGTTGTTCCTTTTTTGCTGCGCGTTTTCGTCTTTCTTCAGCTTCTTTAAGGGCGCGTTGTGCTGCGGGAGAAAGAGATTGCTGTTTAATGACAGTTGCATTTTTTTTGCTTGTTTTCTCATCTTTTTTATTCATTTTACACCTATTCCATTGAAGAAGCAGAAAGAAAACACCATCATATAGTATTGATTGACTTTTATCATGGAGTTTTTTGAGTAATGAATATAATGCGTACAGCTATGCTTTTGGCTTTTTTAACTGCTCTCTTTATGGGAGTTGGTTATCTTGTTGGAGGGGGTGGTGGCATGGTCATTGCTCTTTTGATGGCAAGTGGTTTAAACTTTTTTTCTTATTGGAATTCAGATAAAATCGTTTTACGCATGTACGGGGCGCGTGAAGTTGATCAGCATTCAGCACCAGTTTATTATAAGATTGTAAGCGATTTAGCACAAAAGGCTTCTCTTCCTCAACCAAAGGTTTATGTTATTGAGAATGCACAGCCAAATGCTTTTGCAACGGGACGTAATCCGCAAAATGCAGCTGTTGCTGCAAGTACTGGGTTGTTAGAGCGGTTAAGCGCTGAGGAAATTGCCGGCGTTATGGCGCATGAGCTCGCACATATTGAGCATCGTGATACGTTAACAATGACTCTAACCGCAACGATTGCAGGGGCAATTTCAATGCTTGGTAATTTTGCTTTCTTTATGGGAGGACAGCGTAATTCTTCAGAAGATTCTCATGGCGCTGGGGCAATTGGAGGATTTATTGCATTGCTCGTGGCGCCTTTTGCAGCGATGCTGGTGCAAATGGCGATTAGCCGTACACGGGAATATGCTGCGGATCGGAGAGGGGCTGAAATATGTGGTAATCCTTTATGGTTGGCTTCGGCATTGCGTAAGATTGCTGATGGGGGACGTGGGGTATATAATGAAGAAGCAGAGCATAATCCAGCAACCGCGCATCTGTTTATTATTAATCCTTTGAGCGGTGAGGGAGCGGATAGTCTTTTTTCGACACATCCAGCAACTGCAAATCGTATCGCTGCTCTTTATCGGCAAGCAGAAGAGATGAAAGGGGCTCTTGCCAAAAGTGTGGGATGGAATAAAGAAGACGCTATACATGAAAAAAGCAGCGGGATGAACTATGGAGATTTTCATAGTGGTCAGGCTCATGCATTAGGTGAGCAAGAAAACAGTTCTTTTCAGCGTGTTACAAAACGTCCTTCTTGGCTTCGTTATGAAAATTCAAAAAGATCTCGTTCATAGAATTATTGAGAGAGCTCTTGAGAAAACTGTGATATAAAGGTGGTGTTTTGAAACACAAAAAAGCGGGGCATGTGTCTGAAAAAAATGTTCCAGGATTAGCTGTTCGACAGGTGTGTGTGCGTCTTTTGGGGGCGGTAGTTGATAAGTACACGCCTCTGTCTGGTTTGACGGATAATGAACACGGACATCCACAATATTTGAAGCTTTCACAACGAGATCGTTTGTTATGTCGGGCTATTTTAACAGCTTCATTGCGTCATCGAGGGCAGATTATGGCGGCTCTCTCACGCTTTTTGGCGCGTCCTTTGCCTTCACAAGCACTTTCACTTCAGCATCTTTTGCATATCAGTGTTGCACAAATTCTTTATCTTGATATTCCCGATCATGCGGCTATTGATTTAGCTGTGCGTGTGGCGAAACTTGATCCTCGAATGCGCCGTTTTTCAGGGGTGGTGAATGCTCTTTTGCGCAATGTTGCACGTGAGGCAGAGCCTTTACGCCAACAAGTTCCTACCATTGAAGGTGTGCCAGCGTGGTTTGGACAGCTTTTAATATCAGCTTATGGAACAGAAAAGGTACATCAGATTATCGCAATTCAAAGTGTGGAACCTCCTTTCGATTTGACAGTGAAATCTGATAGTGGTGGATGGGCTGAAAGGCTTGGCGGTGTGGTATTGCCCAATGGTTCTGTTCGATTGAAGCGTCTGGAGTGTTCTGTTTCTGATTTACCAGGCTATCGTGAAGGGTCTTGGTGGGTCCAAGATTTTGCAGCAGCTTTGCCTGCTTGTTTACTTGGGAGTATTGAGGGTAAACGCGTTGCTGATCTTTGTGCGAGCCCTGGAGGAAAAACAGCACAATTGGCTTTGCAAGGGGCTGAGGTGACTGCAATTGAGCTTTCTGCTAACCGCATAAAGCGTTTAAAAGAAAATATGGAACGGCTTCATTTTTCAGTTCATATTTGGCAGGGCGATGTGAAAAATTTCCATTCAACACAGCTTTTTGATGCGGTTCTTCTTGATGCTCCTTGTTCTTCTACAGGAACAATCCGTCGTCATCCAGATATTTTATGGACGAAATCGAGGGAAGATATCGTCAAGTTAGCGGCGTTGCAATATGATTTGCTTGTCGCAGCAATTTCTTTGGTAAAGGAGGGGGGGCGGATTGTTTTTTCCAATTGTTCATTGGCAAGAGAAGAAGGTGAAGATCTTATTGAGAAAATTTTATCGATACGCAATGACATTGTTTTAGACCCTATTTATCCAGAGGAAATGGGAGCACTGGAACATTTGCTTTGTGGGGGGATGTTACGGACAACGCCTGCGGATTTTTGTCATAAAAATTTTGATGCTGAGAAAACCGTATTTTTAGGAATGGATGGTTTTTTCGCTGCGCGCTTACGAAAAATTGCTTAATTAACGCTTCATTTACAAAAATGGTCGAAATTGTATTTGATTCAGCATAAATGGAGATGAAATTTTGGCGGTTGCGGTAAAAGCTCCTCAGGTAAAAGTGGCAGCCTGTATCGATACGATACAGAATGTTATGCGGCGTTTATGGGTTGGACCATTGTTTCGTTGGCGATTTTCAGGGTTTCGTCCTCATAAAATTTTAGCGCATCCCATGGATTTGCATGTAGCTGATCCGATGATGGCGCATGAATTTTATCATGGTCGTTTTGCTTTTGCTGGTCACATTGTTCATTCTGGTGCTGTTTCGCCGTTTTCATTGGTTCCACCAACGCTAGAATGGGAAGCGGCTCTACATGATTTTCATTGGTTGCGCCATATGGAGGCAGCAGGAAGTGATTTAGCTTCTGCACATGCACGCTCTCTTTTAGAAGACTGGTTTGACCATGCTGGTAAGAAGGTAAAAGGGCTTGCTTGGAGTGATCCTGTTGTGGCGCGGCGCTTGATTTCATGGATTTGTCATTCGAAAATGTTGTTAGAAGGGGCAAGTGAACGGTTTGAAAAACGCTTTTTACGTGCACTTGGTTTGCAATTTCGTTATTTGCGCGTAACAGTTTGTAGTATGGAGCACAATGATCAACGTTTACAAGCAGCAGTGGCTTTGACATTCGCATCTCTTGCTTTGCCTGTTTCAGCGGCAGTGAAAAAAAAGGTACAAACCACACTTATAGAGGAGCTTTCCCGTCAAATCCTAGTTGATGGTGGGCATATTTCCCGTAGTCCTGTTATTTTGCTGAATTTGTTATCGGATTTATTGTCGTTACGGCATCTTTTTATGCGTAGCAATGAAACAGCACCCCGTATTTTGATTGATTCTGTTGAGCGTATGTTGCCAGCTTTACGATTTTTTATCCATGAGGATCAAACGTTGGCCCATTTTAATGGGGTTGGTCCCCTAGTATCGGAACGGTTATCATCACTTTTGGAGCTTGATGAAACAGGAGGACATCCTTTTAGTTATGCCCGTTATTCAGGATTTCAGCGCTTAAAAGCCAATCAAACAATAGTGCTTGCAGATACAGGAAAGTTTCCACCCCGCTCTGTAGCACAGCAGGCTTGTTCGGGGTGTTTGTCTTTTGAAATGTCTTCACAAGGGCACCGTTTTATTATCAATGCCGGTGTTAATCCTGATGGGCGGGAAGAGTATCGACATTTAGGGCGTGTTACTGCAGCACATTCAACAGCTACGCTTAATGATTGTTCAGTGGGTGCTTTTTATCATAAAAAGAAAAATGGCGCGCCATTTTTGTTTGATGGACCAACAGATGTTCAAGTGTGCCGTATAGAGGATTCAGAGAAGACAGGTTTTATTGCGAGTCATAATGGTTATGTGCGACCCTTTAATCTTATTCATGAGCGTGGTCTTATTTTGGCGACAAATGGAGATACGATCGAAGGTTTTGATCGCTTTTTTATGCCAAATAAAGGGAGAAAGAGACACAAGAGTGTGCAAAATGAACAAAATTATGTTGCTGTTCGGTTTCATCTTCATCCACAAGTTGAAGTTAACTATGATGGCAAACGTGTGTGTTTAGCCGTAAAGAACGAGAACGTGAAGAGTGAACAAATATGGTATTTTATATCGCCTGACGCAGATATTTGTCTTGAAGATTCGATTGATTTTGCAGAATTAACAGGTCCACAACGGACACAACAGATTGTTTTATATTTTCGTCCTGCATTTCAGGAAAAAGTTCGTTGGCGTTTTATCCGTAAAGCGTTTGATAAAAAATTAGAACATTGTTCCAACCCATAGTATATTGCGTTTTATTTTGCGTGTCGCAAAACATTATTGTTTATTGTGGTAATATTCTCAAAATTTGAAGATCATATCAATTTTATACATGAAGAGTTTTGTTAGAGTATGGGTTGGATGTTTTTAGGCAAGGTTTGCTCATAGAATCTCATGAGGTGATGCTAAAAGGGATTGGCTCCAGAAAAAAGGTTTTTTGAAAGACCATTGTTGACAGATGAGTACTAGTTAAGGATTTTGATCCTTTAAAGATATGGAGAGAAAATTAAGCCGTTGCTTATCTTCGATAAGTTTTTAAGTGTGCTGTTGGGATCAATATTTCTCTCTGAGAGAGTTGCATTAATAGGATTACGCTCTTCACGAAAAACAGAGCGCTATTGTATTGTATATTCACGGACTTATTTTAAAGAAAAATCCCTTAACGCTTCCAAGCCTATTTTGCGACGATGCCTGTGATGGGTATAACGGTAAATCCATTAAGCACCCCCCATCTTTATGCTTATGAAGGAGCAGTTCGGCACTATCACACTATTTATCAGTGCCCAATGTTTGTAACAAGCTCTTGGCACTAGAGATAGTTCATAAGAGGCATTTTTAGCCTTTTCTTAATAGCTTTTATCCATACAGCTCCCCCGCTTGTAACGTGCAGGCGAATGGTTTTGGTTGATTCAACATACACAGATTTGAAATGGAAGAATTTTACGGTATTCGGGGTTCTAATTTAATATGAATAACGCTAAATTATCATTATAAATCAAATGTTGTACATCACAGAAGCATTGAAAATTCGAGAAACAATACATAACAATGGCCGAGAAAAATAACTCTTCTGCTCTTTGTTATTATACTAAAAATGAAGTTATAATAACAAACCACAAAATGCGCGCTTTTTCATAGCAAAGCATTCTCTCAAATATCTCAAACAACTTTCATAAAGATCTACGCGAATAACGTCGTGCAATTGAATCAATATCACCTCGACAAATTCCAAGATCGTTGAGTTCATATGTTGAAAGACGACTTAACGCATTAACGGTTCGACGATAACGGCGCCAATTACTATAAAAACGTAGAATATTCATATCCTCTACTCAAACTTTTCATTACACTCTTTAGTTTAAGAATAGAGTATATTACTAAAAAGAGTTGTGTTATAATATCATAGCAGGTATGCATCTAATACAAGATAATGTCCCTTTAACATTTTTCTCATGCGAAAGGGTAACCATTAAAAATATCAACAAGAACATCTTATCCCTAACCAATGGCTAAATTATGTGCATTGGCTAAATTATGTGCATTTTCTGCGGTGATAAACTTCTTCACGTGTAGCTTCTTTGGATTGAATAACTGCTTCCATTTCAACAGTTATCAATAGTCATACGATAATTATGAAAAATTCCTTGAAACATTTGTCTCATACGAAAAGAAAAGCAGCAAAATTATTAATGGCGGAAGTGACGTGTTCCTGTAAAAACCATCGCTAACCCCTGTGCATCAGCAGCGGCGATAACTTCTTCATCACGCATGGAGCCTCCTGGTTGAATAACTGCTGTTGCTCCTGCTTCAGCTGCTGCTAATAAACCATCAGCAAAAGGAAAAAATGCATCTGATGCAACAACAGATCCTTTTGTGAGAGTTTCTGTTAAGCCTGCTCTTTGCGCACTTTCTGCTGCTTTACTTGCAGCAATTTTTGCTGAATCGATGCGGCTCATTTGTCCGGCTCCAATTCCAACTGTTGCGCTATTTTTCGCGTACACAATAGCATTTGATTTAACGTGCTTTGCTACACGAAAAGCAAATTGAAGATCACGCATTTCATCTTGAGTTGGTGCCCGCTTTGTCACTACTTGCAATTTAAGATCATCGACTACCACGTTATCACGTGATTGTACTAAAATGCCTCCTGCAAGTGTTTTCGCAAGAAGTCCTCCACAGCGTGGATCAGGAACTCCACCTGTAATGAGCAAACGAAGATTTTTTTTCTTGGCAATAATTTCACGTGCCGCCATTGTGGCATCCGGAGCAATAATCACTTCTGTGAAAATTTTAACAATTTCTTCAGCACATTCCTCATCAAGGGTTTGATTTAAAGCAACAATTCCACCAAATGCCGATACATTATCACACATAAGAGCTTTCAAATAAGCGTCTTTCAAATTTTCTCCTTCCGCAACACCACAAGGATTGGCATGTTTAATAAGAGCGACAGCAGCGGTTTTTTGCGGATCAAATTCTGCCACAAGTTCAAAGGCTGCATCTGTATCATTCAGATTGTTATAAGAAAGCGCTTTGCCTTGTAAAAGTTTTGCTGTTGCAATACCAAAACGTTTTTCATTATTGCGATAAAATGCTGCCTGTTGATGTGGATTTTCCCCATAGCGCATAACACTTTCAAGATGACCGGAAAAACTCTGCCATGATGGAGTTTCAATTTTTAAATCCCGTGCAAACCACGATGCTATTGCCGTATCATAGGCAGCGGTGTGTGCATAAGCGCGCATTGCTAGCTGATGACGCATAGATAAGCTTAAACATCCATTATGCTGCTTTAATTCAGCTAGAATCGAATCATAATCTTTTATCGCTGTTACAACACCGGTATAAGCATAATTTTTTGCCGCGGCGCGAATCATCGCCGGTCCACCGATATCAATATTTTCAAGAGTCGTTTGCCCATCAGCTCCCGAAAGGATCGTCTCTTCAAAAGGGTAAAGATTCACCACTAAAAGATCAATTCCATGAATGCTGTTCTTTTCCATAGCTTCCCTATGGTTAGGATCTTCTCTTACCCCTAACAAAGCACCATGAATCAAAGGATGGAGTGTTTTTACACGCCCATCCATTATTTCAGGAAATCCGGTAACTTCAGCAACATCTTTTACGGGTAAACCAGCCGCTATGAGGGTTTTTGCTGTTCCTCCTGTTGAAATTAATTCAACATTGTAAGTAGCATGAAGGGCTTGTGCAAAAGCAACCACACCCGTTTTATCAGACACAGAAAAGAGAACACGACGAACCCGATGAAGATCAGGTATGGGAAAATTTTTGGCAACAACACCCATAACAGCAGCCTTAAAAATGAAAGAGTTAAAATTCTAGTAAAACACGCTTATACATTTATAGCATAAGCCTTTAGCAAAATACACTGAAAGGATAAACTGTCTTTTTAGAATATAGGATGATTCACCTTTTTCTATTATCCTGTAAAAACCTCTCATTTGAGGTGTGGTGATAGGTATAAAAGTCTCATTGAGACATTAAATATTTTTTTGTTGCTTATAACTCAATATCTCATCTTCATAGCAGTTTTGAAACAAAAAATGCATCCGTATGTTCTCTGCTATATTAGCCTTTATACTAGATGAAGGCGAAAGTATTGCGTATATCAATTGGAGTAATCTCTGAAATGGGAAATAATCTAATGAAGCAAGAATATAAAATTATAAAGGCAAAAATGAGTGCTCATCTTTCCTATCATTTTTAAATTTAACTTTATATTTTTCAAAAGCGTTTATGATGATTTTTTAAAGAGTGTCGCGTAAATCTTTTGTGGATGGTATAAAGATCTATTGTATGCCTATGATCTTTATTTAACAAAGGCGCAAGTTGGTAGATTTTATTCTCTTTATCAGTTTTCAAGATTCTAAAAATTTTTGTTACTTGAGATGGAAGAGGTATTTTTTTAGTTTTTTTGCCGTAGCAGAAAAAGAAAACCTCCTAACACACCAGCAGCTAAAATAAACCACGTGATTGCATAAACGAGATGATTATTTCGAAAATGGATAATCGTAAGACCAACGACGGGAAGTTTTGCTTGTGGAGATGTTTTTCTGGCATCAATGAAATAAGGGGCAACAGTGGACAAACCAAGTTTTTGTGCCATAGCGGGGAGATCGCGCGTATACCATAAATTTTTGTCAGGATTATTTTTACGCGGGAAAAATCCATTTTTTTCACTCATGCGTAATAAACCTATAATCGTTGTTTGTTCTGTGTCTGTGGTAGAATTTTGCTGAGATAAGGCATTTGTATGTGATTGCTCTGTGTTTTGAAAATTGTTACGTTCATCCATGGGGATAAAGCCACGGTTGATAAAGATCAGTGTATTATCAGCAGTTTGTAAAGGAGTCAAAACCCAATAGCCTGTAGTATTTTGAGCGGCAGCAGTGACTAAAATATTTTTATCTGTTAAAAATTTTCCTGTGATAATAACAGGTTGATATTCATATTTTTCAAAAGTAACATCTGACCATTGATTTTTTGGAGGGGCTTTTATGGGGGGCAAGTGAACGCGCTGATTGGCATTGGTGATAAGATTTGTTTTCCAGTTTAACCGTTGTATTTGCCATATACCTAATGCGCTAAAAAGAAGAAAAAAACAAATACATAAAGTTCCAAATAAAAAAGAAGAAAAACGGCAAGAATTTCCCTGAAGCTTTGTCATAGGGGGCTCTTTTTTGCTCATGATTTATGCTTCCTTTCAGGACAATAGGTTTTTATTCTAACATGGTATGTATTAAAAAAAACATTTTGTACGCTTTTTGGCAGAATTTGCACGCCTTATTGAGGAAAAAGATGAAAAATGAGCCAACAAGAGATGAAAAAGGTTTTATAAAAGACTTGACCTTTTGTTGTCGACCCCCTATTAGAAAGAAACTTCCCAATGATGCCCGTTCAAGGTTGCATTGCGCGTGTTTTGCGTTCATTGTGTCCTTTGGGTATGGGGATTTGAAAGTTTCTTAGAGTTTAAGGGTGAAGTTTATGTCTCGTGCATGTGAATTGACAGGGAAGACGGTTCTGTATGGTAATAATGTTAGCCATGCGAATAATAAGACTCGGCGTCGTTTTTTACCAAATCTTTGCAATGTGACATTGATTTCAGAGGTGTTACAGCAAAGTTATCGCTTGCGTATTTCAGCAAATGCATTGCGTTCTGTTGAGCACCGCGGTGGTCTTGATGGTTTTTTGATTAAAGCAGACGATAAAGAGTTGTCGCAACGTGCGCGTTTGCTAAAACGCCAAATCATTAAGAAAAAAGCTGAGCAAGAAGGTGAGCAAAAGGCTGAACAGGCAGCATAATTGTTAGCGCCATTCTTTTTGGTTTATTAACGCTTTGATTTCGGTTTTCTGTTCTAGAAGTTAAGTTTTTTGCAGGTTGATCGTTTCATTTTATTGGTTCCATATCCCAGGTTAAAAAAAATGTCTTCAAGCGGTCTTTTATTAGAACAGCAAAAGAAAAGGTATGTTGTTTTTTCTATTTTTGCAATGTGCCTTGCTGTCACGGCTTCTAATATTTTAGTTCAATATCCTGTCTATTGGTTTGATTTGAATGAGCTGTTGACTTACGGGGCTTTTACCTATCCATTTGCTTTTCTAATCAATGATTTGACCAATCGTTTTTATGGTCCATCTGCTGCGCGGCGTGTGGTTTATGCTGGTTTTTTTACGGGTGTCTTTGTTTCTTGGATATTGGCGACACCACGGCTTGCACTTGCTTCTAGTTTTGCATTTTTATTTGGGCAACTCCTTGATATTGTGGTTTTTACTCCTTTGCGACGTAAAACATGGTGGAAAGCACCTTTAGCAGCAGCGTTGGTTGGTTCAGCTTTGGATACAGTGCTGTTTTTTGCTCTTGCTTTTTCTAGCTCGTTTGCTGTTTTTGATAAGATAACAGGGTATGCAGATAGTTCACTGGTGGAGAGTACTGTTTTGGGAGGGATAGGCATGCCAGTTTGGCTATCGCTTGCTTTTGGTGATTTTTCGGTAAAAATTATTATGAGTCTGTTGATGTTGATTCCTTATGGGACAATTCTTAACATCGTAAAGCTTCCTCTTTATCAATGTCATTCAAAAGATGATTCCTCTTTTGTTTGTCACAAATAAGGATTTTTGTCTTTTTGTTTTCCTGAAGCCAAGAAAATTGTACGCTATGCTTGGTGTGACACGTTAGTTATAATGGATACTTTATCATTTACCAACTTAAGTAAGAACTCCAACACAAAACGCTTTTTTATTTCAAAATTCTCTTGTGAGGAAAAGATAAAGTCATTTGTTTGAGAAGGGGCTAAATATGCTTTTTACAAATGATTCAATGTGACAGAAATTGCAACTGATGTTTATTAATAGATTGATTTAAAATGATAACTTATATTTTTCATTTGAGTGAAAGAGCCCAATATCATAAAATTTTACGCGTTTTAAATACTCTTATATTGAGTTAATAAAAATCATTTGCTTGCCTATGTTATAAGAGGAATTGGCGTGCGGACAACGTCATTTGAGAAAGAAATACTTCTTATGAAGAGCTTTAATGCAATAAAAGTGCAATATTAGGCGCTGAAAGTATATTGATTTATCTTAAAAACATTGGAAACTTGAAAGTAGGATTCTGCTTTTGGCTTGTAGCTTGTAAAGTAAAGGATAATTCTGGATTTTGCATTATGCCATATATGGGCGCTGTCGTGAAATAAGCTTGAAAGCAAGGAAGAATGTTTCTTTAAAGTAGGAGTGCGGATAAGATATATAATGGTGTGTTCTTTTTCGTGAATGAAGTAATATTTTTTTCGTGTTTTTCTTATATTTTATGTGAGTAAAGATTTTTTCTTTTATCCATGAGATGGGAGCTTATGTTGATAGATCACCCGTGGTGAGTACTGTTTTGGGAAGGTTAGGGAACAGGTTGGCTTTCGCTTGCTTTAGCGATTTTTGCCGAAAAATTGCTATGAATCCATTTATGCCGATTCTTTTATAAAATAATTCTTAGTGTTTAAAATATCCTCTTTGGATGATTCTTCTTTTGCGTATAATAAATACAGCTTTTATCTTTTTGTGTTACTGAAGGTGAAAGTCTAGGCATTATATTTTCTGTGAGAGCAGCATTTTAGAGCTATGTCTAGAGGAGATACTTTTCTATATACGTGTATTTGAATATTTAAATATAATAAAATAACACAAGATCGAGACAAAAATGGGTGATTATTCAGTCTTTTAATTTGAAGGGTACTCTGGGATATGGTCGTAAATGGAAAGTTCTAAGCAAAACTTTATCAGTCGCAATATAACCAGAAAGTAAAAACAAACTCATTACAATTTTTGAAGATGGTTGGAGCATTTCTTTTAGAATTCATAATGCATCCAGTAAAGTAGAAGCTTCTTTAAAGTTCGATATTCAATTTGTGGGATTATCTTCTCAGGTTGTTAGCCATCAAATTCCGATGGTTTAATGATAGAGATAATTTTTTAAAATGTAATCGTTGCTGATTCAAGGCAGGTTTATTTCTTATGAATATGAGTTCTTTTATCACTAAAAAGTATTTCTAATTGTTTTGTTATGGCGTCGGCAAGTTCTTCAGCATTCATAATTGTTACAGCACGTTGATAATAACGTGTGACGTCATGACCAATTCCAATGGCAATGAGTTCGATAGGGGAGTGTGTTTGGATTTCTTGAATCACTGCGCGTAAGTGTTTTTCTAAATAATTGCTGGAGTTGACCGATAGTGTCGAATCGTCAACAGGAGCGCCATCAGAAATGACCATGAGGATGCGACGTTGTTCACGCCGTGATAAAAGGCGTTGATGAGCCCAAATTAAAGCTTCTCCGTCGATATTTTCTTTTAATAATCCTTCTTGCATCATTAAACCTAAATTGCGTCGTGCGCGACGCCATGGGGTATCAGCACTTTTATAGATGATATGGCATAAATCATTGAGGCGTCCAGGATTATGGAGTTTGTTTTGGGTAAGCCATTGTTCGCGCGATTTTCCCCCTTTCCAAGTTTTGGTGGTAAAACCTAAAATTTCAACTTTGACACCACAACGCTCAAGAGTCTGTGCCAAAATATCAGCACAACTTGCAGCAACGCTAATGGGGCGTCCGCGCATTGAGCCTGAATTATCAATGAGAAGTGAAACAACTGTATCCCGAAATTGGGTGTTGCTTTCCATTTTAAAAGAAAGAGGTTGCATGGGGTCAATAATTAGACGTGGAAGCCGTGTTGTATCAAGATATCCTTCTTCAAGGTCAAAGTTCCAGTTGCGATTTTGTTGCGCCATCAAGCGGCGCTGGAGACGGTTTGCTAAACGTCCAACGATGTTTTGGAGATGATTGATTTGCTTATCAAGATAACGGCGTAAGTGATCTAACTCGTTTTCAGAACAAAAATCTGTTGCTTCCAAAATTTCATCAAATTGACGGGTGAAGATTTTATAATTGCCAAGTCTTTCCATTTGTTCCGAATCAGAAAAAAGGTGTTTGGGTTTGCTCGGCTTTTCTTGCCAAGGTCCATTTTTTTGTTCGCCGTCAGCTTGATCATTGTTGTTTGATTGTGTCGCTTGTGTTTTTCCATCATCTTGCACATCACTTTCTTGTTTAGTGCTGGTTTTTTCTTCACTTTGAGCGCGTTTTTTGTTTTTACTTTCTTCTTCTGCTTGGTCTTGAGGTTCACATTCGTTTTTTAATTTTTTATTATTTTCACTATTAGAAGCTTCATCTTGTTGCACTGTCATTTTGAGTGTAACAAGCATTTGGCAAACGATCTGCGCAAAAGCCTTTTGGTTGTAAATATGATGTGGGAGTTCATTGAGTTGTGATGCTGCTTTTTGTTCGAGTTCTTTACGCCACAATTCTAAGACAGAACCCGCTTCTCTTGGAGCTGCGCGCTTTGTTATTTTTTCACGCAATAAAAGTGCAATCGCTTCTTGGATGGGGGCTTCACTTTGGTTGCTAATTTTATGATAATGGGCTCTTTTGTATTTATCGGCGAGCATGACATCAAGATTTTTTGCAAGTCCCTCCATGGCTAAAGTACCAATTGCTTCAACACGTGTTTGTTCGAGGACTTCAAAGATAGCACGCGCTTCTGATTCTAGTGGAGCAAATTGCATGTGAATGCGGTTGTCATGCCATGCTTTGCGCAGAGCCATGGAATCACCTAATCCGCGGGTAATGGTGATGTCTTTATTCGTTGCGTATTGAGGTAATTCTGGTAAACGCGCACAACTTTCGCTTAAAGATGGTCGATTATGACTAAAGGAAACTTCAAGGTTGTTTGTGCCTGCAATTGCACGCATACAGGTGGAAAGTGCTTTTTTAAAAGCTTCAGTATTAAGAGTGTTGTTTGAAGAGTCTTTTGCCGGATTTTTGTTGTCGCCAATATCGGTAGCCATGAGTGATAGATTCCTTAAGGCGAAACACCATGAATGAGTGATTCGGGAAGCTCTTGTCCAAAGGCGCGTTGATAAAATTCTGCAACAGTGGCACGTTCGAGTTCATCACATTTATTGAGAAAGGTTAATCGGAAGGCAAAGCCGACATCTTGAAAAATTGTTGTATTTTCTGCCCAAGTAATGACGGTACGTGGACTCATGACAGTTGAAAGATCTCCATTGATAAAAGATTGGCGTACCATATCAGCAACATGAACCATTTGTGAAATTGTCTTTTTTCCCTCAGCCGTTTGAAAAGATTTGACCTTTGAACAAATGATATTAACCTCTTTATCATGGGGTAAATAATTGAGTATCGTAACAATAGACCAGCGGTCCATTTGAGCTTGATTGATCTGTTGGGTACCATGATAGAGACCGGTTGTATCACCAAGACCAATGGTGTTTGCCGTTGCAAAAAGACGAAATGCTGGATGGGGAGAGATGACACGGCTTTGATCAAGTAAGCTTAGTTTTCCAGAGGTTTCAAGAACGCGTTGGATAACAAACATAACATCGGGACGCCCCGCATCATATTCGTCGAAAACAAGAGCAATATTATTTTGATAAGCCCATGGCAAAATGCCCTCTTTAAATTCAGTGATTTGTAAGCCATCTTTTAAAACGATAGCATCTTTTCCTACAAGATCGATACGACTTACATGACTATCGAGATTAATTCGAAGACAAGGCCAGTTAAGACGTGCAGCAACTTGTTCAATATGCGTTGATTTCCCTGTACCGTGATAGCCAGAAACCATTACACGGCGGTTAAAGGTAAAACCTGCGAGAATCGCTAAAGTTGTTTGCTGATCAAAAAGATAATCAGGATCGATATCAGGAACATGGGGACTTTTTGTGCTAAAAGCAGGGACTTTCAGATCTGTTTCAATATGAAATAGATCGCAAGCACAAAGTGTAATATCGGGCAAATTTTCAACGGTAAGATTTGTCATTATGTTTCTGGAAGGGAGAGGACGCTATTTATTCATTAGAAACGATACAAGAGTTAAAGTATTTATGCAATGCTCTATAATGAGAGCCTTAGATATTGAAGAAAGATTTTTTTACGTATTCTATAATGTTTTGCAAAAAAAGTAACATTTTGCGCAAATAATGATGGTCTAAATGAAAATAGACTCATATAAGCGCATGTTTTCAGCACAAACCAGACTTTTTTAGCAAATTGTAAGCATGTAAAACATCACGAAAGCGCTCTTCTGAAGCACGATTACCACCATTGGAATCAGGATGGTGCTTTTTTACCAACTCTTTATATTTCATTTTGATGTCTTCTGCTGAAGCGTTTGCCTGTAGTCCCAGTGTATCAAAAGCTTTTGCTTCTAAGGGCTTTAATTTTCGTGAGAACTTATTGCTTGAATGCTGCCCAGTAAAAAGCGTGAAGGGATCGCGCATGCGATTTTGATAGGCAGCTGTGCCAGAGCGAATCTTTGCATAATTCGCGGCTGTTTTTTTCGATGTACCATTGCTCAGATCTGTAGGCCATGTCGGACGATGTCCTGTGAGAGCATCCTTTTGAAATTTTGCGATATCTTTATTGCTAAGACCAGAGAAGTAATTAAAATTTTTATTATAGGCGCGTACGTGTTCAATACAAAAATATAAATATTGTCCTTCGTGATTTCGACCTGCTGGTGCTTTATGGGCCCCTGTTTTTTCACAACCTTCCCACTGACACTGTTGTGCTTCTGGCTCAGCTTTTTGTTTTTTATTTGAGCTTATGCGAATTGAATCGAATAATTTAGATGTTATTGTCATATTATTGGTTTATGCAAAATTGATTAATTTTACAAGAATTGACTTTTGAAAAATTTGTTTTCACACTTATTCTATTATGAAAAAGGTGTATCTTTGCACGTTCATTTTGTTTGAGGAATGAAAAATGTTTATAGAAACAATAATTCAGAGAAAGCTTCAGGATGCTTTTCATCCGCAAAAGCTTGAAGTGATTAACGAAAGTCATCTTCATGAGGGGCATCCTCATAATGAACATGCTTTTGATGGTAAAGGAGAAACACATTTTCGAGTGAAAATTTTATCTTCTTCTTTTTCTAATATGACACGCGTAGAAATACATCGAGCGATTTATAAAGTTTTACAAGAAGAGTTAGCTACTTGTGTTCATGCTTTGGCACTTGAGGTTGAAACACTCTAATTTTTTGATGAGACGTTTTTAGGAACGGGGATGGGCCTTTTGATAGATTTTTAACAAATGGTCTGTATCGACGTGGGTATAGATTTGTGTGGTGGAAAGACTAGCGTGCCCAAGAAGTTCTTGAATCGTGCGTAAATCTCCCCCCCGTGATAAAAGATGGGTGGCAAAAGAATGGCGCAGTGTATGAGGCGTTGCAGTTTCTGGTAAACCAAGGCTTGCTCGTAAGTTGCGTACAGTTTTCTGAATAATGGCGGGCTGTAGGGGACCGCCTCGCGCCCCACGAAATATGGGTTGGTTATCCACTAAAGGATATGGGCAACATTTGAGATAATTTTGTACAGCTTCGTAAACAATTTTGATGAGAGGAACAAGGCGTGTTTTGCCGCCTTTTCCTGTTATAAATAAACTTGTTTTTTCAGGATCAGAAAATTGTTCTGGTGTGAGGCTTAAGGCTTCTGATATTCGCATTCCACAGCCATAGAGAAGCATGAGGACAGCAGCATTACGAGCGCTAATCCAAGGTTCATTTTCCAGTTGATTTTCTTGTTTGACTATGTGAAGTGCTGATTTTATCGCTAAAGGTTTTGGGAGCAATTTGGGGTGTTTGGGGCTTCGGATAAGTTGAGCCGCGGGAACATTGACGATTCCTTCACGTGATAAGTATTTGAAAAAAGAACGGATGCCTGCCACCCCTCGGCTTAAAGAGCGCGCACTTACATTGTTTGTACGCCGATAAGCAAGATAAGCACGCAAGTCACTGATGCGTAAATGAGCAAGATCTGTAAGGGTTGGTGTATGGCTTAAGTGTTGACAGAGAAAAGACAAAAATTGCCGCGTATCACGTTCATAGGCTTGCACTGTTTGTGCTGACATACGACGTGTTTGGGTAAGACACTCTAACCAATTTTTCCTTGCGTTTAAAATTGCATGGTCTGCTGGAATGAGAGGAATATTTTCATCTTTTCTCTTGTCGTTTTTGATGGGCATTATCTAGTTGAGAGTTTCTTTCTTTTTAGCTTTTTCATCGTTAGAATGACCATTCTTGTTTTGGGGTTGCTCTTCACGATTGATAAGTTGCTTTTCACCTTTGAGAGAGAGTATTTTCACAAGATTGTGTGTTGACATCAAATGCGCAAAAATTAATCCTAAAAAGCCATTTTTATGAAGTTTGGCAAGTTGGCTTGCTGATAATTTATTCAATTTTTCTTCATCAACAACCCAAAAATGTTCCAATTGCGCTGAGAGACCTTTATCGTTTTTCACATTGATGGATTTTTGGCTTAGAAGATCCATTTCTACAAGAGCATCAATAAACTCAGAGGTTTTCTCCATAGCGATTTTAAAACTTTCAAGAAAGCGAATACGTTCTTCCATAAAAGGAGAAATAGAGCCATCGGAATTAAAAAGTTCTGTTCCTGCAACTTCATTAAACATACCGGACTGTTGATCAAAGCAGACAGAAAGTTCTTTTTCATTGCTAATTTGTGCCAAAACAAAAGGATAGCGACGGACAAAAGCTGGAACATAAGTATTGTTTTTCCAACTTTTATCAGAAGCGATATAGTCATTTTCGTCATTAGAAAGACCGACAAGAGCTGCGGATGTGTAGTGCCGTTTTTTTTGTTCATCTTCGGCGCACATAAATAAAATAGGATAGTCTAGCGCTGCTTGAAAATATTCAGTACTTGCTAAAGGAACCCAATGAGTATCCTTGGCAAAAGACATATCAGTTGGAGGAGCAAATTTTAGATTTTTATGGGAAATTTTGTTGATTGGTGTGATATCTTTGTAAAATAGCATAATATTTGCCATAAGACTTTCTCCTTTATTAATTTGTTTTTTGTTACCAAGAAAGGTCTTTTAGAAGATTGTCTCATATGGCAACAAGATTGAATAGAAAACTATAAGATTGAAGGGTTCATTTTTGAGAGATAATATTTTTGCATGAAGTATAATAAAGAAAAGCTTAAAAATAAAGTCTATCTTGCCATTATTGGTATGCCTCATGGTATAAAAGGAGATGTTTTTGTTAAAATTCTAAGTGCTGAGCCACAGCGTTTCAAGTTTTACAGCACTCTTTATGATGATATGGGGCGTTCTTATGAAATTGTAACTCTTCGCATACAAAAAAATAAGGCGATTGTACGTTTTAAAGGGGTAGAAAATCGTAATGCGGCTGAGTCTTTAAAAGGGATTCGCCTTTATGTGACGCGTGATCAATTAATTGATGATTTGATGGAGGATGAGTTTTATCAAGTCGATTTAATAGGCTTGTGTGTCCAAGATTGTGGGGGGAAAATCTTAGGTGAAGTGTGTGGTTTTTTTAATTTCGGGGCTGGTGATTTGCTTGAAATACGTTTGGATAGGGGTAAAAGAGTTCTTATTCCCTTTAGTAAGGCGGCGGTACCAGAAATTTGTATGGATTCTGGTTTTCTTGTTGTTGATCCCATGGCCGCTGGTTTAATTGATGGGGGAGACAATGATAAAAAGGAAATAGCTTGAATCTAAAAATAAAGATGAAGGTAAAAAACAACAGATGAATTTCGTCAATAAAAAGTGGAATGTGTGAAAATATTAAAAATGCTCTTTTGAGCAGATATTGTAAGCGCTTTATCTCGAAATAGTCCTGAATTTTTAGAGTCTTTTTTAGTGCAAGTATTTAGAAGGATCGTATTAAATATGGCGCAGATCAAGAAGACTCAGATTAACGCTATAGCGTTAAAAGTCTTGTTTGTGCTATTTTTGCTATTAAGAGTCTGTTTAAGAAAATAAGGATAAGAAATAAAATGAAATTTCAGGCGCGCGTTTTAACCCTTTATCCTGAAATGTTTCCTGGTTTTTTAGGGTATTCTTTAGCAGGGCAAGCTTTAGAGCGTGGAATTTGGTCACTGGAGACGGTACAGATTAGGGATTTTGCTTTAGACAAACACCATAGCGTTGATGATAAACCTGCTGGTGGGGGAGCTGGTATGGTAATGCGGGCGGATGTATTGGCGGCTGCTCTTGATTGCTGTCCACAGGATTCGCCAAGATTGTTGATGAGTCCACGTGGGCGTCCTTTTGACCAAGCTTACGCGCATAGCTTGGCTCGTGATACGGGTGTAACGTTAGTTTGTGGACGTTTTGAAGGGGTTGATGAGCGAGTCATAGAAGCACGAGAATTAGAAGAAGTTTCTATTGGTGATTATATTCTTTCAGGGGGTGAAACAGCTGCATTGGTTATCTTAGATGCTATTATACGTCTTCTGCCTGGAGTGATGGGGAATGCAGCTTCTGCAAGGTGTGAAAGTTTTGAAAATGACTTGCTGGAACATCCGCAATATACCCGCCCTTCTCTTTTCGAAGGGCGGGGTATTCCGCCTGTATTGCTCTCAGGTCATCACAAAGCGATCGCAGATTGGCGTCAAAGCCAAGCCGAATTGTTAACACGTCAACGTCGCCCTGATCTTTATGCGCGTTATAATAAAAATCATCAGAAAACTTGATTCATATGATAAGGTGGTGTATTGCATGGCTCTCTTTTTAGAGAGTTTTTTATAAAAGGTTTTCTGTAGTTCCAAAATTAAAATGAAGGAATGGTGTATTCGCTCCTGTGTAAGACATAGCCTAAAGAGCTCCTTATTCTTAATAAAGGCTTTTTTGGTAAGAGTTGAGCGCTCTGACTGTTCGATAAAGAACATGAAGGATAAAAGAAATGAATATTATCGCACAGCTTGAAGCTGAACAATGTGCAAAAATTGAAGAAAAGCGCCAATTTCCAGCATTTCAGCCAGGAGATACAGTCCGTGTTATGGTGCGTGTGACAGAAGGTACACGGACGCGTGTTCAGGCTTATGAAGGTGTCTGTATTGCGCGTTCAGGCGGTGGGTTGAATGAGACCTTTACAGTACGCAAGATTTCTTATGGCGAAGGGGTGGAGAGGGTATTTCCTGTTTATTCTCCTTTGATTGAAGGTGTTGAGCTGGTGCGCCGTGGTAAAGTGCGCCGTGCAAAACTCTATTATCTACGTGGCTTGAGAGGTAAAGCTGCACGTATCGCTGAAAAGAGAGATTATCGGAAAAAAGCTGAAAAGGTTGTTGAGAAAATAGAAGCAGCATCTGTCAGCACAGATGTTGAAAAGCAAGTTTCTGAGTAAAGATTATATCGGCTAAACTTTATGCAAAAGCGGCTTTTATGCCGCTTATTTGTGTCTTTCTTGATTCGTTTTGCCTTTTAAAAGGCTTGGAGGGGACATAAAAATGTTTAATCTATCAATTTTTCCTCTTTTTATTCTTAATCATGGGTGCAATTTAAGAGACCATTGCATATATCGTGGATACTCAAAAGGATAAGTTTAATCTGAAAAAATGTCTGTTTATATTTGGAAAAGATTTTAGACCTTTGACGTGAAGATAAAAGTGTATTAGATTAAGGCGAGTTTTGCGGATCATATCCGGGGAGTAATCGGTTTTTTTATGCGTGACCTTTAATCCGTTATTTGAGACAACCGACCTGTAATATCGGTATCTTGAGATGCCAAACAAGTAAAAACGAGAGAGTATGTTTAGTCGTTTTGCGCGAACTTTCTCGTTCATTGCGGTTGCAAAAACCAGGTCAGGATATTTTATGATAAACCAGGTCAGGATATTTTATGATAGAGACAACTAGGATAAAAGAGCGCCCTCGTTCCCCTCATATAAGTATTTATCGTTGGACAATTACTATGGCCATGTCCATTGCACACCGCATTACGGGTATGGCACTTTATGTTGGAACGGTTTTTCTTGCTGTTTGGTTAATTGCTATTGCGTGTGGCGAGGAGACATTTAGAACAGTTTACGAAATTTATAGTTCTTGGTTTGGATTGTGTATTTTGTTTCTTTATACTTTGGCAGGGGTTCATCACATGGTTGGTGGTGTTCGCCACATTGTTTGGGATCTGAAGCCTTGCCTTTTGGCAAAAGAAAAGGCAACAGTCACTGCTTGGGCGACAGTGTTTATTTCTCTTATTGTTACTTTTGCGATTTGGATTATTGGATATACCGTTGTTTAGCTGGGGGTGAAAAGAGACATGAAAAAAGATTTTCGAACGGAACTTGGAAAAGTACGGGGGCGTGGCAGTGCTCATGAAGGAACAGAGCATTTTTGGCTAGAACGTTTGACGGGGTTTATCAATCTACCACTTTTGATATTTTTTATTGTTCTTATTCTTTCGCTTGTGGGAAAGGACTATAGTATTGTGCGTGCAAGACTTGCACATCCTATTGTTGCTATTTTGATGGGATTGATGACTTTTTCGGTCCTTTATCATATGAAACTTGGTATGCAGGTAGTGATTGAAGATTATATTCCACGTGAAGGTTTTCGGATATTCTTTTTGACGTTAAATATTTTATTTTGTTTTCTCATAGGTGGTATCATTATTTTTTCTCTTTTGAAAATTGCATTAGGGGGTTAAACAAGTATGGCGGGTACAGGATCATCTCTGGGTGCTAAAGCAGGTAACGCCCCTTATCGCACTGTAGATCATAAATTTGATGTTGTTGTTGTTGGGGCAGGTGGTGCAGGATTACGTGCGACACTGGGTATGGCAGAACAAGGATTAAAGACAGCTTGTATTACGAAGGTTTTTCCAACGCGCTCACATACGGTTGCAGCACAAGGGGGAATTGCTGCATCGCTTTCAAATATGGGACCTGACAATTGGCAGTGGCATTTATATGATACCGTGAAAGGTTCTGATTGGTTGGGCGATACCGATGCAATGGAATATTTGGTGCGTAATGCTCCTGCTGCTGTGTATGAATTAGAACATTATGGCGTTCCTTTTTCGCGAACGCAAGAAGGCAAAATTTATCAGCGTCCTTTTGGTGGACATACGACACAATTTGGTGAAGGTCCGCCTGTTCAGCGTACTTGCGCAGCAGCTGACCGTACAGGCCATGCCATTTTGCATACGCTTTATGGACAAAGCTTAAAGCATAATGCGCAATTTTTTATTGAATATTTTGCACTCGATCTCATCATGACGGATGGGGTTTGTACGGGGGTTGTGGCATGGAATCTCGATGATGGTACAATACATCGTTTTTCTGCCAAAATGGTTGTTCTTGCAACCGGTGGTTATGGACGGGCTTATTTTTCTGCGACATCGGCGCATACCTGTACGGGTGATGGTGGTGGAATGATCGCACGCGCTGGATTGCCACTTCAGGATATGGAGTTTGTGCAATTCCATCCGACAGGGATTTACGGTTCTGGCTGCTTAATTACAGAAGGAGCTCGTGGTGAAGGAGGCTATTTAATCAATTCTGAAGGTGAACGCTTTATGGAGCGTTATGCACCTTCCTTTAAGGATTTGGCTTCACGTGACTTGGTTTCGCGTTGTATCACACTTGAAATTCGTGAAGGGCGTGGCGTTGGACCTAAGAAGGATCATATTCATTTGGTTCTCAATCATATTGATCCTGCAATCTTGCATGAGCGTTTACCAGGGATTTCAGAATCAGCACGGATATTTGCAGGGGTGGATGTAACAAAAGAGCCTATCCCCATCTTGCCAACGGTTCATTATAATATGGGTGGGATTCCTACCAATTACTACGGGGAAGTTCTCAATCCAACGGCTGATTCGCCTGATCGTATTCAACCAGGGCTGATGGCGGTAGGAGAAGCAGGATGTGCTTCTGTTCATGGTGCTAACCGCTTGGGGTCAAATTCATTAATTGATCTTGTGGTGTTTGGTCGTGCTGCTGCCATTCGCGCGGGTGAAGTTATTGATCGGAATGCAGAAATTCCACCCATCAATGAAGAAGCTGTTGACGAAATTATAGCGCGTTTTGATCGTTTACGTTTTGCACAAGGGGCAATACCAACAGCTGTATTGCGTGAAAAAATGCAACGCACGATGCAAGAAGACGCAGCAGTCTTCCGTACAGAAGATTCTTTGAAACAGGGATGTCAACGGATGAATAAAATCTGGGGGGAATTGTCGGATCTCAAAGTCACAGATCGTTCTCTGATATGGAATTCTGATTTGGTTGAAACATTAGAGCTTGAAAATCTTATGGCGAATGCAATCATGACTGTTCATTCTGCCGAAGCACGTTCAGAAAGCCGTGGCGCTCACGCTCGTGAAGATTATCCAGAGCGTGATGATAAAAACTGGCGTAAACATACGATTTCACATTTGTCAAAAGAGGGTAAGGTGACATTATCATATCGACCTGTCCATGTGGACCCGTTAACATCTGAAGCTGATGGTGGGATCGATTTAAAGCGCATTGCACCTAAAAAACGGGTTTATTAAGGGGAGAATGAAATATGGTACAAATTAAGCTTCCCAAAAATTCTCAAGTAAAACCGGGAAAGGTTTGGCCTAAACCTGAAGGTGCTACAAAGCTGACGGAATTTCACGTGTATCGTTGGTCGCCTGATGATGAGAAAAATCCTCATTTAGATACTTATTATGTGGATCGTTCTGCTTGTGGTCCTATGATTCTTGATGGGCTTTTGTTTATTAAAAACCATATTGATCCAACTTTGACACTTCGTCGATCATGCCGTGAAGGCATCTGTGGTTCATGTGCGATGAATATTGATGGAACCAATACATTAGCTTGTACCAAAGGGATGGATGATGTAAAACATCCCATTAAGGTCTATCCGTTGCCTTCCATGCCGGTTGTTAAAGATTTGGTTCCTGATTTAAAGCGTTTTTATGCACAACACCGAGTCATTGAGCCTTGGTTGCAAACAGTTTCTCCTGAACCTGCAAAAGAATGGTTACAAAGTCACTCCGATCGCCAAAAAATCGATGGCCTTTATGAATGTATTTTGTGTGCGTGTTGTCAGACTTCATGTCCAAGTTATTGGTGGAACGGTGATCGTTATTTGGGGCCCGCTGTTTTGCTTCAAGCTTATCGCTGGATTGCGGATTCACGTGATGAGATGTGTGGTGAACGTCTTGATAATTTAGAAGATCCTTTCCGCCTTTATCGTTGCCATACGATTATGAATTGTGCGCAAACTTGTCCAAAGGGATTAAATCCAGCGAAAGCGATTGCTGAAATTAAAAAACTCATGGTTGAACGCCGCCTTTGAAAATTTACTGATTGATCAAAATAAAGCGCAAGGTGGGAAATTGTATCTCCTTTTAGCAATTAAATCTCTAAAAGAAGATCGGCTGCTTATGGGGGCGCAGTAGCTATAATCATTCTAAAAGCGAAGTAATCTCTAAAAATTAAGCAATCCTTGTAGAAGCAATCCTTGCAATGGCTGAGCAGAAAACTCATAGTTGAATATTATCTTTGAAATTTGACCGATTAACGAACAGTAAAAAGAAAAATAGAAAATTGTGCGTGTTTTTGTGCCTCTTTGAGGCTTAATCTCTAAAAATTTATTGGCTTCTATGAGGCGGTTAGTATAGTTATTATTGCCTTTAAAAAGGCATTAGTCTTTCGAGTAAACTATACTTTAAATAGCGTTCTATGTAAAAACAATAAAATCAATATGCCATGTGTTTTTATTTTTATTAAATTCGCATCATAATTTATACTTTGATGCAGATTTAAGTAATCATTTTTTATAAAAATGATTACTCTGTATAAATATAGCACAAAAATAAATGCTGATACAAATATTAAACGCATGTAAATTATCTAAATGAAATACAAAGGAGTGATCATTATGACAATTCGTCATTTTACGACACATTTATTGTAATATCGAAAACATTGCTAATATTCAAGGATTAGGAATTTTTGATAATATCATTATATATATAAAGGTCATATTTTTTATTTTAAAGATTGGATTGTTAATCGCATTAAAAAACAAAATTTATAGTTCTCAAAGAATGGAGAACGTAAAATCCCTCTCTATTGTAGAGATAGATCATACAGTTAAGGGGGAAGTAATTTAAAATTATTGTAAGGTCATAGATTTAAATTCATTAAAGAGCAGATAAGACGTTTGAAAAATAGCAAATTTATAGGTTTCTCTAAAAATTTAGAAAATGATAGTAAGAATTCTAAGAACACATGTTGCGAATGTGGAATAAGCGGTGTTTGTAGGTTCGTTTGAGTTGAATAAATTCAATCATCAAAGAAAATATGTTGTATTTTGACGAGTTTCGGAGGTTTTGATTTTATATGTTTTTATCTATAAAAATAGAGATTTCTAGGTTTAGATCTTATTTATTATGTTAGGGTATTTCATTGTTCTTGTATGTATGCTTAAGAAAGTTGTTTAAGCAGTAAAAGTGTTTTTTATTTTTCAGCATAAAAGATATTTCTTAACATGAAAAAGAGGTGTCCAAGTATTAACGGTATAATCAGTTATTGTTTTGGTATTTATTCTGTTGTGCCATAAAATACTATCGTATTTAGGATGTGGTAATTAGAGTGGTTAGAAGGTGAAATCTGCTAGGCGAGGGGGCGGATTGTTTGCAGATTAGTTTGCGTGTTAAGAGGCTTCGTCCTTTGAGGTGTGGTAGGTGGAGTCTGTTAGCCAATTACGTAAATGAGAGAGAAATCTACGTGGACAGGTTTTTAGTCTAATCTCTCTTATATATTGTGATGGGAAATTCACCTTAATAAGGACTACGACCGGTTACAGAAAACAGAAATCATTGCGAAAAAACAAGCGTGCTTATTTTAAAATTTTTAATATTTGTGATCATAATGGCATGCGAAATCTCCTGTAGTATCACGCAGACCGTTCGTATTCTCGAGCCAAGAATTGTTCATATATCCTCTTCAATCTGATCTTCACGAATTGATGCAAGAGATGGGTACGAACACCTGTAAAAATAAGCAGATGCAAAGCCAGTTGTATCATTATTGTTGCTTTGCAGAGTGTTTGATAAAAATCTGGAACATTTCTCCAATTCATTGCCGGTTTATTAATGACTTTATGGCGTTGTTTTTCTAAAAGAGCTTTTGCTGTTGCAGCTTTCACTTATCAGATGGGAGTTAAGAGTATTATGTATCTCTGTTGACGTAATCTTTGAAAGTCGCTATACAGCCTCCTAATTTGAGGAGAATATGAAGCTGTAAAGGTGCAAACCAGTTTCCATTTTAGCATCATTTTTAATTCTGCTTTACGACTTTCAAAAGCATCTAGAGTAATGTCTTTTAAATAATAGAGATTACGCATTGCTTCACGCTTTTGTTTCTCTCGTTCTTTAATAAGATCAAAACCCTTATGTAAAACAGAACGTCCCGAGCCAAATACACTTTGCTTGTCAATTTGCACGCTTGTTTTTAAGAAACCTTTCTTTAAGGTGCCTAAGCTTATTTCATTACAGAGCTCGTGGATGGTATAATGGTAAAGCCCCGATGAACAATATAAAATTTATAGAGCATCTCCATTTTTACACTTCATAAAAGAGCAAGTTGGGTGCCATTAGACACTTTGCAAACTCCCAATATTGTGACAATTTGGGGCATTTTGGATGGTTTATAAAAGGCATTTTTAGTGCTTTTTGTACAGTTTCATTCTATACGGCTTTATTTACTTATAATGTGCAAGAGACATGGTTTTGGTTAATAAACAGCTTTGAAATGAGAGAATCCTACGGTACTAAGATCTTTTATCCAACACGCAAAATAATGAAAACTCTTTATAAGTCAATGTGACGTGGCTTAAGAAGAGTGATTGTAGATCTGTTCTTTTAGGAATTTTTGCTTTTTGTGGTGCAGAGAAGAGAGCAGGAATATTCAGAGTAGAGCTTACCTTATGGAATCTATGGATATCGTCTTTAGGAGAGGGACATAAGCCACGTGATATGGTTAGCAAAGCTTGCCTAAGAGAAATTTGGTTGTTTACGAACAACTGGAGGTTAAGAATCTTTCTTCGTCCGAAGAAGACGTCTATATACCACTATACTTTTTATTACCAAATAGAACGTGGTTTATGGATGCTAAATCGAAATGATAATTTATTTCGTATGAGGTTTTCCGTATTTGGAGATTGTTTGGTTAAAAAACATATTTATTAATCACTTGAAAATAGCGCTTAGAATTTTTAAACGATAAGTTTTGGTCTTGATGACGATAATTATTTGTGATGATCGAAAGTACCTATTTTACGAAGCTTTCATTGATAGGCGAATCAAAATTTATTCTTTTCTTTTGTTTAAATATTTATTTTGCAGCTATTTTTTCTTTTTTGCATCAAAGATACTTTTTCAAAAGGTAAATGGAAAGAATGATCAAAGGCAAGAGAATAAAGAGAGCCTTATGTATAATTTGGTTTTCTCGTAGAGTTGTTGTCTATTAACTTTTTTCTTTTTTTCTTCATGAAGAGTGTAGAAAATCCATCGGAGAAGCAAAGAGAATAGGAAAAGTTAAATAAATAGCCGTAACAATTAGTTACGGCTATTTTTGTTTGCTTCATATTACCGAGAGAGGAAGCTCACCTTAAGCGATTTTTGATTTAGCAAAAATCGGGTCGTAAAAGACTTCAGAGAGTTTTCTATCTTTAAAGAACAACACTACGTCAACTGTTGTATAGAGAACGATTTTTATCATTTCTAACTCGAGTTGCCGGCCAATTTCTGATCTTTTAATCAAGGTGGCACATCGCTCAAATGTTTGCAAAGCGCTGTTGGCATGCGTTGTTGTAATCGATCCGGGATGACCAGTGTTGAGCGAATTGAGATATTCCCATGCTTCATTGCCTCGCAATTCAGCGAGAAAAATTCTGTCAGGCGACTGACGCATACACGCATCTAGGCATTCTTCAGCTGAAACACGGCCTACATTGTTACCATAAATCATATGTACATGATTGGGATGATTGGGTAGAAAAAGCTCATGAACATCTTCAATTGTGATAATACGCTCCTCTACAGGGACCTTTTCAATTAAAGAGCGCGCAAATGTTGTTTTACCAGATCCTGTTTTGCCTGCAATAATAATGTTGCGTTTGTGAAGGACGCATTCTTCCAAAAATTCAAGAATTTTTCCCTCACGTTTACTTTGTAAGAGTTGAACTTCAAATGGTTCCAACCGTGTGAAGTCCTGCCTCGATAACAAGTTATTGGCTTCTTTTGCTGAAGGCTTATTAAAACTTACATCAGAAAAATCGTCAAATGCCCCTTCTTCTTTGAGTTCTTCTAACGTTTTAACTATGAGAGAATGTTTACGAATTACAAAGGAAAGAGCACCATCAACAACAGCTGGTGTTTGTATAATTGTACCACGTTGTCCACCAGGCAAGAGCACATAATTAATACTTCTGGGAGCCATACCGTTATAAACGATAATAGCTGTAATAAGCGTTTGCAAAAAAGTGGTTGTTAACTCTGGTACGCTATGTACTTGCCAACCCTTAAAGCTTTTCGTCCATACTTCACAGGGGCGGCAAATCGATAATTCAGTGATCGTGGGATCTTCTAAAAAACAATCAAGCGGTTGCAGAAGCTGAAAAACTGCTTGATCTTTTTGTATCGGGTTAACGTGTGACGAGACTGTAGACATCGCTGAAATCCAGATCACGAGCAACAAAAATATTTACTCGTTCGCCTTGGTTTTTGTAAAGTGTTGGTGTGATATTGATGGAATTTTGAAGAACATCGACTGCTATAGATTCAGCATTCTGAGCTCCTTTATTTTGTGAGTTATCTTTATTTTCTTTGCTGCTTTTACCAACTTTTCCTCTTACCCATTCTCCTAAATCACCGATAATGCTTACCATAATTGCACTACCAAATCGTTCCCAAAAATGTCTGTCAACCCAGCCACCAATACCCGCTTCACCCAGAGGACCTGTGCCTGGTGAGTCAAGATTGACAACAACACCAGAAGGCGTTTCAATGCGTAACCATTGCACAAACACGCGCGTTTGTCCTTGTTGTATGCCACTTTGGTAAAAACCAACAACTTTAGAACCACGGTCAAGCAAAACAACACGTCCACTCGTGGAATAAATATCGCGTGTTAAATGACACGTCGTCATTCCGGGTTGTGATGTAATGATTTTTGTTTCTAACGTACAATCTATTTGCGTTCCTTGTGTAATCAAAAAGTCACGGTTACGAAGTTGCATCGCATGTGATTGACCTAAACGCACGGGCTGAAGGTTATCAAATAATACGCCATTACCTCTATCATTATTCGATGCTTTATTATTTGTATCTGTAGATCCTTCGCTACCACCGTTGTTAAGGCTAGAACTGAGCATACGTTTGCGTGCTAATTCTTCAGAATCTTGGAGCATATGTGGAGGAATGGCTGTTTGAAGAAGTTTACTCAATGCCGGTGGAATATCCAAGTTTGAATCTTCTGGTTGTGTTGATTTTTCTGCTTCTTCTACAATCTTTGGCTCTTCTATAATCCGAGGGACATAGTTTGGTATAATTTGCTGTACTATTTGTTGTGGTTTTTCTTCCTCAACCTCCACGGTATTACGCATTTTAAAAGCTTTCCAAGTCAAGGCAATCGGTATCGCTACTATGACAATAAGTCCTACCATTAACAATGCACGGGTACCTGGAATTGTTGGACGACGTTCAGAACCTAGTTCGGACCCTCCATAGGTACCTTCAATATGTTTTTGTTCGACGTTGTCCAGTTTTGTACCTTTTCCCTCTCCTTCCTTATTGTCAAACATCATTTTCCTCCTTTATTGATACGATAAACCACCGAAGATACTGTCCCTGTTGTGTTTGGTACGCCATTGGGGTCATAGGCTTCATTAAAAACAGCTAGAGCGCGTTTACCAAGCCGTATAAGCCATTTAGGATTGACCTTATGAACGGCGATAATATCATTAGAACTGCCGATAACGGTGCGTGGTATTAAGCTTTCATTACCTTCAGCATCTACGACATAAATCGATGGCATATCCATGTTAGCGGGAAATTTGAAGTAAGTAATACGCCCATTGTCCCAAGCATTTATCGGAGCAATATCTTGGTGACCACTCATGGTATAACTGAGATTATAGCCGTTGACGCTTTGGTGAAAACCACGTTCAATCGCAAGGCGTCGATTGTTTTCTTCTGACTTTTCATCGTTTGAATCGGGATAATGGAAAGCCAATTCATATGTTGATCCCGCACGGTCATTCCGAAATTGTAGTCGGAATTTATAACTCCGTTTGTCGGTTACAACGATGAGATTGGTATTGGCAAGTTCTGCTTTTGGTTTAATAAAAATATGCCGCCCTTTATGAGCAAAGGCATAGGCTTCAGAATCGCCAAAGGCATGAGTTATGTACTGTTCACCTTCTTCAAGAATAATATGTGTTGCCACACCAAGAACTGTCTCAATTTGAACCACATCGGCTTCGTTATATGTTATATAGCGAATGCGGTGATCATACTGTGAATTTGATGGACTTTTGAGCGCCTGAACAGGTACCGTATAAAGAGAAGAAAACGAAGACAATAGAACAACAAACGCAAGTTTTTTCATAACAATCAATTCCTTAATCATTCAACAGTATTTCTGGGTCAGAACGGTAACTTGTTACTTGAAAACCAAGGGGGTTAAGCAATCGATCAGATGATTTCATGGGTGCACCAACATAGGTGTAACCAATTGTTGCAATTTGGTGCTGTTTTGGTCCAGTAGCAGCACCGTTGCTGTCAAGTTGCTGAGTCGTAAAACGTACAGTTGCTTGACCGAGTCCATTAGGCTGGATTGATCGTACTTTAACTGTGATACGTGCATTGTTGGAAAGCACTTTGTCCCGTGCATTTTCTCCATCATAGATTTTATAATATTCTTGTTGAACAGATGCCGCACTTAAAAGTGCTGTTGTGTCATAGTTCAGTTGAATAGTATCGTAGTCGTAAGTTTCGCGGTTAAGCACATATTGATTTAGCCAATATCTATCTACAACTTCGCCATAGCTTTCTTCGTGTTCACGCATGATTGAGATAACATCAACTGCACCCGTCGTATTATCAACGCGCAATACTAAGGGAGTTGGAGCTGGTTGAGAAAATCCAACAACTCCACATATCATACCGAATAAGCCAAAAAGACCCACAGTACTCGCAACACGCCATGCCGTTCTGCGCGACCTTATAAATTCATTGATAAGATCACGTTCTAAGCCACGGCTTTCTTCATAATAACTTCTAAGTTGTTCGGCTTTCACTGGTTTTGCTTGTTTTGTTTTCATCTGTCTCCTCGCTTGATTTCGGCAGGGATTGTTTTATTAATGGGCACACGGTTCCTATCATTGGGCTGTTTTAGCTTTGGTGCTAATGCACAAGCCGATAAAAGGTTTGCAATCAAAATTATAAG